>WBTZ01000004.1 GCA_009026175.1 Zoogloea sp. | reverse complement strand
CAGCACGCCCCCATCCCCGACACCCCGCGAAGCCACCTGGACCGACTATGCCGTGCTGGTCGTCGATGACGAAGCCGGGGTCCGCAACTTTCTCGAACGCGCCCTGCGCGCCCGCGGCTGCAGGGTCGACGTGGCCGGCTCCTCCGAAGAAGGCGCCGAACGGCTGCGCGAACACCACTTCGACGCCATCGTGCTCGACATCGCCCTGCCGGGCCGCTCCGGCATGGAATGGCTGCGCAGCCTGCGCAACCAGGGCTTCGCCGGCGACGTGATCCTGATCACCGCCTTTGCCGACATCGAGACCGCCATCGACGCCCTGCGGGCCGGTGCCTCCGATTTCGTGCTCAAGCCCTTCCGGGTGGACCAGATCATCAATTCCCTGCGCCGCTGCTTCGAACGGGCCCGCCTGGACCGCGAGAACTTCGTGCTGCAGCGCCAGGTGGCCGGTCTGGGGGGCGAGGTGGACGGCCTGATCGGCCACTCCGCACCGATGCGCGCCCTGTATGACCTGATCCGGCGGGTCGCACCGACCCCCTCCACGGTGCTGGTCCTGGGTGAATCCGGCGTCGGCAAGGAAGTCACCGCCCGGGCCCTGCACCAGATGAGCCCGCGGGCCGAGCGTTCCTTTGTCGCCCTCAACTGCGCCGCCGTATCGCCCGAACTCATCGAAAGCGAACTCTTCGGCCACGTCCGGGGGGCCTTCACCGGCGCCCGGGATGCCCGCCGCGGCCTGTTCCACTACGCCAACGGCGGCACCCTGTTCCTCGACGAGATCGGCGAGCTGCCCCTGGCCATGCAGACCAAGCTGCTGCGCGCCCTGGAGGCACGGCGGATCCGTCCGGTCGGCAGCGAGACCGAGGTGCCCGTGGATGTACGCATCGTCGCCGCCACCAACCGCGACCTGCGCGCCGAAGTTGCCGCCGGGCGCTTCCGCCAGGATCTCTTCTACCGCCTCGAAGTGGTCACCCTGGTGATCCCGCCCCTGCGGGAACGCCAGGAAGACGTCACCGAGCTGGCCCTGCACTTCAACGCCCAGCTGGCCACCCACCTTGGCCTGCCTCCCCTCGAGATCACCCAGTTCGATCTCGCCCGCCTGGCCGCCTACGCCTGGCCTGGCAACGTGCGCGAGCTACGCAACCTGATCGAACGCTCCCTGATCCTGGGCAGCCTGCCCCGCCACGACCAGGCCCAGGGCCTGGCCGACCCGCTGCCCCTGAGCCTCGCCGAGGTGGAAAAGCGCCACATCCTGGCCGTGCTGGAGCAATGCGGCGGCAACAAATCCCGTGCGGCAACCCTGCTCGGCGTGTCACGCAAGACCCTCGACCGCAAGGCGGTGGAGTGGGGGCTGGGCTGAGCCCGAGCAGGTCGCCATGATCGCCCGACTCCTCGCCCGCCTGGGGCATTCCGTGCGCGCCAAGCTGCTCGCCATGGTGCTCGCCCCGCTGCTCCTCGGGGTTCCCATCCTGCTCACCCTGGTGTGGGTATCGGGCAACCAGGGCTACCAGCGGCTGGTCAGCTACAAGGTCGGCTCCGACCTGGTCACCGCCCACGAGTACTTTGCCCGCATGCGCCAGAACGTGGCCGTGGACATCGCCGCCCTGGCCGACAGCCAGCGCCTCGCGCGGGCCCTCGCCGCACCGTCGCAGGGCAGCCTGCCGGCCTACCTGGAAGCCGCCCGCCGCCAGGCCCGGCTGGATTTCCTCTACCTGCTCGACCCCGAGGGCCGGCCGCAGGTCGTCGGCCTGCCCCCCGGCAGCCCCCATGCCGACCGGACCCACTGGCCGGTGGTCAAGGCAGCCCTTGCCGGCGAGGCCTCCGAGAGTATCGACGTGTTCGATGCAGAGCACCTGGAAGCCATCGATCCCACCCTGCGCCAACGGGCCCGGCTTCCCCTGGTCAACACCCCCAACGCCATCCCCGATCAACGCCGGGAAGAAACCCGCGGCCTGCTCATCCATGCCGCCCTGCCGGTACGCGACGACAGTGGCCGCCCGATTGCCGTGCTCGAGGGCGGGGTGCTGCTCAACGGCAACAGCGAAATGGTGGATCGCATCAACGCCATCATCTACCGGGACGGCACACTCCCCCTCGGCAGCCGCGGCACCGCCACCCTGTTCCTCGACGACACCCGCATCGCCACCAACGTGCGGCTTTTCGAAGGCGAACGGGCCCTCGGCACCCGCGTCTCGGCCGCCGTGCGCAACCACGTGCTGGAAGAGGGAAAGGTCTGGCTGGGCACCGCCTTCGTGGTGAATGACGACTACGTCTCCGGTTACGAACCCGTCCTGGACAGCTTCGGCAAGCGGGTCGGCATGCTCTACGTCGGCTTTCTCGAAGCCCCCTTCAAGGCCACCATGCACAGCGCCCTGTACACCCTGTTCGGGGTGTTCCTGGTGGTCAGCCTGCTGGGCAGCGTGCTGTCCCTGCGCTGGGCCCGCAGCATCTTCAAGCCGCTGGAGAAGGTGGGCGCCACCATCCGGCGAATCCGCGAAGGCGAGACCGAAGCGCGGGTCGGTCCGGTAGCCAGCCGTGACGAGATCGGCCAGCTCGCCGCCGCCTTCGACGGGCTCCTCGACAACCTGGCCGACCGGCGGGCGGAACTGCAGCGTTGGGGCGATGAACTCGACCGCAAGGTGGCGGAGCGCACCCTCGAACTGCAGCACGCCCTCGCCACCCTGGAACAGGCCCGCCGCCACCTCGCCATGACCGAGAAGCTGGCGGCCATCGGCGAGCTGACCGCCGGCGTCGCCCACGAGATCAACAACCCGGTCGCGGTGATCCAGGGCAACCTGGACGTGATGAAGGAGATCCTCGGGCCTGCCGCCGACCCGGTGCGGGAGGAAATGCGCCTGATCCACGAGCAGACGCACCGGATCTGGCTGATCGTCACCAAGCTGCTGCAGTTCGCACGGCCCGGCGAATTCGCGGGTTATGCCGAGACCATCGACCCCAACACGGTGATCGCCGACTGCCTGGTGCTGACCCGCCACAACCTCGACCGCCGCAACATCAGCGTCAGCGTGGCGGCGGAGGCCACCCGGCGGGTGGAGGTCAATCCCAGCGAACTCCAGCAGGTACTGATCAACCTCATCGTCAATGCCATCCAGGCCATGCCCGGCGGCGGCGCGCTGCGCATCCACAGCACCGACTGGCAGATCGAAGGTGAAACCGTCGGCGCCGTGATCGAAGTGTGCGACACCGGCGAGGGCATCGCCGAAGACGACCTGTCACGGATCTTCGACCCCTTCTTCACCACCAAGAAAGGGTCGGGCACCGGGCTCGGGCTGTCCATCAGCTACGCCATCATTGAACGTTACGGCGGTCACATCGCCGTCAGCAGCCGCCCCGGCGAAGGCGCCTGCTTCAGCGTCTGCCTGCGCAGCGAGGCCATCTACAGCGCCGCCCCCAGCGCGCCGGGCTTCACCGCGCTGCGGATCGAGCCCGCTCGCAGCCCGCAATCATGAAAGCCTGATCAGCCCGCCATGCGCCGGCGCAGCCAGGCGCTGGCCCCATCCACCGCGACCGCCATGGCCAGCATGGCCAGGATCACCGTGCTGGCCTCGGCCTCGTGGAACAGGGACAGGCTGTAATAGAGCAGCGCGCCCAACCCGCCGGCCCCGACGAAACCGAGGATCGCCGCCATCCGGATGTTCATCTCCCAGCGATACAGGGCGTAAGCCAGCCACTGGGGCGCCACCAGGGGCAGCACCCCATAGAAGAAGGCAGCCAGCGGCCCGGCCCCCAGCCCCGTCAGCGCCTCGGCCGGGCTGCGCGGGGTGTTCTCCAGGGCCTCGGCGAAAAGCCGGCCGAGCACCCCGGTCGTGTGCAAGGCCAGGGCCAGGGTCCCGGCAAAGGGGCCGAGCCCTGCGGCCAGCACCATCAGGGTCGCCCACACCAGCTCCGGCACGGAACGCAGCAGGTTGAGCACGAAGCGGGCAGCCTGGCGGGCCAGCGGCCCCTGCCGGCCGGCCGCCGGCAACGCCAGTGCGACCCCCCCCAGCACCGCCAGCAAGGTACTGAGCAGGGAGATCGCCAGGGTTTCCAGGGCCGCCCAACCCACCTTGGCGAGGAAGGCCGGATCCGTCTCGGGAGGGATGAAACGCCCCACGAAGGCCACCGCCTCGCGCGCCGCGGAACCCGTGAACAAAGCCCCCAGCGGCATCTCCAGGAAGACGAAGCTGCCCGCCGCCGCCGTCAGCAGCAGCATCAGGCCGAACACCCCGGCAGGGCTGATGCCGGCCCTCACGCCAGCCTCCGCCGCAGGAACTCCGACAGGCCGTCCGCCGCCAGCACCAGGATCAGGAAGCTCACCAGGATGCTTGCCGCCTCGCCGCCATTGAGCATCTTCATGGACTGGTCCATCAACTGCCCCAGGCCGCCAGCGCCCACGAAGCCCATCACCACCGATGCGCGCACCGCGCATTCCCAGCGATACACCGTGTAGGACACCAGCTCGCCCCCGGCCTGCGGCAGCAGGCCATAGAGCAGGGCGGCGATCCGTCCGCTGCCGGCCTCCAGCAGGCCACGCGCGGCGCGGCCATCGGTGGACTCGAGGATCTCGCCATACACCTTGCCGAGCATGCCGCCGTAGGTGATCCCCAGGGCCAGCACCCCAGCCGTTGCCCCCAGGCCGAAGACCCGCACGAAAAGCAGGGCCCACACCAGCTCAGGAATCCCCCGCAGCACCGCCAGCAGAACCCGCACCAGGGCCCGCACAAGCGTCCCGATCCAGGCCTGACGGCCCGGGCCGATGCGGGAGATCGACAGGGCCCGGGTCATCGCCAGGCCAAGGGGCACCGCCAGCAGCAAGGACAGGGCGATCCCCGCCGTCGCCATGGCCAGCGTCTCGACCATGGCCTTGCCGAGCAGGGTCAGAAAGTCATGCGAGGTCTCCATCGGCAGGAAACCGCCAATGAAGTGGCCCATGGCCCGCAGGTTGCCCTCGTCCAGCAGCACGCCCGGCTGAAAATCGGCCAGCCGCAGCAGCGGCCACAGCAACACCAGGGCCACCAGGGCCCAGCCGAGGCGGGACAGGGCAGCGGGATCGCGACGGACCTCAGCCATCATATGCAGCGCAGGGGCGGTGGTGCGGCGACATCGGCGGCGGCCGCCACGCCGGCCATCGGTACACCACCTTCGGCCGCATAGAGCTCGCGGAGCTGGGCTTCGCGCACCTGGCTGGCTGGCATGTCGAACAGGATCATGCCGTCCTTGACCCCGATGACACGGGGGAAGTGGCGCAATGCGAGATCCACCGCATGCAGGCTGGCCACCAGGGTCACGCCGCGGCGGATCGCCTCTTCGTTGAGCAGGGCCACCGTCAGCTCGGACAGGGCCGGGTCCATCGCCGACACCGGCTCATCGGCCAGCAGCAGGTCCGGTTGCTGGTACAGCACGCGGGCCAGGGCGACCCGCTGCAGCTGGCCGCCGGAGAGGCGGTCGCAGCGTTCATAGAGACGCTCCCCCAGGTCCAGGCGGGCCAACTCGTGGCGGGCGCCTTCCGGGTCCAGGGGATACAGCAGCGAGGCCAGGGACTTCCACAGCGGCCACTGGCCCAGCCGGCCGGCCAGCACGGCCGTCACCACGCGCTGCCGCGGCGGAATGGGCGGCGCCTGGTGAACCAGGCCGATACGCGCCCGCAGGCGGCGCAGGGCGGCCGGCGAACCGGTCCACGGCTCCATGCCGAGCAGCGAGACCTGTCCCCCGTCGGGACGCAGGGCCGCCGCCAGAACCCGCAGCAGGGTGGTCTTGCCCGCGCCCGACGCCCCCACCAGTGCCACCCGCTCGCCCGCGGCGACGCGCAGGTCCACATCATGCAGGGCACGAAATCCGTTGGCGTGGGTCAGCCCGACGCCCTCCAGGGAAAAACCCATGCTCTTCCTTGGCTGCGTTATTTCAGCAGGCCGGCGGCCTGGGCGGCCGTTTCGATGCCCTTGTAGTTCTCCGCCTTGGTGGGGATGAACTTGCTGGCGCGTTGCAGGGCCATGATCTCCTTGTGCGCCGGATTGGCCGGATCGAGCTTCAGGAAGGCCTGGGTCAGCTTGGCCTGGATCTTCGGATCCAGGTCGCCACGCACCGTCCAGTTGTAGTCGAAGTACGACGGCGTGGTGGCGAACACGCGCACCTTGGCCGTATCCACCTTCTTCTGCTCGACCAGCTTGTCCCACACCGAGGCGTTCAGCACCCCCGCATCGACCTTGCCCGCCTGCACGAAGGCCACGGTAGCGTCGTGAGCACCGGAGAAGGCCACGTTCTTGAAGTCCTTATCCGGGTTGAGGCCTTCCTGGCCCAGGAAGTAGCGCGGCATCAGGTGGCCGGAGGTGGAGGAGGGGGCACCGAAGGCGAAGGTCTTGCCCTTCAGGTCGGCAAAGCTCTTGATGGCGTCGTTGGCGGTGATGAACTTCGAAGTGAACTTCGCGTCCTCGGCCCGCTGCACCAGGGGCACCGCCGTGCCATTGGTGCGGATCTTGGCCTGGACGAAGGTGAAACCGCCCAGCCAGGCCATATCGATCTTGCGGGTGGCCAGGGCCTCCACCACGGCAGCGTAATCGGTCACGGGCACGAAGCTGACCTTCATGCCGGTCTCCGCCTCCAGGTAGGCCCCCAGGGGCGCGAACTTGCGCTGCAGCTCGGTGGGTGCCTCATCGGGAATGGCGGAAACCCGCAGCACGTCCTCGGCCTGGGCGGCGAGGGGCAGGGCGCCGAGGGCAGCCAGGGTGGACAGGGCACAGGCGCGCAGCAGCGCGCGCCGGGAGAACGGCACGGTAGTCATCGATTGCTCCTCAAAGGGCACCGCAAGGCGCCAGCCGCCGGGACGAGGGAGGACGGCCCCGGCTTGATATCGGAACCGGAATCGACCGGCCCCGCAGAAATTGCATCCAGGCAGTACGCAGACTGCGGGGCGGACTATAACGAGGGAAAAAGCAGGCGTGAAGGCCCATCTGGCCAGCTTCCCGGACGTCATGGTGCTGCCGGGCGTCGCGCAGGGACATTTTGTCGTCCGTAAGGACAAAATGTCCCACTCCTCCCCCGTCGAGATTCGTTAAAGCCTTGATTTTGAAAAGGCGCTCTGCTGGCGCGGGCCTTGCAGAACGGAACAACGCTGTCTTTTCACAACAACCGGAGGAGGAAGAGTCACCATGCAACTCTCCAGGCGCCAGTTCTTCAAGGTGGCCGCCGGGGGTTTGACCGGGTCGAGTCTGGTCGCGATGGGCTTTTCGCCCACTGCGGCCCTCGCCGAAGTTCGAACCTTCAAGCTCGCGCGCACCACGGAAACGCGCAACACCTGTCCGTACTGTTCGGTCGGCTGCGGCATCATCATGTACAGCCTGGGCGACCGGGCCAAGAATGCCCACGCCGAGATCATCCACATCGAAGGCGACCCGGATCACCCGGTCAACCGCGGCACCCTGTGCCCGAAGGGTGCCGGCCTGCTCGACTTCGTGCACAGCAAGAACCGGCTCAAGTACCCGGAAGTGCGCGAACCCGGCAGCAAGGAATGGAAGCGCATCGGCTGGGACGAGGCCTTCGGCCGCATCGCGAAGCTGATGAAGGAAGACCGCGACGCCAATTTCGTCGCCAGGAACGCCGAAGGCGTTACCGTGAACCGCTGGCTGACCACCGGCTTCCTGGCCGCCTCCGCCTCCAGTAACGAATCCGGCTACATCACCCACAAGGTGGTGCGCAGCCTGGGGATGCTCGCATTCGATAACCAAGCGCGTGTCTGACACGGCCCGACGGTGGCAAGTCTTGCCCCGACGTATGGCCGTGGCGCCATGACCAATCACTGGACCGACATCAAGAATGCGGACGTGATCCTGATCATGGGCGGCAACGCTGCCGAAGCCCACCCCTGCGGCTTCAAATGGGTGACCGAAGCGAAGGCCAAGAACAAGGCCCGCCTGGTCGTCGTGGATCCGCGCTTCACGCGGTCCGCCGCGCTGGCCGACCTCTATGCGCCGATCCGCACCGGCACCGACATCGCCTTCCTGGGCGGGGTGATCCATTACCTGATCACCAGCAACAAGGTGCACCTGGACTACATCAAGTCCTACACCGACATGAGCTACCTCGTGAAGGAGGAGTTCGCCTTTGCGGACGGCTTCTTCAGCGGCTACGACGCCGAGAAGCGCAAGTACGACAAATCCACATGGGAATACCAGATCGGCGAGGACGGCTACGTCAGGACCGACCCCAGCCTGGAGAATCCGCGCTGCGTGTGGAACCTGATGAAGGCCCACTTCAGCCGCTACACCCCGGAAGTGGTCGAGAACATCTGCGGCACGCCCAAGGACAAGTTCCTGCAGGTCGCCGAGCTGCTCGCCTCCACGCACACGCCCGACCGGGTGATGACCATGCTCTACGCCCTGGGCTGGACCCAGCACAGCGTCGGCTCGCAGATCATCCGCACGGCGGCGATGGTCCAGCTCCTGCTCGGCAACATCGGGCGGGCCGGTGGCGGCGTGAACGCCCTGCGCGGTCACTCCAACATCCAGGGCCTCACCGACCTGGGACTGCTCTCCAACCTGCTGCCGGGCTACATGACCCTGCCGGGCGAGAAGGAAACCGACTACGAGCAGTACATCGCCAGGCGCGCCCCCAAGCCGATGCGGCCGGGTCAGCTCTCCTACTGGCAGAACTACGGCAAGTTCCACGTCAGCCTGATGAAGGCCTGGTACGGCGCCGCCGCCACCAAGGAGAACAACTGGGCCTTCGACTACCTCCCCAAGCTCGACAAGACCTACGACGTATTGCAGGTTTTCGAGCTGATGCACCAGGGCAAGATGAACGGCTACGTGGCCCAGGGCTTCAACCCGCTCAACTCCTTCCCCAACAAGGCGAAGGTCGGCGCAGCGCTGGGCAAGCTCAAGTACCTGGTCATCATCGACCCACTGGCCACCGAGACCTCCGAGTTCTGGCAGAACTACGGGGAATTCAACGACGTCGATCCGGCCAAGATCCAGACCACGGTGTTCCGCCTGCCGTCCACCTGCTTTGCCGAGGAGGACGGCGCCATCATCAACTCCGGGCGCTGGATGCAATGGCACTGGAAGGGCGCCGAGCCCCCCGGTGAAGCCAAGTCCGACCCGGAGATCATGGCCGGCATCTTCCTGCGCCTGAAGGAGATGTACAAGAAAGATGGCGGGGCCTTCCCCGACCCCATCCTCAACCTGACCTGGGCCCACAAGGTGCCCTTCGAACCCTCCCCCGAGGAACTGGCCAAGGAGTACAACGGCAAGACCCTGGCCGACCAGACCGATCCGAAGGACCCCACCAAGGTCCTGAAGAAGGCCGGCGAGCTGCTGGACGGCTTCGCCCAGCTCAAGGACGACGGCTCCACTGCCTGCGGCTGCTGGATCTTCTCCGGCGCATGGACCGAGAAGGGCAACATGATGGCCCGGCGCGACAACGCCGATCCCTATCACAACGGCCAGACCCTCGGCTGGGCCTTCGCCTGGCCGGCCAACCGGCGCATTCTCTACAACCGCGCCGCGGCCGATCCGGCCGGCAAGCCCTGGGACCCCAAGCGCAAGCAGGTGTGGTGGGATGCGGCGGGTGGCAAGTGGGTGGGCTCCGACGTGCCCGACTTCAAGGTGGATTCCGCCCCCGAGGACGGCATGGGCCCCTTCATCATGAACCCGGAGGGCATTGCCCGTTTCTTCGCCCGGAACATGATGAACGAAGGCCCCTTCCCCGAGCACTACGAGCCCTTCGAGACCCCCATCGGGGTCAACCCGATGCACCGCAACAACCCCAAGGCCACGTCCAACCCGGCCGCCCGGGTGTTCAAGGGCGACATGGAAGCCTTCGGCACGGCCAAGGAGTTCCCCTACGCGGCGACCACCTACCGGCTCACCGAGCACTTCCACTACTGGACCAAGCACGTCGAGTCCAACGCCATCATCCAGCCCGAGCAGTTCGTCGAGATCGGCGAGGCGCTGGCGGCGGAGAAGGGCATCAAGGCCGGCGACAAGGTCAAGGTCAGCTCCAACCGGGGCTATATCAAGGCGGTGGCAGTGGTCACCAAGCGCATCAAACCCCTCAAGGTCGACGGAAAGACAGTCCACCACGTCGGGATTCCGCTCCACTGGGGCTTCAAGGGGGTGGCGAAGAACGGCTTCATCACCAACACCCTGACGCCCTTCGTCGGTGACGGAAACACCCAGACGCCGGAGTTCAAGTCCTTCCTGGTCAACGTCGAGAAAGCCTGAGGAGAGAGATCGCCATGGCACTGCAATCACTGGATATCGCCAAGCGCTCGGCCACCACGACCGAGCCCCCCCAGGCGCGCAAGACCCTCGAGGTCGCCAAGCTCATCGACGTCTCCAAGTGCATCGGCTGCAAGGCCTGCCAGGTGGCATGCATGCAGTGGAACGACCTGCGGGACGAAGTGGGGACTTGCGGCGGCACCTACGACAACCCGACCGACATGACCGACCAGAGCTGGACGGTGATGCGCTACGCCGAGGTCGAATCGGAGGAGAAGGGCCTCGAGTGGCTGATCCGCAAGGACGGCTGCATGCACTGCGAGGACCCGGGCTGCCTCAAGGCCTGCCCGGCGCCGGGCGCCATCATCAAGTACGCCAACGGGATCGTGGATTTCCACCAGGAAAACTGCATCGGCTGCGGCTACTGCGTGACCGGCTGTCCCTTCAACGTACCGCGCATCTCCAAGAAGGACAGCAAGGCCTACAAGTGCACGCTCTGCTCCGACCGCGTCGCGGTCGGCCTGGAGCCGGCCTGCGTCAAGGTCTGCCCCACCGGCAGCATCAGCTTCGGCTCCAAGGAAGACATGAAGGAGCTGGCCGAGGAGCGGGTCACCGAGCTGAAGGAGCGCGGCTTCAAGAACGCCGGCCTGTACGACCCGGCCGGGGTGGGGGGTACGCACGTCATGTACGTCCTCAACCACGCCGACAAGCCGAGCCTGTACAGCGGCCTGCCCGACGACCCGACGATCGCGCCCACCGTCTCCCTGTGGAAGGGCTTCGCCAAACCCCTCGCCATGGCCGGCATCGCCGCCGCGGCGTTGGGCGGGCTGTTCCACTACGTGATGAAGGGCCCGAACGAAGTGTCCAAGGAGGTTGAAGCCGAAGTCGAAAAGGAACTGGAGGCCGAAAAATGATCCGCGATCCGCATGACCTGCAACGCTACAACGCGTCCGAAAGGGCCAACCACTGGGTCGTGGGCATCTGCTTCATCCTCCTCGCCCTGTCCGGCCTGGCGCTCTTCCACCCGGCCCTGTTCCCCCTCACCGGCCTGTTCGGCGGCGGGGTGTGGACGCGCATCCTGCACCCCTTCGTCGGGGTGGTCATGATGCTGTTCTTCGTGGTGATGTTCTTCCGCTTCAAGCACCTCAACCAGATGGGCGAGTCCGACTGGGAATGGGTCAAGCGGGCCAAGGAGATGGTGGACGGCGACGACCACAACATGCCGGAGATGGGCAAGTACAACGGGGGCCAGAAGCTGCTGTTCTGGTTCCTCGGCCTGGCCATGCTGGTGCTCTTCGTCTCGGGCATCATCATCTGGCGGGCGTACTTCTCCCACTACTTCCCGATCGGCGTGATCCGCATCGGCGCGGTCTTGCATGCGGCCTTCGCAGCGGTGATGATCGTTGCCATCATCGTCCACGTGTATGCCGCCATCTGGGTCCGCGGCACCATCCGGGCCATGCTCTACGGCACCGTGACCCGCGCCTGGGCCAAGCAGCATCACCGGGCCTGGTATCGCCAGGTGACCGGCAAGTAGCACAATCCGGGGATCCCCCCGCCTGCGCCGGCCCGGCGCGGGCGGGTGCCTCACCCGATCGATTCCCGATTATCGGTTCATCGGGGCCGGATGACGGCCCCGGCCTTTTTGGAACGCCATGCAACCCTTGCTCTCCCCGGAAGAAATCGCCACCCAGGCCCCCGGCGATGTCAGCCCCAACCGCCTGCCCGCCCCACGCCTCTTCAGCCAGCGGGCCGAACGCCTGCGCGCCCTGGCCGGCGGCCATGCCATGGGTGACTTCCTGCTCTTCTGCGCGCGCATCGCCGACGCCCAGCAACAGGAACTCGAGCGCCTCGTCCCGCTCGCGCCCCGCCCCGCTGCGGACACCCTCAAGCGCTGCCGCCAGCACGGCATGCCACCCCTCGACGCCCAGGGCGCCGAGCTGCCCGAGGCCTGGTTCGAGACCTTCACCCAGCTCGTCGCCCGCCTCGAACCCTGGTCGCCGCCGGTCCTCCAGTCCGCCCTGATGAGCGTGCCAGGCCTCGGCCGCAGCGCCCTCGACGACCTGGCCCGCGGCATCCTGCGCTGCGACGAAAACCCGGACACCGTCATCGAACTGGCCCTCGCCCCGCTGGTGGGTGCGGCCCTGCAGGTCACCTGGACGGCCCGCGCCCTGGCCCTCGCCGAACACGACATCCCGGCCGGCTTCGAAGACAGCCTGTGCCCGGCCTGCGGCTCCCACCCGGTAGCCTCGATCGTGCGCATCGGCGACGCCGGCCACGGCATCCGCTACGCCACCTGCAGCCTGTGCGCCTGCGAATGGCACGTGACCCGCATCAAGTGCGTGCCCTGCCACAACACCAAGGGCATCGCCTACCAGGCCCTGGAAGGCGAGGAGGGCGCCCTCAACCCGGGGGTCAAGGCCGAGACCTGCCCCGAATGCCACGCCAGCCTCAAGATCGTGTCGATGGAGAAGGATCCCTTCGTGGACGCCTTCGCCGACGACCTGGCGACCCTCACCCTCGACATGCTGGTGGATGAAGCCGGCTTCCACCGGGCCGGCCGCAACCTCTTCCTGTTCACCCCCTAGGAGACTCCCCACGATGGCGTCCATGGTCCATGGCACCACGTCCGACGACAGCACCGCCTACCGCGCCCTGCCCAGTCTCGACCGCCTGCTCGCCGCCGCCCCCGGCCTGATCGAAGGTCACGGGCGGAGCGAAACCACGAGTGCCCTGCGCCAGGTGCTGGCGGAAGCCCGCAGCAGCATCGGCGAGGGCCGGCCGGCCCCCGGCAGCCAGGCCCTCCTCGCCGCCGCCGAGGGCTACCTGGCGGCCCGCGCCGCCCCCCGCCTCAAGCGCGTCTTCAACCTCACCGGCACCGTGCTGCACACCAATCTCGGCCGCGCCGTGCTGCCCGAAGAGGCCATCGCCGCCATGGTGGACGCCGCCCGCTCCCCCTGCGCCCTGGAGTACGACGTGGATACGGGCGGCCGCGGCGACCGGGACGACGTAGTCAATGCCCTGCTGCAGGAGCTCACCGGCGCCGAGGCCGCCACCGTGGTCAACAACAACGCCGCCGCCGTCTTCCTGCTCCTCAACACCCTGGCCCAGCGCAAGGAGGTCATCGTCTCCCGCGGCGAGCTGGTCGAGATCGGCGGCGCCTTCCGGGTCCCCGACATCATGAAGCGGGCCGGCGCCCGCCTGGTCGAAGTCGGCTGCACCAACCGGACCCACCCCAGGGACTTCGAAGACGCCATCGGGCCGCGAACCGGCCTGCTGATGAAGATCCACACCAGCAACTACGCCATCGAAGGCTTCACCGCCAGCGTCACCCAGGCCGACATGGCACGCATCGCCCATGCCCGCGGCCTGCCCTTCGTCGAAGACCTGGGCAGCGGCACCCTCTCCGACCTGGAGCGCTGGGGCCTGCCCCATGAGCCCACCCCCCGCGAAGCCATCGCCAACGGCGCCGACCTGGTCAGCTTCTCCGGCGACAAGCTGCTCGGCGGTCCCCAGGCCGGCATCCTGGTCGGCCGCAAGGACCTGATCACCCGGATCAAGAAGAACCCTCTCAAGCGCGCCCTGCGCGTCGGCAAGATCACCCTGGCCGGCCTGGAGGCCGTGCTGCGCCTCTACCGGGACCCGGACACCCTGGCCGAGCGCCTCACCACCCTGCACCTGCTGACCCGCCCCCGCGACGAGATGCTGGCCCAGGCCGAGCGCCTGCAGGCCCGCGTCAGCGCCGCCCTGGCCAGCTGGCCCCTCACGGTGAGCATCGAGCCCATGCTGTCGCAGATCGGCTCCGGCAGCCTGCCGGTGGACCGCCTGCCCTCCGCCGGGCTGGTATTCCGCCCCCAGGGGCGCAAGAGCGGCGTGCTCAACAAGCTCGAGGCCGCCCTGCGCGGCCTGCCTGTGCCAGTCATCGGACGCATCGCCGACAACGCCCTGCACCTGGACCTGCGCTGCCTGCCGGCTGCCGACGAGGCCACCTTCACCGCCCAGTTCACCCAGGGCTTCAAGCCATGCTGATCGGCACCGCCGGGCACATCGACCACGGCAAGACCACCCTGGTCCGTGCCCTCACCGGGGTGGACACCGACCGCCTGCCCGAAGAGAAGCGGCGCGGCATCACCATCGAGCTGGGTTACGCCTACCTGCCCTGCGGGGCCGGCGACAGCGCGCCCGATCAGGTGATCGGCTTCGTCGATGTACCCGGCCACGAGAAGTTCGTGCCGACCATGCTGGCCGGCGCCAGCGGCGTGGATTTCGCCCTGCTGGTGGTGGCTGCAGACGACGGCCCCATGCCGCAGACCCGCGAGCACCTGCAGATCCTCGAGCTGCTCGGCCTGGGGCGCGGCGCCGTGGCCCTCACCAAGGCCGACCGGGCCAGCCCGGAACGGCTCGCCCGGGTGAGCCACGAAATCGCTGCGCTGCTGGCCCCCACCCGGCTGGCCGGCGCCCCCGTCTTTCCGCTCTCAGCGCTCACCGGCGAAGGCGTCGCGGCGCTGCGCGAGCACCTCCTCGGCATCGCCCACAGCCTGCCGCGGCCCACCGGCGAAGGCGGATTCCGCCTTGCAGTGGACCGGGTGTTCACCCTTCCCGGCGCCGGCACCATCGTCGCCGGCAGCGTGCATGCGGGGCAGGTCGCAGTAGGCGACACCGTCCTCGTCACCCCCGCCGGCATCACCGCCCGGGTGCGCAGCCTGCATGTGCAGAACCGCAAGGCCGATCAGGGCAGGGCGGGGCAGCGCTGTGCCCTGAACCTGGCCGGCCTGTCGGTGGACCAGGTGAAACGCGGCGACTGGCTGTGTGGCTCGGCGCAGGCGCTGCCCGCCACCCGTCTGGACATCGACCTGCAGCTGGCCACCGATGCCCCCAGGGCCCTGGCCCACGGCGCCGTGGTGCAGATCCACCACGGCACCCGCCATCTGCTCGGACGCGTCGCCCTGCTCGATGCCGGCCTCGAAAAAGGCGGCCTGCCGCCGGGCGGGCGCAGCCTCGCCCAGGTGGTGGCCGACGCGCCCCTGCATGCCTGCCGCGGCGATCTGGTCGTACTGCGGGACGGCCATGGCCGCCATACCCTGGGGGGAGGACGCATCCTCGACCCCTTCGGCCCGCCACGCCAGCGCCGCCACCCGGCGCGCCTCGCCGTGCTTGCCGCCCAGGCCCTGAGCAAGCCGGCCGAGCGCCTGCAGGCGCTGCTCGAGCATGCCCCCCTCGGCCTCGATCTGGGCCAGCTGGCCGCCGCCGAGAACCAGCGCCGTGCCGACCTCCTCACCCTGCTGCCCGCCGCAAGCTGCCACCTGACCGACAAGGCCGACTGGCTGATCGGCCACCTGGCGCTGACCACCCTGGCCGGACGTGTCACGGCCCGTCTGGCCGAACATCATGCCCAGTACGGCGACGAACTGGGGCTGGAGCGGGACCGCCTGCGCCGCATGGTCGCCCCCCAGGCCCCCGCCGCGGCCTTCGCCGACTGGCTTGAACAATGGCTGGGCGAAGGCCTGCTGGCCCGCAGCGGCAGCGCCTGGCACCTGCCCGGCCACCGGGTCGAGCTCGACGCCCGCGACCAGGGGCTGGCCGACACCCTGCTGCCCTGGCTGCAGGACGCCGGCTTCGAGCCCCCCTGGGTACGTGACGTCGCCACCCGCCTGGGCCAGCCCGAAGCCCTCACCCGCGACCTGCTCAAACGCCTGGCGGCGCGGGGTGAAGCCTGCCAGGTGGTGCGCGACCTGTTCTATGCCCCCGCAGCGGTGCGCCGCCTGGGGGACATCGCCGCTGAACTGATGGCCGAACAAGGCGCCATCCGGGCCGCCGATTTCCGTGACCGCACAGGCCTGGGCCGCAAGCGGGCGATCCAGATCCTCGAATACTTCGACCGGGTCGGCTTCACCCGCAAGCTGGGACACGGACATGCGGAACAACACCGGATACGCGGCGATCTTCCGTTTAGTTGACGACAAATGCGTTAAAATGAAGTGAACGTGCTTCCATTTAAAAGGAAGGGATACGTCCCCCGGTGGGGCGACTGGTCTTCAAAACCAGGAGGGGCCGTCAAACGGTTCCTGGTGGGTTCGACTCCCATTCTCTTCCGCCACCTTCTTTTGCCACTTCTCCTGCAGAGCACCCCATGGCCCAGTTGCGCGGCTGCGAATTTCCGGACGACCTGCTCTACCACCCGGACAGCCACCTGTGGTTCGCTCCCCTGGAGGACGGGCGTTACCGGGTCGGCGTGACCCGCTTCGGCATCGCCCTGTCCGGCGAGATCCTGCTGTTCACCCCCAAGCCCAGCGGTGTCGAACTGGACGCCGGACGCGGCTTCGGCCTGCTGGAAGCCGGCAAGACCGTGTTCCCGGTCAAGACGCCCTTTGC
The DNA here is from genome assembly GCA_009026175.1 of Zoogloea sp. GTDB lineage: Bacteria > Pseudomonadota > Gammaproteobacteria > Burkholderiales > Rhodocyclaceae > Zoogloea. The sequence continues at coordinate 53,126 of WBTZ01000004.1, read as the reverse complement.
CGCCCGCCTGCTTCAGGCCAATGCCGGCCTCGACCCCTCGGCCCGGGCCATGAACCGCGCCCCCTTTGCGGCCTGGCTGGTCGAACTGGAGGCCCTGCACCCCCCGGCCCCTGGCCTCCTGCTGCCGTGGCCCCAGGCTGCCGGCCCGATCAGCGCGATCATGGAACGCTACGCCTTCCGCGACCTGGCCGATTTCTCGGCCCCCCTGTTCCACGAGGATGATCGTGACTTCTGACGCCCGTGCCGAAAAGCTGGCGATCCTCGTCTGGGCGGCCGACCCGGGCCGGCCGGAGCTGTGCGCCACGCCGTTCTATTTCGCCGCCGCCGCCGCTGCCATGGATGTGGAGGTGGAGATGTACTTCACGGCCCGCTCGGTGGAGCTGCTGCGCCAGGGGGTGGCCGAGGGCCTCGAGGCCGCCCCCGGCAGCGGCAAGTCGGTGGCCGACTTCCGCCGCGAGGCGCTGGCCTTCGGCGTTCGGCTCTACGCCTGCCCGACAGCCCTGGCCGCCCACGGCATTGCCGGCGACGCCCTGATCCCCGGCCTGGCCGGCCAGGCCGGCGCCGCCGCCTATCTGGGCCGCAACCTCGACCCGGCCTGGCGCACCCTGAGCTTCTGAACGGAGTCCCCCCATGGCAAACCCGTCCATCACCGGACTCATCCTCGCCGGCGGTCTCGGCACCCGCATGGGCGGACAGGACAAGGGTCTCGTCGCCCTCGCCGGGCGGCCGATGGTCGAGCACGTACTGGCCCGCCTGGCCCCCCAGGTCAGCCGGGTGATGATCAATGCCAACCGCAATGCCGATGTCTATGCGCGCCTTGGCCTGCCGGTACTGGCCGACCGTCTGCCGGGTTTCGTCGGGCCGCTGGCCGGCCTGGACGCCGCCCTGCGCAGCCCCGGGACGGAAAGCGAATGGGTGCTGACCTGCCCCTGCGATTCCCCCTTTCTGCCCCTCGACCTGGCCCCACGCATGCTCGCCGCAGCCCTGTCCGCCCATGCCGACGTGGCCATGGCCAGCGCAGGCGGCCAGCCCGAACCGGCCTTCCTGCTCGCCCACCTGCGCGTCGCCCCGCAGCTGGCCGCCTTCCTCGACGGCGGGGGGCGGCAGATCCGCCGCTGGGTCGGGGAAAGCCGCCACGTGGTGGTGGACTTCTCCGATTGCCCGGACGCCTTCTCCAACATCAACACGCCGGAAGAACTGGCCCGCCAGACACCGGACCCGTCCTGAAGGGCGGAAAGCCGACAACGAGACCGACAAAACCCCCTGCCAGCGGGCCACCGGGGCGGCGGAACGCGCCGTTCAAGCCACTGTCAGCCTGGTCCCCGTCTTGCTTCCTGGAGAGTCACTCCCCATCCCGGACGACGCTCCCATGAAGTTCTACATGACCCCCGGTTCCTGCTCTACCGGCATCCACATCCTGCTCGAGGAAGTGGGCGCCGTCTTCGAGGCCTACATCGTCAATCTGCCGGCCGGCGACCACCTCAAGCCCGACTACCTGGCCATCAACCCCAAGTCGACGATTCCCACCCTGGTCCTCGACGATGGCAGCCCAATCACCGAATTTCAGGCCATTGCCTGGTGGCTGGCGCGCCACTACCCGAGACGCGGGCTGCTTCCCGGGGATGCCGCCGGCGAGGTGAGGGTGCTCGAATGGATGGACTACGCCGTCGGCACGATCCACGGCCAGGGCTTCACGCGCATCTTCACCACCTCCACCTTCACGCCGAACAGCGCCGACCATGAAGCCGTGCAGGCCCGCGGCCGGGAGATCGTGGCGCGGGGCTTCGCGGTGATGGATGCACAGCTGGAGGGGCGCGACTACCTCGCCGGCCGCTTCTCGATTGCCGATGCGGCGCTCTTCTACACGGAGTTCTGGGCCGGGCACCTGAAAATGACCCTGCCGCCCAACTGCAAGGCCCACTACCTGCGCATGCTCGAGCGGCCGGCCGTGCGGCAGGTGCTGGCGGAGGAGGGCTACCGGATCTGAGCCGCCCGCCGGCTGGACATCCAGCCGAACAGGGACAACAGGGTCAGGCCGCCGCCGATCAGCAGGATGCCGGCGACTTCGCTGGTCTTGAACTCCTCGCCCAGGGCCAGCCGCGACGACAGGATGGCCACCACCGGGGTGCCCAGCACCGACAGGCTGGCTTCCCAGGCCGGTACCCGGTCGAGGATCCACACCCACAGCCACCAGCACAAGGCCACGCTGGCCACTGACAGGAAGCTGAGGATGGCGACGTAGTGGCCGGTCCACTCGGTGCTGCGCCCCGGCACCAGCTCGGCCAGCAGCAGCAGCGGCACCGACCCGATAATCATCTGCCAGGTGGTCAGCACCACCAGGTCCACTGGCTCGCGGCTGCGCAGGCGCTTGATCAGGATGGTGCTGACGGCCCAACACATGGCGGCGCCGATGCCCAGCATCTTGCTGAACAGGCTGGAGTGCATGTTCCACGGCTCGATGATCAGCAGCAGCCCCCCCAGGGTGAAGGCCGCGGCCAGCCACTGCTTGCCGCGGACCCGCTCGCCGAGGATCGGCCAGGCCATCAGCAGGGTCCAGATCGGCATGGTGAAGATCAGCACCGCCGTCTTGCCGGGGCCACCTTCCACCAGTGCCCAGGTCTGCAGGGCCACGAAGCCGGTGATCTGGACCAGGCCCAGCACCACGGTTTCCCAAGGCGCCACCAGACGCATCGACTTGCCCATCAGCCTGACGGCCACCAGCAACGCCAGCGCGCCGCCCACGCAGCGCTGGGCCGCCAGCGCCATCGGCGAGGCGTACATCAGCCCCTGCTTGAGCAGGACCCAGGTGTAACCCCAGGTGCAGGACAGGACGACAAGGGCAAGGGCGGGGATCCAGCGGGCAGACGTGGTGGTGGAAGACATGGGGTAGACCGCCGGCGCGACGGAGAACAAGGCAAAGGTGACTGACCGGCGGGCAGAAGGGAAGTTCAGCCCGCCGGTACCCCGATCTGCTGGACCGGCGGATCAGCTCTCGGCGGATTTCCTGGGGCGGCGCTCCCGCGCAGGCTTCTTGCGGCGGGGCTCGGCTTCGCCGGAGGGTTCGGCAGACGGCTCAGGCGATGCGGCAAGCACTTCAACGGCCGCTTCGGCTGCCGGCTCGGCCTTCTTGCGCGGGCTGCGCTTGCGCGGCTTGCCCGGGGTTTCGGACTTGCTGTCGGCACCTGCCGCATCCGGGCCTTCGGGCTGGGCCGCGACGGCCGGCGGTGGCGCATCCACCACCGGCGCGATGGCAGGCAGCGGCACGGCGCCGGATTCACTCACCGGCTCGGCGGGCTTGCGCCGGCCGCGTCCTTTGCGCCCCGTCTCCCGGACACTCTCCTTCGCCAACTCGACGGACTCAGCCACCTCGTTGAGGATGCGGATTTCGATAGCCTCGGAGGCGTCGTCGACCGGAGGCTGGGACTCATCGATGGGCAGCTCTGCGTGTCCCTTGCGGCCACCCCGCCCATTGCGCCGGGCCGGGCGACGGGATTCGGCGGGTGCCGCCTGGTTGCCGGCTTCCGCAGGCTGCGGGGCATCGAAGGGCAGCGCCGCGTCCTGCGCGGGGAGCGATTCCTGACGGCTGCCGGAGGAAGCCCCCCGGGTGACCCAGGTGCCGGACTTTTCGTCCCGTCCCACTTCAAGCAGACCACGGGCCTGGGCCTCTTCGAGGAGGTTGCCGAAGGCCTTGAAACCATAGCGGGTTTCGCTGAAATCGGGCTTGCGGCGCTTGATCGCCTCCTTCAGCACCGACGCCCAGATCTTCCCGGTGTCGCCCCTTTCGGCCAGCAGGGCCTCGAAGGTCTCGGCCACGATGTCCACCGCGCGGCTGCGCCGGGCGTCGGTTTCCTCCTTGCGGCGCTTCTCCTCCTCGGGGCTGCGCCGGGGGGCCGGCTGGGTCTCCTTGGGCTCGCGCCGGGCAGCCGCCTGGCGGGTCTCGCGGACCAGGTCGTCGTAGAAGATGAACTCGTCGCAGTTGGCGATGAGCAGATCGGAAGTGGATTGCTTGACCCCCACGCCGATCACCTGCTTGGCGTTCTCGCGCAGCTTGGAGACCAGGGGCGAAAAATCCGAATCGCCACTGATGATCACGAAGGTGTCCACGTGGCTCTTGGTGTAGCAGAGGTCCAGCGCATCCACCACCAGGCGGATGTCGGCGGAGTTCTTGCCAGACTGGCGCACATGGGGAATCTCGATCAACTCGAAGTTGGCCTCGTGCATGCCGGCCTTGAAGCCCTTGTAACGCTCCCAGTCGCAATAGGCCTTCTTGACCACGATGCTGCCCTTGAGGAGCAGGCGCTCGAGCACCAGCTTGATATCGAACTTCTCGTAATTGGCGTCGCGCACGCCGAGGGCGACGTTCTCGAAGTCACAGAACAGGGCCATGCTGACGCTGTCGGGGGATGCGGCCATGAAAGGCTCCTGATGATGGGGCAAGGCCCCTGAATGGCGCCGATTGTAGTCTGCCGCCGCGAGACGCGTGAAAAAGGATGAATGAGGCCGGACAGCACGTTCCGGCGCAGTTCAGCGGCCTTCGTCGTTCTCCGCGGGCGGTGCAACCTTGACCACTTCCTCGAGCGTGGTGATGCCGGCCGCCACCTTGAGGGCCCCGGACAGGCGCAGAGGCTTCATTCCTTCACGGATCGCCAGGTCGCGGATGCGCGCGATATCCACCTCGCCCCCCACTGCCCGGCGAACCTCGGGCGACATCAGCAGGATCTCGTAGAGACCGATACGCCCCATGTAGCCGGTCATGCGACATTCGATGCACCCCGTCGCCCGGTGGATGCGGGCCGGCCGCGGGGCCTTCCAGGGAGTCACCAGGTGATCCCAGATGGCCTCCTGCTCCGGCGTCATCGGATGCGCCTGTTTGCAGTGGGGGCACAGGATGCGCACCAGACGCTGGGCCATGATGCCCAGCAGGGTGGCATTGAGCAGATAGGCGGGCACCCCGAGGTCGAGCATGCGGGTCACCGCCGACGGGGCATCGTTGGTGTGCAGGGTGGACAGCACGAGGTGGCCGGTGAGGGCCGCCTGGATCGCCATCTCGGCCGTTTCCAGGTCGCGGATCTCGCCCACCATGATGATGTCCGGGTCCTGGCGCATCAGCGCCCGCACACCCTCGGCAAAGCCCAGCTCGATCGACTGCTGGACCTGCATCTGGTTGAAGGCCGGCTCCACCATCTCGATCGGGTCCTCGATGGTGCACACGTTCACCTCCGGCGTGGCCAGCTGCTTGAGGGTCGAGTACAGGGTGGTGGTCTTGCCCGAGCCGGTGGGCCCCGTCACCAGGATGATGCCGTTGGGGCGGGACGAGATGGACTTCCAGCGTGCCTCGTCCTGCTCGGAGAAACCCAGCTCCACCATGTTGCGGACCAGCACCTCCGGATCGAAGATGCGCATCACCAGCTTTTCGCCGAAGGCCGTGGGCAGGGTGGACAGGCGCAGCTCCACCTCCTTGCCGCTCGCCACCCGGGTCTTGATGCGGCCGTCCTGGGGGCGGCGCTTCTCCACCACGTCCATGCGGCCGAGAATCTTGATGCGGCTGGTCATCGCGACCAGCACCGACATCGGCATCTGGTACACCTGGTGCAGCACCCCGTCGATGCGGAAGCGCACCAGTCCCATGTCGCGCCGCGGCTCGATGTGGATGTCGCTGGCGCGCTGCTCGAAGGCGTACTGCCACAACCAGTCCACGATATTGACGATGTGGCGGTCGTTGGCATCGAACTGGCGGTTGCCCTGGCCCAGTTCCACCAACTGCTCGAAGGACGACAGGTGGCTGCCCGAGTGGCCGCTGCTCTGGGCCGCATTCTTGACCGAACGGGCCAGGTTGTAGAACTCCACCAGGTATCGGGCCACATCGGCCGGGTTGGCCATGACCCGGCGGATCTCCTTCTTGAGGATGCCGGACACCTCCCTTTCCCATTCCCGCAGGAAAGGCTGGGAGGTCGCCACCACCACCTCGCGCAGCCCCACCTGCACCGGCAGCACGCCGAAACGGGTGGCGTAGGCAGAGGACATCACGGCGGTCACCGCCGCGAAATCGATCTTCAGCGGGTCGATGCGGAAATAGTCCAGCTCCAGCTTACCGGCCAGCCACTCGGTGAGTTCCTCGAGGCCCAGCACCCGGTGCGGCGCCTGGCGCGACGCCCACTTCTGGCCGGCGATGACGATCAGGGGATGGGTTTCGCCGGACTTCATGCCCTGGGCCAGACGCAGCGCATCCGCATCGGCCGGATCCACCAGGTGGTCGAGCATCAGCAGGTCGAGCACCTCGGCCAGGGTCAGGCGGTGTTCGTGGGTTGGAATGGATCGCAGGGCAGACGGCATCGGACAGGGATGGCACGCCCGGCTCGGGCATGCCCGCGGAAGGGTTGTTCGCAGGCGTCGAGCATAAGCCCAAACCCCTCCGCCGGCCGCAATTTTTACGCAGGCTTACCAGCCCCGGCGATCCCAACCACGGCCGTAGCCCGGACCCGGGCCATAACCCGGGCGGGGTGCCGGAACCACCACCGCCGGCGGAGGCGCGTCGTAGCGGTAATAGCCGTGGTGATGGCCGCCCCCGACCGGCAGGACAACACAGCCTCCAAGGAGGGCAGCGGGCAGGAGCAGCAAGAGCAGGGTCTTCATGGAAGGACTCCGGGGTGGATTCGTACCCAATCAACGCGCCACAGCCAGAGCGGTGCGCATGGAATCATCTCCGGATGTTTCCAAAGCGCTTGAAAATGCCTTTTGCATTTAGTTAAATGTCATTTCCACCACAACCAGAAGCACAAGGAGACATCATGAAACGCCTGCGCACCTTCCTCTTCCTGGCCCTTGCCGGCATCCACAGCGCCTTCGGGGCGGTCAACCTCAACACCGCCACGGTGGCCGAGCTGGACAGCGTCAAGGGCATCGGCCCGTCCAAGGCCCAGGCCATCGTGGATTACCGGACCAAGAACGGTCCCTTCAAGAGCCTCGACGACCTGAAGAACATCAAGGGATTTGGCGACAAGAGCATCGCCCGCATGAAGGACGAGCTCACCGTGGGCCCGGCCAGGAAATAAGGCCTCCCCATTGCCGGCGGGGCATGACGGAACGCGCCACACGCGCTAATGTGTGGATGAATCCCGTCATGCCCCGCCACCAGGAGCCGCCATGCCTGCCTCTCTCCCTGCCTCCATCCGCCTGCCCCGCCCATCCCGCGCTATCCGTCCAACGCTGCTGGCAGCACTGCTGATCCCCCTCGCCGGCTGTGGCCTCGGCGATGCGGGCAGCAGCGCCGCCACGGCTGCCAAGCTCAAGGCCCACGAGGCTGAACAGGCCCAGGCCACCAAGGCGCGCATCGAAACCCAGCTCGATGCAGCCAACCAGCAAGCCGAACAGCGCCGCAAGGAGGCCGAAGCCGCCAACCGCTGAGAACCAAGCCTTCTCGGGCGACTCGGGCTCGGGTACATTGCCCGTCACATTGCTCCGTCATGCTCGCTGGCCAGCCCCAGGCTGCGCCTGAAAGGACGCCCGTGATTTCCCCTGTCCGCCACCGGGGCCTGGCCCTGGTCTCCGTCCTGGTGATGTTCGTCGCCGCCGTGGCCGCCGGTCTCTATCTCACCCGCAACGGCGCCGACGCCGGACCGGCCGAGGACGGCACCGACGGCCCATTCCGGATCATCGAGCTGGCCAACCGGGATCTCGACGGATCTCCAGCCCTGGCGCTGACCTTCAGCCAGCCCCTCGACGCCAGACGCGGCTACGGCCCGGAGATCCAGGTCTTCGAGATGCCGCCGGAAGCCGGTGCGACGACAGACAGACCGCCACAGCAGGAAGAGGACAGCGGAGAAGGGGATGGCGAAGGCAGCCCTGACCCCGACAGCAAGGCCACCGCGGTCGCCAGCACCGCCCCCGCCGACATCGCCACCGATGGCGGCACCCTGGTCAAGGGCGCCTGGACCGTCGGCGACAATCCGCGCCTGCTCTTCTTCCCCCACATCAAGCCACGCACCCGCTACGTGGTCCGCGTCGCCACCGGGCTCACCGCCCGGAGTGGCCAGAAGCTGGACGCCGAAGCCCGCTATTCGATCCGCACGGCCACGGTCTCGCCGGCCTATTACTTCGCCAGCCAGGGGGCGGTGCTGCCCGCCCGCCAGAACGGCGGCCTGCCGGTGGTCACCGTCAATGTGCCCGAGGTGGACATCCAGTTCCTGCGGGTCAAGCCCGACCAGTTGCCGCGTTTCCTCGACCGCATCATCAGCCCCGCCCGCCAGGCCCGCGATGCAAGCCCCAGGGATGAAGACGACGGGGAAGGCGACGATTACGACTACGCCAACCGCCGCCTCAAACTGCGCGGCGCCATTGGCAACTGGGAGCTGGACAGCCTGCACGGCCTCACCGACAGCGTCTATTCCGGCCGCTTCCTGACCGAACAGAAGAGCAACCGGCGCAGCGTCACCTTCATTCCCGTCGAGGACATCAAGGCCCTGCAGGAGCCCGGCGTCTACATCGCCGTGATGAGCCAGCCCAACCGCTTCCGCTACGACTACCAGGTGAGCTGGTTCTACGTGAGCGATCTGGGCCTCCACCTGCGCCTGTTCGACAAGGGTGGCGACGCCTATGTCAGCTCCCTCACCGACGGCAAGGGCCTCAAGGGGGTCGAGATCAGCTGGATCGACGAGGCGGGCAAGCTGCTGGTCCGCGGTGAGACCGACTCGGACGGCCGCGCCAGCTTTGCCGAACGCCCTGCCGGCGCCCGGGTCGTGATGGCCCGCAAGGGGCAGCAGATGTCCCTGATCGCCACCCGTGAGCCGGCCCTGGACCTGTCCGAATTCGACATCGCCGGTCTGCCCGGGCGGGCGGTACGCCTGTTCGCCTGGTCCGGCCGCAACCTCTACCGGCCCGGCGAGCGCTTCGACCTGTCGGTACTGGCGCGGGATGCCGACGGCCGCCCCGTCCCGCCCCAGCCGGTGCAGGCGATCCTCAAGCGCCCCGACGGCAAGGCCCAGTTCACCGCCACCTGGCAGGCCGAAACCAAGCACGCCGGCTACTACCGCCGCCCCATCGAGCTCCCGGCCGACGCGCCGACCGGCGCCTGGGTGCTCGAGCTGCGCGCCGACCCGGCCGACAAGCTGCCCACCAACACCTACCGCTTCCAGGTGGAGGAGTTCCTGCCCGAGCGCATGAAGCTGGCGCTCACGCCCGCTCACCCCAGCCTGGACAAGGACCACCCCTTCCACCTGGAGGTGCAGGGCAGCTACCTCTACGGCGCCCCGGCCTCCGGCAACCGGCTCCTCGGCGTCGTCCAGTACGAGCGCAACAAGAACCCCCTGGGCCAGGGCCTGCCCGGTTTCGAGTTCGGTGACGCCAACGAGGACAGCGCCCGCAGCCGCGCCGAACTGAACGAGGCGACCCTCGACGAAGCCGGCAAGGCCACCTTCGACATCGACCTGGACCCCGCTTCCAGCCGCCAGTCCCCCTTCACGATCCGCAGCACCCTGAGCCTGCTCGAGAGCGGCGGCCGCCCAGTGGTCCGCTCGGTCGAGCGGGTGTACTGGCCGGCCCCCGTGCTGGTCGGTGTGCGCCCCCTGTTCCAGGGGGACTACGCCCGTGAAAACGCCCCCGCGCGCTTCGAGGTCGTCCGCGCCGACCGGGACGGCAAGCTGCGCGGTGCCAGCCTGCCGGTCCGCCTGTTCCGTGAGAACCGGGACTACTACTGGCGCTTCGACGACCAGCGCGGCTGGCATTCGGGCTTCACCGAGACCGACGAGCTGGTCGCCACCCGCAGCGTTGCCCTCACCGCCACCCAGCGCGGCCAGCTGGAGGTGCCGGTCAAGTACGGCCGCTACCGCCTCGAAATCAGTGACCCGGAAACCGGCAAGACCCTCAAATACCGCTTCTACGCCGGCTGGAGCGCCAAGGGCGACGAGGAGCAGGGCCTGCGCCCCGACCGGGTCGCCCTCAAGCTCGACAAACCCGCCTACAAGGATGGCGACAGCGTCCGCCTGAGCATCACCCCGCCCCATGGCGGCCAGGCCCTGGTCAGCGTCGAAGGTGACAAGACCCTGTGGGTCAAACGTCTCGCCATGCCCGCCGAGGGCACAACCGTGGACATCCCCCTCGATCCGGCCTGGCGCCGCCACGACCTGCACGTCAGCGTGCTGGTCCTGCGCCCGGGCAGCGAGGGCGACCGAATCACCCCGGCGCGGGCCCTCGGCCTCATCCACCTGCCCCTCGAACGGGGTGACCGCAAGCTGGCGGTCAGCCTCGAGGCCCCGAAGAAGATGCTCCCCGACACTGCCCTCAAGGTGAAGGTCAAAGTGCCTGCGGCCAAAGGCCAGAACACCGTGCTGACCCTCTCGGCGGTCGATGTGGGCATCCTCAACATCACCCGCTTCACGAGCCCCGATCCCCACGGGCACTTCTTCGGCAAGCTGCGCTACGGCGCCGACCTGTACGACGTGTATGGCCGCCTGATCGAGAAGATGGCCGGGCGCAAGGGCAAGCTCAAGTGGGGGGGCGACGCGGCGCCCAAGCCCACCCAGAGCCTGCCGAAGAAGGTCCGCCTGGTGGACCTCTTCTCCGGCCCCGTCAGCCTGGACGAGCAGGGCGAGGCGGAGATCAGCCTGCCGGTGCCCGACTTCAACGGCAGCCTGCGCCTGATGGCGGTGGTGGCGAGCCCCGACAGGTTCGGCAGCGCCGAGGCCGAAGTGGTGGTGGCCGCCCCCCTGGTCGCCGAGTTGTCCACACCCCGCTTCCTCACCGTCGGCGACAGCGCCACCGTCGCCCTGGACCTGCACAACCTGTCCGGCGCCGAGCAGAAGCTGAAGGTGGAGATCAGCTCACCCGACGGCCTGCGCATCCAGAACGCCAGCCAGACCCTCACCCTCGCCGATCAACGCCGGCAGACCCTGCGCTTCCCGGTCGAGGCCGGCAGCGCCTTCGGCCTTGCCGCCGTCAGGGTGCAAGTCAGCGGCAGCCTGAGCCTGAGCCGGGAATTCGCCCTGCAGGTCCAGGCCCCTGCACCGCAGCAACAGTACAGCCGCCGCTTCACGCTGGCACCGGACGAGACCCTCGTGATCAAGGATGCCGAGCTGGGTGGCTTCCTGCGGCATTCGGTGGAAGCCCACCTGAGCGTCTCCAACCAGCCGCCCATCGACGTGCGCAGCGCCATCCAGGGTCTGCTGGTCTATCCCTATGGCTGTGCCGAGCAGACCACCAGCACCGCCTATCCACATGTCTTCGTCGATGAAGACGCGGCCCGGCGCTTCGGGCTCAAACCCTTCAGCCGCGAGCAGCGGGCGGCCATGCTCGAGAAATCGATCGCCCGGCTCGGCGCCATGCAGGCCCCCAACGGCGGCTTCAGTCTGTGGGGCAATGTCTCGGAGTACGAATACTGGCTGTCGGCTTATGTCACCCACTTCCTGCTGGATGCCCGCGAGCAGGGCTTCAACGTACCACCGGCAGTGCAGCAGAAAGCCGCCGACTTCCTGTTGCGCGCCCTGCAGGAAGGCGTCGCCGGCCTCCCCACGGCCAAGCCGGCCTACAACGAGAACAGCATCTGGGCCGACCGCCGCTACGCCGGCAGCGGCCGTTTTGGCGTGCTGGCCTACGGCGCCTACGTACTGGCCCGTGAATCGAAGGCCCCGCTGGCCACCCTGCGCCAGCTCCACGAACTGCGGGCCCAGGCCCACTCCGGCCTGGCCCTGGTGCAGCTCGGGATCGCCCTCAAGCTGATGGGCGATGAAGCCCGGGCCAGGGTGGCCATCGCCGAAGGTATCGCCAGGCCCCGCGACAACGGCTACTGGTGGGGCGACTATGGCAGCCCGCTGCGCGATGCAGCCTTGTCCTACGCGCTCCTCCAGCGTCACCGCATCCAGGCCGATGGCAGCGCCGCGCTGGTGACCCTGGCCGCGGCCGAACTGGACCGCAACCGGTGGACCAGCACCCAGGAAAAATTCGCCCTGTTCCTGATCGGCCGCGAGCTCGGCAACCCGGAGAAGGGTGCGGCCTGGCGTGCCGAGCTGTCCACGGGCGGCGACAAGCCCCAGCCCCTGAACGGCCCGGGCAACCAGGTGAGCAGCCTCGCCGCAGACAGACTCACCGCCGGCGTGAAGCTGCGCAACACCCACAGCGACAAGCTCTTCGTCGAACTGGGGGTGAGCGGCCACCCCGCCAGGATGCCGGCCGAGCGCAACGACGCCATCGCCCTGGAGCGGAAACTCTTCGACAGCCAGGGCAGACCCCTGGGCGAACGCCCCCTGCGGGTCGGCGAAAGCGTGCTGCTGCGGATCCTGGTCAAGCCCAAGGTGCATATCGCCAACGCCCTGGTGGTGGACCGCATCCCCGCCGGGCTGGAGATCGAGAACCTCAACCTGGTCCAGGGTGAAGCTATGGGCTCGGTGACCATCGAAGGCATCGATCCCGCCGCCGCCATGGCCGACCGGCGCATCCAGCACGTGGAGTTCCGCGACGACCGCTTTGCCGCAGCCCTGCGCCTGGACGGCCCGATCCAGCTGTTCTACCGTGCCCGGGTGGTCACCCCCGGCAAGTTCGTGGTCCCGCCGGTATTTGCCGAAGACATGTACCGGCCCGACACCTACGGACTGACCGATGGCGGCCGCACGCTGACCGTGGTGGATGGCAAGGAGAAGGACAAGTCCTCGCCCTGAACGGCTTACCGACGATGGCATTCCTGCCGGCCGCGCCTTTCCTTTCCCTGCCCGTAGCGGCCTTCGCTTGCCTGGGCCTGGCCATCCTCGCTGCAGCCTTGCCCCTCCAGGGCCGGGCAAGGCGGGGGTGGGGCCTGCTCTTCCTGGCGGCCTGCGGCCTGGGCGTGATTGGAGACACCCTCGATCCGGCCGCCCTGGCGAGCCTCGCCGCACTGGGCCTGGCCTGTGCGGCAGGCCGACATCCCCGGCTCGCCGCCGCGGCCCCCTGGCTGGCAGGAAGCCTGGCCCTGCTGCTGGCCCTGCACCTCTGCCCGGGCTTCCAGCCCCTGCTGCTGGCAGACGGCCTGGTCCTGAGTCCGGGTGCCTCCCCCTTCACCCTGCGTGCCGGCTTCGACAAGGCTGCTGCCGGCCTGCTCCTGCTGGCCTGCTTCGCCCCCCGCTGCAGGCGCTTCGATGAACTCGGCCAAAGCCTGCGCGACAGCCTGCCCCTGGCCGCCCTGACCGTGGTGCTGACCCTCGCCGCGGCCTGGCTGAGCGGGCGCGTGGTGCCGGATCCGAAATGGCCGGCCGTCGCGCCCGGCTTCCTGGCCATCAACCTGCTGTTCACCTGCGTCGCCGAGGAGGCCTTCTTCCGTGGCCTCATCCAGGAAGGCCTGCACCGCCGCTTCGCCAGCCTCGGCCCGGCCCTGCCGGTGGGCCTGAGTAGCATGCTTTTCGCCGCTGCCCACCTGGGCGGAGGTGTCCTTCATGCCACCATCGCCGGGCTGGCGGGACTGGGTTACGCCCTGGTCCATGCCCGCAGCCGGCGCATCGAAGCCGCGATCCTGACCCATTTCGCGGTCAACGCCGTGCATTTCCTCGGCTTCACCTACCCCGGCCTGGCTCCCTGAAGCACACCAGAGCCCGTTCAGGCCCACGCACCATGCCCTCCCGCTGGCTCCCCGCCTTCCCCCCCCTGCGCCACACGCTGGCGGCCCTGCTGCTGGGCCTGCTGGTGGTCGACCAGGTGCTGCCGCCGCCGCTGCCAGGACGCGATTCACCGCAGGCCCTGCTGGTCGTGGCACAGGACGGTACCCCCCTGCGGGCCTTCCCCGACCGGGATCACGTGTGGCGCCATCCGGTGGCCCTCGAAGAGGTCTCGCCCCTGTACCGGGAAGCCTTGCTGGCCTACGAGGATCGCTACTTCCGCTGGCATCCCGGCGTCAATCCGGCCGCCCTGCTGCGCGCCGCCGGGCAGTGGATCCGCCATGGCCGCATCGTCTCCGGCGGATCGACCCTGACCATGCAGGTGGCACGCATCCTCGAGCCGGTGCCGCGCACCTTGCCGGGAAAACTCCGCCAGATCCTGCGCGCCCTGCAGCTCGAGGCGCGCCTGTCCAAGGACGAGATCCTCACCCTCTACCTCAACTACGCCCCCATGGGCGGCGTACTGGAAGGCGTCGAAGCAGCCAGCCGGGCCTACCTGGGCAAGCCGGCGCGCCGCCTGAGCCATGCCGAAGCGGCCCTGCTGGTCGTGCTGCCCCAGGCGCCGTCGCTACTGCGCCCCGACCGCCACGCCGACGCAGCCCGCCAGGCCCGCGACAAGGTTCTGCAACGCCTGCGGGGGCGCTGGCCGGACGCTGCGATCGCCGATGCCCTGCAGGAACCCGCCTACGCCCAGACCCTGCGCGACCCCCTGCTGGCGCCCTTGCTGGCCGAGAGGCTGCGGGCCAGCGCCGCGGGACGGACACGCATCGACACCTTCATCGACGCCCAGGCCCAGCAGACCGTCGAACTCCTCCTGGCAGACCGCCTCGCCGCGCTGCCGACGCGGGTTTCCATGGCCGCCCTGGTGGTGGACAACGCCAGGCTGGAAGTCCGAGCCTATGCGGGTTCGGCCGATTTCGGCGACAAGCAGCGCTTCAGCCACGTGGACATGGTGAGGGCTTCCCGTTCCCCCGGCTCCACCCTCAAGCCCTTCCTCTACGGCCTGGCCCTGGATGAAGGCCTGATCCACTCCGAATCCCTGCTGGCCGACGTGCCCCAGTCCTTCGGCGGTTACCAGCCGGGCAACTTCCAGCAATCCTTCCACGGCCCGGTCAGCGTCTCCGAAGCCCTCACCAAGTCGCTCAACGTGCCGGCCGTCGAGGTGCTGGAGCGCCTCGACCCGGTGCGCTTCGTGTCCCTGCTGCGGCGGGGCGGGCTGAAACTGGACTTTCCGAAGGGGGGCGCGCCGAATCTGGCGGTCATTCTGGGCGGTGCCGGTACCAGCCTGGAACAGCTGGTCGGTGCCTACAGCGCCTTCGCCCGCGGCGGCATTGCCGGCAAGCCGCGCTACACGCCGGACGCGCCTGTGGAGGAGCAACGCATGCTGTCGGCGGGGGCGGCCTTCATCATCCGCGATCTGCTGGAATCGGGCGGCCCCACCGGCCGGGCGGTCGAAAGCGGCGCCGGCATCCGGCGCGGCATCGCCTGGAAGACCGGCACCAGCTTCGGTTTCCGCGACGCCTGGTCGATCGGGGTCTCGGACCGGCTGACCATCGGCGTGTGGGTCGGGCGCCCCGATGGCACCCCCAATCCGGGCTTCTTCGGCGCTAACATCGCCGCCCCACTGCTGGTGGATCTGTTCAACGCCCTGGATGGCAGCCCCCCCACCCGACGGGAAGCACCGCCCGGCGTGCGCCAGCAACGCATCTGCTGGCCGCTCGGGACTGCCGCCCCGGACGGGGACGACCCCACTTGCCAGCAACGCCGCCTGGCCTGGACCCTGGACGGAGCAAGCCCGCCCACCTTCCCCGATCGCCTGCGCGGCGGCGAGGCGCGCTATCGCATCCTGGTGGATCCGCAATCCGGGCAACGTGCCTTGCCCGAGTGCTTCCGGGGGCCCCTGGAGAGCCGGGAGATGGCCCGCTGGCCCGCCATTCTGGAACCCTGGCTGGGCAGCGAGCTGCGTCAGCGGGTCCTGCCGCCGCCGTGGCTGAAGGCCTGCGCCGACCTGGCCCGGCCCGAAAGCGGCCTGCGCATCGTCGGTGCCAGCAACGGTGATGTGCTGCGCCGGGCCGGCGCCGCGCCACCGCTGCTGCACCTGGAAGTGCGCGGAACGGCGGACGGCGATGTGATCTGGCTGGTCAACGGCCAGCCAGCCGGTCGCAAGCCGGCCGCCGCAGGATTCGAGAAACGGATGGATGAGCCTGGCCGCTACGACATCACGGTCCTGGACGACCAGGGCCGCTACGACCGGATCAGCCTGAGCGTGCGTTGAAAACCCGGGGCTCGCCTGCCCCGGGAAACGGAACGAATCAGCCCTTGATCACTGTTTCCAGCGCACTCAGACACAGGGCAATGTTGGCGGCCCGGCTGGAATGCCCCATCAAGCCGATACGCCAGACCCGACCGGCCAGCGCTCCCAGGCCGGCGCCGATCTCGAGGCCGAACTCCTGGAGCAGGCGGGTACGCGCCACCGCCTCATCCACGCCTTCCGGCACCCACACGGTGTTGAGCTGGGGCAGGCGGGCGTCCTCCCGCACCACGAAGCGCAGGCCCAGGGCTTCCAGACCGGCGCGCAGGCGCAGGTGGTTGTCGCGGTGGCGCTGCCAGGCGTTCTCGAGGCCTTCTTCGGCCAGCATCACCAGGGATTCGTGCAGCCCGTAGAGCGGATTGACCGGCGCCGTGTGGTGGTAGGTGCGCTTGGCACCGCTCCAGTAGCCCAGCACCAGGCTCAAGTCCTGGAACCAGCTGGGGCAGGGCGTCTTGCGGTTGCGGATGCGCTCCACCGCGGCGGGCGAGAAGCTCACCGGCGACAGGCCCGGGGTGCAGGACAGGCATTTCTGGCTGCCCGAGTAGGCTGCATCGATACCCCATTCGTCCAGCAGCACCGGCACACCACCCAGCGAGGTGACGCAGTCCATGATCGTGAGCGCCCCATGGCGGCGGGCAATGGCCGCCAGGGTGGCCGCATCGGAAAGCGCCCCCGTGGAGGTCTCGGCGTGCACGAAGGCGAAGATCGCGGTGTCCGGATTGGCGGCAAAGGCCTCTTCGACCTTGGCCGGGTCCACCGGCTCGCCCCACGGATCCTCGACGATCACCGGCACGCCGCCCACCCGGCGGACGTTCTCGGCCATACGCTGGCCAAACACCCCGTTGATGCAGACGATCACCTTGTCGCCCGGCATCACCAGGTTTACGAAACAGGTTTCCATGCCCACCGAACCGGGCGCCGAGACCGGGAAAGTCAGCTCGTTGTCGGTCTGGAAGGCGTAGCGCAGCAGGCCCTTCAGCTCGTCCATCATGCCCACGAATGCCGGGTCCAGGTGGCCGACGGTGGGGCGGGCGAGGGCGGCCAGCACCCGCGGCGGCACATCGGAGGGGCCGGGGCCCATCAGGGTGCGGACAGGCGGCTGGAAGGAAGTGATCCCGGGATTGGCGACCTTCATGGATGAGTCTCCTGGTCTTGTGGTGGTGTCAGGACGAAAACAGGGGGCTGGCCTTCACTGGGGAAGACCGCCGGTAGCGATCAGGCGGATGACCCGGACAGTATCCAGGTCGGATTCCCGGTAGGCCGACTTGACGAACTCGGACACCTTCACGCCTTCGTCAGCGCTCAGGCCATCCGGCAGCGTGGTTTCGTAGGTGAAGCGCAGGAACAGCCGCAGTTCGTCAGGCTGTTCAATGCGGATGGTCAGGCTGCCCCCCGCATGCTCGGCAGTGGCCGCCGATTCGAAGCGTACCCACTCTCCCGGCTCGAAGGTGACACTGTCACGGATGCGGGCCTGGCCAAAGTGCAACAGGCGCTCGAGCTGCTGCCCTTCACGGAACAGGATCTCACAGCGGTCGAGTCCCGGCAGGAAAGCGGTGGGGTCCTCGACCCGGTACATCAGGCCGGTCCAGACCTGCTCCAGGCTCAGGCTTTCGATCAACGGATTGAGGGGGTCGTTGATCTCGATAAGGTGTTCAAAACGCAAAGGGTGCTCCCGGATTAGGGATGGGAGTCTAGCCTTTCTTGAAACCCGTCGTCAGCCAGATTCCGCTCAGAATCAGGGCGATGCCCAAAAAATGATAGATCTGGGGGATCTCGCCGAGGAAGACGGTGGCCAGGATGGTGCTGAAGGCCGGCATCAGGTGGATGAACAGCCCGCCCCGCGAAGCCCCCACTTCGCCCACCGCCCGGTTGTAGAACACGTAGCCGAGGAAGGCTGGAAAGACCCCGGTGTAGGCCACCCCGGCCAGGGACACGGGGCTCAGATGCAGCTGCGCACCGTGGGAGAGCTCCCACCACGCCAGCGGCACCAGCACCACCAGGCCGATCATCGTCAGCACCGCCAACAGCGCCATCGGGTGCAGGCCAGCCGGCCGCCAGCGCAGGCCGATGGTGTACAGCGCCCAGGACAGCACCGCGCCGAGCATCCACAGGTCGCCCACGTTCAGGCTCAGACCGGCCAGTACGGCCGGGTCTCCCCGCCCGACGATGGTCATGACGCCCGCGAAGGAAACGGCAACCCCGATCGACTCCAGCAGGGTGGCCCTGTGGCCCATGAACCAGGTGATCGCGATGATGGCGATCGGGATGAAGGAATTCAGCAGGGCCGCGTTGGTCGCGGTGGTGTGCACCAGGGCGAGGTAGGCCAGGGTGTTGTAGGCACCGATGCCCAGCACGCCAAGCACCAGCAGCACTCCCCATTTCCCCCGCGGCAGGCCGCGCAGGGTGTGCAGGTGAGGCCAGGCGAAGGGAAGGGTCAGCAGCAGGGCCAGCACCCAGCGAGCCAGGGCCAGGCTCATGGGCGGCACGGCATCCCTCAGTCCCCGTCCCACCACCATGTTGCCAGACCAGAACAGCACGGTGAGGGTCAGCAGCAGGTAAGGGTGGGTCAGGCTGCGAGGCAATCGCGACAAGGGCATGGCGGCATTTTGCGGACTGATCGGTCGGGAATTATCGGTGACCCGTGGTTTTCCTGCGCTTGGGATCAACCCCTATGCCTTCCTGCAGGGCTGGCCCTGCTGAAGACAGGTTGTTCTTATAAGGTTTTGTATACATATAAGTACACGTTAACTATGCTCGGCCTGTTTCTGTGGATAACCGCGTTAACCCTTTAATAATCATTTACTTGATCTATTTGAAAAGCTCTGGAAAGAAGGGGGTACAGGATCTGGACAGTTTGGGGACGGTTTACCGCCTGGTGCGCTTCTTCCCTGTTGTCCACATTTCCTGCCTGTGTTAACCCGGAGGTTGTGCACATGTCAGGTGTGGAAAACGCTGGATGAGGCGTTTTCACCTGCGTCCTCCGAAGAGGCGTCCATGGATGGAAATGGGGATGAACCAGGATTCCTGGTGTTCTGTCCTGGAGTCCAGTGAACCGGTTTTTGTACTGAAAGCTTCTTTCCTGAGCCGGAACGGTCAGAGAGAAGTTGTTTACAGTTTTTATATATATATAAGTACTGTTAACAGTAATGCTCGGCCTGTTTCTGTGGAAAACTGAAAAAAGATCAAACTTTTCAGTATGTTGTTAAGTTGATAAGCCTGTAGGCGAAGCCCCTGTTGTCGTGTGGGCCGATTGTTGAGGAAATTTCGCCTCGCGCTGGTCGGGTGCTTTGTGCACAATTTCACTGGTGTCTTTCCCAAGGTTTGTCCCCAGATTTGGATCCTTCCGCTCTTCCCCACGCTCCTGAGGACCACTGGGACATCTTTTGCCCGGTGGTGGATAACTACGGCGATGTCGGGGTGTGCTGGCGCCTGGCCCGCGAGCTCGTCACCGAGCACGGGATCACCGTCCGCCTGTGGATCGATGACCTGGCGAGTGCCCGTCGCCTGATCCCTTCCCTCGACCCTGCTCTGGTCAGGCAGGTCGTCGGTGGTGTGGATATCCGGGCGTGGGTCAGTCCGCTGCCCGATGCGGCACCGGGGGCCGTGGTCATCGCCGCCTTTGCCGCGTCGCTGCCGGAACCCTTCCTGGAGGCGATGGCCCTGCGCTCGCCGCGCCCCGCATGGATCAACCTGGAGTACCTGAGCGCCGAAGACTGGGTCGCCGGCTGTCATCGTCTGCCGTCCCCGCATCCCCGCCTGCCGCTGGTCCAGCATTTCTTCTTTCCAGGGCTGGACGCCCGGACCGGTGGCTTGCTGCGGGAGGCTGACTACGACACCCGGCGTCAGGCGTTTTCCAGGGAGGCTTTCAGACAGGCCCTGGAGCTGCCCCCGGAACAGCCCGGCGAGCGCATGGTGTCCCTGTTCACCTACGAGAATCCGGCCCTGCCCGAGCTGCTCGAGATGTGGAGCAAATCCCCGGCGCCGGTCTGTTGCCTGGTGCCGGAAGGGCGGGTTCTGCCGGGCCTGGCGGCCCACCTCGGGCTGAGCGGCCTGCGCGCGGGTGACAAGATCCTGCACGAGGCGCTCACGGTCTGTGTTCTGCCCTTTGTCGAGCAGGCCCGCTACGACGAGCTGCTGTGGGCCTGCGACCTGAACTTCGTGCGCGGAGAAGATTCCTTCGTGCGGGCCCAGTGGGCCGGGGTGCCTTTCGTGTGGCACATCTATGCCCAGGAGGAGGACGCTCATCTGGCCAAGCTGCAGGCTTTCATGACCCGCTACCTGGACGGTGTCGAACCGGCGGCGGCGCTCGCCCTCCAGGAGTTCTGGCTGGCCTGGAACAGGGGGGAAGGCGTGGCGGCCGCATGGCCTTCCTTCGAGAGCCGCCTGCCGCTGCTTGGCGCCCATGGATCGGCCTGGTCGGCCCGCTTGCGGGAATCAGGGGAGCTTGCTGCGAATCTGGTGCGTTTCTGTAAAGTTGAGATAGAATAATAAGTTACCTATTTACCGTGGCACGTGCCGCGCAATCTTCAGCAAGCAGGAATCAGCATGAAAACCGCAATGGAACTCCGCTCCGGCAACGTGATCATGGTGGGCAGCGACGCCCTCGTGGTCCAGAAGGCCGAGTACAACAAGTCCGGCCGCAACGCCGCTGTCGTCAAGATGAAGCTCAAGAACCTGCTCACCGGCGCGCCGTCCGAGTCGGTGTACAAGGCTGACGACAAGTTCGAAATTGTGGTGCTCGACCGCAAGGAAGTGACCTTCTCCTACTTTGCCGATCCGATGTACGTGTTCATGGACGCCGACTACGAACAGTACGAGGTGGAAGCCGAGAACATGACCGATGCACTGAAGTACCTGGTGGACGGCATGCCCTGTGAAGTGGTGTTCTACAACGGCAAGGCCATCTCCGTGGAACTGCCCACCACCGTCGTGCGCGAAGTGGAATACACCGAGCCCGCCGTCAAGGGCGACACCTCCGGCAAGGTGCTGAAGCCTGCCCGCATCGCGCCCAGTGGCTACGAGCTGTCGGTGCCTGCCTTCGTCGAAATCGGTGACAAGATCGAAATCGACACCCGCACCGACGAATACCGCAACCGGGTCAAGTAATTGCCCGTGGCGAAATGACAACAAGGTCCTGCGGGACCTTGTTTCATTTTGTGGCTCCTGTCATCCTGCTTGCCCGATTCTGCGTTAATTTTCCGTGTGTTAGTGAATTCGGATCCGTACCGGATCCTTTACTTGTCCAATTCCGGATCCCTTGAGGACCCAACCCAGGAGAATTTCATATGAATACCCGTGCCCTCGTTCTCGCTGCCCTGATCGCCCTTGGACTGAATGCCTGCTCCAAGAAGGAAGAAGCTCCCGCGCCGGCTCCCGCACCGGTGGTCGATGCGGCCAAGGAAGCGGCCGCCAAGGCTGAAGAGGCTGCCAAGCAGGCCGCCGAGGCAACCAAGGATGCAGCTGGTGCCGTGAAGGAAGCCGGCAAGGAAGCGGTTGATGCGACCAAGGAAGCCGCCAAGGACGCCGTGGCCGCCGCGAAGGATGCTGCCGGTGCCGCCAAGGAGGCGGGCAAGGAAGCTGTCGCCGCCACCGCGGATGCAACCAAGGAAGCTGCCGACAAGGCCAAGGCTGCCGTCGGCAAGTAAAATCCGGCCAGCCTGTTCCGTGACCGGGCCTTTGGCCCGGTTTTTTTGTTCACCGTCCCCGATCCACCATGGCCCTCAAATCCACCATCTTCCGAGCCACCCTCAATGTGTCCGACCTCGACCGGGGATATTTCGGCGAGCACATCCTGACCCTCGCCCGCCATCCCTCGGAAACCGACGAACGGATGATGGTGCGGGTCCTGGCCTTTGCCCTCAATGCTGATGAGCGCCTGGAGTTCGGGCGTGGCATTTCGACCGATGACGAGCCGGCCCTGTGGCGCAAGGACGATACCGGGCGGATCCTCCAGTGGATCGAGGTGGGACTGCCGGACGAGCGACTGCTGCGGCGGGCCGCCGGCCGGGCCGATGAGGTGATCGTGCTGGCCTATGGTGGCCGCACGGTGGACATGTGGTGGCAGAAGGACGTCGCCACGCTGGGCAAGCTGTCCAATCTGCGGGTGCTGTTCCTGCCCCAGGAGGAGTCCCGCGCCCTGGCGGCCCTGGCATCCAGGAACATGTCCCTGACCTGCACGATCCAGGACGGGCAGATCTGGTTTTCTGCCGGGGAAACCGTGTTGACCTTGACGCCCGGCTGCCTTCATCCGGCAGCCTGAGCAGCTTGCGAAACACTTGATGACAAAAGCGTGCCGGACTAGCGAATAATGGACGGCCCGGTCATCACTCCGATGACCGGATCCAGCGAACCTGTTACAGGAGAGTCCGCATGAAACTTCCCCAACATTCCAACGTTTCGTCCGGTGTCGATCGCCGCCACTTCCTGGGCGCTTCCTTCGGGCTGATCGCCGCAGCTTCCCTCGGTGGTCTGGCCCGTCCGGCGAGCGCCGCCAGCCCGATCGTGCTGCCGCCCCTGCCCTATGCCGACAGTGCCCTGGCGCCGATCATCTCGGCCAATACCATCGGATTCCACTACGGCAAGCACCACAAGGGCTATGTCGATAACCTCAACCGCCTGCTTGCCGGCTCCGACCTGGCCGACCTGCCCCTCGACAAGATCGTTGCTGCCGTGACCGGCAAGGCCGACAAGACCGCCATCTTCAACAACGCGGCGCAGATCTGGAACCACACCTTCTACTGGAACAGCCTGCGTCCCAACGGCGGGGGTGAGCCGCCGGCTGCGCTTAAGCAGAAGATCGAGGCCTCCTTCGGCAGCGTCGATGCACTCAAGAAGGAACTGGCCGCGGCGGCCATGGGCCAGTTCGGCAGCGGCTGGGCCTGGCTGGTGGCCGATGGCGACAAGCTCAAGGTGGTCAAGACCGGCAATGCGGATCTGCCCGCCGCCGGCCTCAAGCCGCTGCTGACCATCGACGTGTGGGAACACGCCTATTACCTCGACTACCAGAATCGGCGTGCAGACTACGTGAATGCGCTGCTCGACAAGTTGATCAACTGGGAATTCGCGCTCCAGAACCTGGGCTGATGACGCCGGCCGGCTGCTTCCTGCAGGGAGCCGGCTGGCCTAGCGCCAGTCACCGCGCAGCTCTGCCACCTGGAGCTGCAATGCGGGGAGGCTGACTTTTTCCGGCGCCTGCGCCTCACCCACCACCAGCTCGATGCGGCTGAACAAGCCCCGCCGGAAGGGCCGGCTGAGGACGGGACCATCCTTGCGCGAGAACATGCTGCCCCACAGCCCGCGCAGGGCCATCGGGACCACCGGTACCGGGTTGGCCTGCAGAATGCGGGTGATGCCTGGACGGAAAGGGCACAGTTCGCCATCCGCCGTGATCCTGCCTTCCGGGAACAGGCCGACCAGCTCGCCGGCTGCCAGGGCTTGCGAGACCTCGGCGAAGGCGGCTTCCATCATGGCCGGATCCTCCTTGGCCGGCGCAATCGGAATCGCCCTGCTGTGGCGGAACACGAAGGACAGCAGCGGCCAGCGGAAGATGCGGTGATCCATCACGAAACGGATCGGCCGGCGGCTGGCGGCGGCAATCACCAGGGCGTCCACGAAGCTCACGTGGTTGCACACGATCACGGCCGGCCCTTCCTCGGGGATGTGCTGCAGGCCTTCCGTGCGCAGGCGGTACACCGTGTGGACCAGCAGCCAGATGATGAAGCGCAGCAGGAATTCCGGTACCAGCTTGTAGATGTAGATCGCCACGGCGGCATTCATGACCGCAGCGACGCCGAACAGCACCGGGATCGACAGCCCTGCGCCGAGCAGGCTGCCCGCGGCCAGGGCGCCAGCCACCATGAACAGCGCGTTGAGGATGTTGTTGGCCGCGATGATGCGTGCCCGCTGGGCCGGCGCGGAGCGGCTCTGCAGCATGGCGTAGAGGGGCACGATGAAGAAGCCGCCGAACACGCCCAGCATCATGAGCGCCAGCAATACCCGCAGCATGCCGGGTTGCGCCAGGACCTCGCCAATGGCCAGCGGGGCGCCCGCCGGTAGCACCGCCGGTGAGGCAAAGGCCAGGTCCAGCCCGAACAGGGTCAGGCCAATCGAGCCGAAGGGCACCAGCCCGATCTCGACGTGGCCGCCGGACAGCTTCTCGCACAGCAGCGAGCCCAGCCCGATGCCGACCGTGAAGGTGGCCAGCAGGAGCGTGACGGTACCCTCTCCACCCCCCAGCACGCCTTTGGCATAGACCGGAAACTGGGCGAGGAAGAGGGCGCCGTAGAGCCAGAACCAGGAGATGCCCATGATGGCCAGGAAGACCGTCCGGTTCTGCCGGGCGAAACCGATGTTGCGCCAGGTTTCGGTGAACGGGTTGGGGTTGATCCGCAGATCGGGGGCGGGCGCCGGGGCCGGCGGAATGCCGCGACTGGTCAGGTAGCCCGTTGCCGCGACGATCAGCCCGCCGCCGGCGATCCACACATCGCCGTTGTCGAGGCCGGCGAGCAGGCCGCCCACCAGGGTGCCGATCAGGATGGCGACGAAGGTGCCGGCCTCCACCAGGGCATTGCCGCCGACCAGCTCATCCTCGTGCAGGTGCTGGGGCAGCAGAGCGTACTTCACGGGCCCGAACAGGGTCGAATGGCAGCCCAGCAGAAACAGCGCACCGAACAGCACGGTCAGGCTGTGCAGCAGGAAACCGGCCAGCGCGACCAGCATGATGGCCATCTCCAGCACCTTCACCAGGCGGGTCAGGCGGGCCTTGTCGTACTTGTCGGCGAGCTGCCCGGCGCTGGCAGAGAACAGGAAGAAGGGCAGGATGAAGATGCCGGCGGCCAGGTTGGACAGCAGGGCCGGCGCCAGGCTGGTCCAGCTGGCGGCCTGGAAGGTCAGCAGCACGACCAGGGCGTTCTTGAACAGGTTGTCGTTGAAGGCCCCCAGGAACTGGGTCAGGAAGAAGGGCCGGAAGCGCCGTTCGCCGAGGAGATGGAATTGGGAGCTCATGCAGGCGTCCGTTCAAAGAAGGGGCGGGTTTCGAAGACCCGGTCGGCGAAACGCGCCGGGCCCGTGCGCAGGTGGCGCTTGAGTACGAAATCGAAGAGCAGCGGATTATGCTCGCGGAGTGTTTCCAGCACCGGGGCCGCAGTGGGGGCCAGCAGCCCTTCCCGGACCAGTTGCCGGGGTGAAATCAGGGGCAGGACGCCGGGCAGGGGGTAGTCCGTACCGAAGAGCAGGCGGGGATGCCAGTCTTCTCTCTGGATCAGCGTCCGGAGGGTGGAGATCTCCCGATTGCGCAGGGTGATGGCCGAGATATCCCCAAACAGGCGTCCTTCATGGCGGCCCTCCGTCATCAGGCGGGAGAACAGGCTGAAGCTCGAGACCTTCCGAGCCGCCCGGCCTCGGTCTTCGTCCAGATCCTGGCCCAGGCTGGCGCAATGGGCCACCACCACCCGCACGCCATGATCGAGGGCACGGCGCAAGCGCAGGGGATTCCCCCATTCGGGGCGCCCGGCACCCTGCACGGCCTTCTCTTCGCCGGCGTGGGTGATCAGTGGGAGGTCGAGGCGGGCCAGGGCGGCGTAGAAGCGGTCGCATTGCGGCGAGGCCGGGTCGATGCCCATGGCCGGCGGCAACCACTTCACGGCCCGGGCACCATCCCGGACGGCAGCCTCGAGGGCCTCCACGCCGTCTTCCCGCCAGGGGTGGATCGAGCAGGCCCATTCGAAGAAGGCCGGGTGGGCGCGGGCCAGATTGCGTGCGTAGTCGTCCGGTACATGAAAGGCCGTGAGATCCGGGCGGGGACGACCCGTGCTGTCGTGGGTCCGCTCGAAGGCAAACAGCACCAGCTTGAAGCCGGTCCGCATGCCGTCTGCCAGGTTGTGCAGGCGCTCGACGTAGCTCTGGTCCACTTCTCCCGGCGCTTCATGGGCGCAGCCGGCGTTGAGGTAGAAGAGGCGCTGGAAATACTCCGCCGGGTGCAGGGGGCTCAGCATGCGCGGGTTGATCGTGATGCCGCTGCCGCCTTCGCCAAGCCCGGCCAGGTGGGCATGACAGTCCCAGACCTGGGCCGGATCGAGACCCTCCCAGGCGGAGTGGATCAGGTCGTGGTCCGCGATCGCGGGTGGCAGGGCAGCACGGCAGGGGTTCCAGAGCGTGCGCCGGGCCACGGCCTGACCGCCGGTGGTGGCGAGCGCCAGGCTTGCAGCCCCGGCCAGGAAGCGGCGTCGATTCATGATCCCGAGCGTCTCCCGGCGTGACCCCAGCGCAGGCCTGCCGCGGTGACCACACCCAGCAGGATGCCGCCCAGATGAGCCTGCCAGGTGGTGGCGATGCCGTCCGGCAGCAGGGGTGAGTGGCTTCCGCTGACGGCGTCGAAGCCCAGCCGGGCCAGATAGCCAAGACCCAGCAGCCGGCCGATGATCCCGCCATCAAGTGCTGCGCCCACGATCAGGACACCGACCAGTCCGGAAAGGCCCCGGTAGTGGGTCAGGGCAGGGGCGCTTGCCAGCAGGAAGAGGGACAGGAGGGGGGCCGCCAGCGGCAGGGCGCACAACCAGCGCCGGATGCCTTGCCCGGTGATCAGGGTGATTGCACCGACTGCAGCCAGGTTGCCGGCCAGATGGAGTGGTGACCAGTGGCAGAACTGGCCGGTCCACAGCCGCCACCATTGCCCCTCGCCGATGGCACTGCGGCTCCATTCCACCGCCTCACCGGGCAGCAGATTGGCGGAGGCCACGAGCATCACCAGCGCCGCCAGCAGCGCGCGTTCAGCCGGCATGGGGCTTGGGGCGCATGGCCGGGCCTGCGGGGATCTTCGCATTCATGGATGATCTCCGGCTTCAGGCCTGTTCGGCCCACTGCTTGAGGGTGACGTAATCGATCTTGCCGGTACCGAGCAGTGGCAGTGCTTCCACCAGGATGAGCCGCCGCGGCACTGCAATCTCCGGCCAGCCCCCGTCACGTGCGGCGCTCTGCAGCTGCTCACGATTGAGTTTCGGGTCGGTGGTGAACAGCAGGATCGCTTCGCCACGGGCCGGGTCCGCCTGGGTGGAGGCAGCGTGGGTGGCGCCCGGTGAGGCGGCGGCAGCCAGCTTCTCGACGGATTCCAGCGACACCATCTCGCCGGCCACCTTGGCGAAGCGCTTGACCCGCCCGACGATCTTGACGAAGCCTTCGGCGTCGATCTCCACCACGTCGCCGGTTTCGTACCAGCCTTCGCCGGCCGGCGAGACGGGGGGCTGCAGGACGCCGGGCTTCTCGAAGCGCAGGTAGCCGGACATCAGGTTGGGGCCCTTCACGTGCAGCATGCCGCCGTTCGGAATGCCGGGCACCGGGATCAGGCGCGACTCGATGCCGGGCAGGAACTGTCCTACCGTGCCGCTGCGGAAGGCCATGCGGGTGTTCACCGCCAGCACGGGAGCGGTCTCGGTGGCGCCGTAGCCTTCAAAGATACGGATGCCGAACTTCTCGAACCACAGGTCGCGTACCGGTGCGGCCAGCTTCTCGGCCCCGGCGATCACGTAGCGCAGGCGGTAGAAGTCGTAGGGGTGGGCGAACTTGGCATAGTTGCCGAGGAAGGTGCTGGTCCCCAGCAGGACGGTGCAATTGCGGTCATAGGCCACCTCCGGGATGACCCGGTAGTGGAGCGGCGAGGGGTAGAGGAAGACCCGGGCGCCGGTGAGCACCGGCAGCAGGCCGCCGGCGGTGAGACCGAAGGAATGGAAGAGGGGCAGGGCGTTGAGGATCTTGTCGTCGATGGAGAAATCCACCACGGCGCGGATCTGCGCCACGTTGGCCAGCAAGGCGCGGTGGGACAGCACCACGCCCTTCGGCTTGCCTTCCGATCCCGAGGTGAACAACACCACGGCAGGATCTTCCGGCGTGGCGCTGCCCGGCAGGGCAAGGCGGGGGAAGGGCGAGGCCCACAGGAGCAGCCACAGCTTGTCGGCCAGGCCGATCCGCTCACGGAGATCCTCGAGGTGGAGGATGCGGACGTCGCGCAGCGCCGCCAGCTTGTCGCCGAGCTTGGCCTGTTCGACGAAGGCGCGGGAGGTGATGATGATGCGGATCTGCGCAGCGGTGCACGCCGACTGCATGCTGTCGACCCCGGCCGTGTAGTTGAGCATGGCTGCGACGCGGCCATGGGCCGACAGGCCGAAGAGCAGCCCCAGGGTTGGCGCCAGATTGGGCAGCAGCAGGCCGACCTTCTCGCCCGGGCTGCTCTCGCGGGCGGCCAGACGGCCGAGTGCCAGGGCCATGCGGATCAGGTCGCGGTAGCTGTATTCGATCTGCTTGAGATCCTCCACCAGGCGATGTCCGCTGCCCTGGATCGCGGAAGCTTCGAGCAGGGCGCCGAACAGGGTCTGCTCCGGTCGGGTGGCAAAGATCATCTCCTGCATCAGGCGGCGCATGCCCTCCCCGGCCATGCGGCGGCGCTGGCGGGCGGTCGGAGCGTCGGGCATCGGGATCCGGGCCGGCGCCAGGATGGACAGGCTGATCCTGGGGAACAGGCGACGCGGCACATGCGAGGCCAGGCGCGAGAAATAGGTGCGTGCGGCGCCATCGATGCGGACCGGGATCACCGTGGCGCCGGTCTTGGCAGCCACGAAGGCGGGCCCCTCATAGGTCTTCATCAGGCTGCCGGTGGTGGTGATGCGGCCCTCCGGGAAAATGACCACGGGCCGGCCGGCCTCCAGCAGGCGGATCACCTTCTTCATGGCCATCGGGCTGGTCGGATCCACCGCCAGGTAATCGACCAGCGACAGCAGCAACCGGAAAGCCGGATTGGCTGCCACCCCGGTGTGCACGACAAATACCGGATCGAGGGGCAGGAAAAGGCCGAGCAATAAGCCGTCGAGAAAGGACTCGTGGTTGGCGATGATCAGCAGCCGTTCCCCATCGGAAGGCGCCTTCCCCTTCAGGCTGACGCGGAACAGCAGGCGGGTCACGGTGCGCAGGAGCGCCTTGATCAGAGTTCGCATGGATGTGAAGAAAAAGCGTGAGATCAGAGATAAGTCGCCAGATAGCTGGTGACCCGGCTGAAGGATGTTTCGAGGAAGGTCTTATTGACCCGGAAATAAATTTCCTTGCCTTCCCGTTCCGAAATGAGGACGCCAGCCTCGCGCAGGACTTTGAGATGGTGTGACACTGTGGAGCGGGCCAGGGTGGACACTTCCGCGATCTGCCCCACATTGAGCCGCTCACCCGGTTCGAAGGTGAGCAGGATGCGCTGCCTGTGCTCGTCGCCGAGAGCCGCGAAAACCGCGGATATATCGCGCCAGGTGGCCGGTATTGTCCGTGAGTAGTCTTTGTTCATGTCGATAATCATCGACATGTTTATCGGATGTGTCAAGTTGGAGCACATCCCGAAACGCCCGGGAATCCTGGTGTTGCGCTGCGACAATGATTGACTTTCATGCGGTTAACCCCTATCATCCACATGTTTTTCGTACGGCGGACGGCGCATTACCCGACGTGCCACGCAGAGAGCCAATGTTAAAAGCGGTATTCCTGCAGATAGGCGCGACAATACTGGCAGCATTGATTGCCGGATTGATTTCAGGGACGCGCGGTGCGTTGTCGGCGGCGTTGGGAGGCGCAGCCTGTGTTCTTCCCAATTTGTTTTTCGCCCTGCGCCTGAGTTTGGTTTCCAAACGACCGGCCGCGTCGTACCCGCTTGAGTTTTTTGTTGGCGAGTTCTTCAAGATCGCGTCAACCGTAGGATTGTTGGCGACCGTTCAACTCGTGTATCCAGACGTCCATTGGTTGGCGTTGTTCATCGGGTTGGTCGTGGCGCTTAAGGCGAATTTGTTTGCATTTTTGGTGAAGACCTGACCATGAGTACAGAAGCGCACGGCCCGACCGCGGGCGAATACATCGTCCACCACCTGACCCACTTCAACTCCACCGGTCACGCTCAAAGCGCGATCATCGACTGGAGCGTGTGGAACCTCGACACCCTGTTCTTCTCGATCGGCCTCGGCGTCGTCACGCTGCTGATCCTGATCAAGGCTGCAGGCGCGGCCACCTCCGGCGTGCCGGGGCGTTTCCAGGCCGCCATCGAGATCCTCGTCGAAATGGTCGCAGACCAGGCCAAGGGCATCGTGCACAGCGCCGAATCCCGCAAGTTTGTCGCACCCGTCGCCCTGACCGTGTTCTTCTGGATCTTCCTGATGAACTCCATGGACTTCCTGCCGGTCGATCTGCTGCCCAAGATCTGGGCGCTGATTTCCGGCGACGAGCATGCTTACCTCCGCGTCGTGCCGACCGCCGACCTGAACGGCACCCTCGGCATGTCCATCGGCGTCCTGCTGATCTGCCTGTACTACAACATCAAGATCAAGGGTTTCGGTGGCTGGGTGCATGAGCTCTTCACCGCTCCCTTCGGCTCCCATCCGCTGCTGTACCCGATCAACTTCCTGATGCAGATGATCGAGTTCCTGGCCAAGACCGTTTCCCACGGCATGCGGTTGTTCGGCAACATGTATGCTGGCGAGCTGGTCTTCATGCTGATCGCCCTGATGGGCGGTACCGCCACCGTCTTCGGTTTCCTCGGCCATGTGGTTGCCGGTTCCATCTGGGCCGTGTTCCACATCCTGATCGTCGCCCTGCAGGCCTTCATCTTCATGATGCTGACCCTGGTGTACATCGGTCAGGCCCACGAAAGCCACTAAGTTTCAGTTTCAAGCAGTCTGTTTCGGTTTCAAGTTTCAATTTAAATCATCTCAACTAAAGGAGTAGTCATGGAACACGTTCTTGGTTTTGTTGCTCTGGCCGCCGGTCTGATCATTGGTCTGGGTGCTATCGGTGCCTGTATCGGTATTGGCATCATGGGTAGCAAGTACCTGGAAGCTTCCGCTCGCCAACCCGAGCTGATGAACGCCCTGCAGACCAAGATGTTCCTGCTGGCCGGTCTGATCGACGCTGCCTTCCTGATCGGTGTCGGTATCGCCATGATGTTTGCGTTCGCCAACCCGTTCAAGATCTAAGTTTCGCGGTTCAACCTGACTAAAGGAAGATTACCGTGAATCTGAACGCAACCCTGGTAGCCCAGCTCGTTGTGTTCTTCATTCTGGCGTGGGTCACGATGAAGTTCGTGTGGCCCCCCATTGTGAAGGCACTCGACGAGCGTGCGAAGAAGATCGCCGACGGGCTGGCGGCTGCGGACAAGGCGAAGAGTGATCTCGCGCATGCCGAGAAGAAGGTCGTCGAAGAACTGCGCAAGGCCCGCGAGTCCGCTACGGACGTGCGTGCCTCTGCTGAAAAGCAGGCTGCAGTGTTCCTCGATGAAGCGCGCGCCGAAGCCGCCCGTATCATTGCCCAGGCCCGTGAAGCCGCTGAAGCCGAAGCCGGCGTCGCTGCCCAACGTGCCAAGGAAGCCCTGCGCGATCAGGTCGCCCAACTCGCTGTCGCCGGCGCCGAGAAGATTCTCCGCAAGGAAATCAACGCTCAGGCCCATGCCGACCTGCTGGCCAACCTGAAACAGGAACTTCAATAAGCCATGGCCGAGAACGTCACCATCGCACGCCCCTATGCTGAAGCGGCATTTCAGCTCGCTTCCGCGGGCAACGCGCTGGGGCCTTGGTCGGAAGCACTTGATCGGCTGGCTGCTGTTGCCGCCGATTCGCAAATGAGGGATTGCATCACCGATCCCAAGCTCGCGCCGGAACAACTGGCCGGGTTTTTCCTCGATATCGCCGGGACCGGACTCTCTGCCGAACAGCAGAACTACGTCCGCGTCCTGGTCGAAAACGAGCGTCTGCAAGTGCTTCCCGAGATCCGTGACCTGTTCGTTGCCCTCAAGAACGAACATGAAGGCGTCAAGGAGGCCAATATCGCCTCCGCCTTCCCGATGGACGATTCCACGCTGAAGACGCTCGTTGCCGACCTTGAAGCCCGCTTCAAGGCCAAGCTCAACGTCACCGTCAGCGTCGACCCCGAACTGATTGGTGGGGTCAAGATCGCCATTGGGGATGAAGTCATCGACGCCTCGGTCCGCGGCAAGCTCGCGAACATGGCCGCCGCGCTAAAGAACTAGGAGCATAAGCTATGCAACTCAACCCCTCTGAAATCAGTGACCTGATCAAGAGTCGGATTCAGAACCTGCAGCTGTCCGCGAATGCCCGCACCGAGGGTACCGTGGTTTCAGTGACCGACGGTATCTGCCGTATCCACGGCCTCTCCGATGCCATGCAGGGCGAAATGCTGGAATTCCCCGGCAACGTGTTCGGCCTCGCCATGAACCTCGAGCGCGACTCCGTCGGCGCCGTGGTGCTGGGTGAGTACGAAGGCATTTCCGAAGGCGACACCGTGAAGTGCACGGGCCGCATTCTGGAAGTCCCGGTCGGCCCCGAGCTGATCGGTCGTGTCGTGAACTCCCTGGGCCAGCCGATCGACGGCAAGGGCCCGATTGCCGCCAAGCTGTCCGAGCCGATCGAAAAGGTTGCTCCGGGCGTGATCTGGCGTAAGTCGGTGTCCCAGCCGGTGCAGACCGGCCTGAAGTCCGTCGATGCCATGGTCCCCGTCGGTCGTGGTCAGCGCGAGCTGATCATCGGCGACCGTCAGACTGGTAAGACTGCCGTTGCGGTTGATGCGATCATCAACCAAAAGGGCGAAAACATGATCTGTATCTACGTTGCGGTCGGTCAGAAGGCTTCGACCATCGCCAACGTGGTGCGCAAGCTCGAAGAGCATGGCGCGATGGAATACACCATCGTCGTCGCCGCTACCGCCTCCGAGTCCGCCGCGATGCAGTACATCGCTCCGTACTCCGGTTGCACCATGGGCGAATACTTCCGCGATCGCGGTCAAGATGCCCTGATCGTCTATGACGATCTGACCAAGCAAGCCTGGGCCTACCGTCAGGTTTCCCTGCTGCTGCGTCGTCCTCCCGGCCGTGAAGCCTACCCCGGCGACGTGTTCTACCTGCACTCCCGTCTGCTCGAGCGCGCAGCCCGCGTGTCCGAGGACTACGTCGAGCAATACACCAAGGGTGAAGTCAAGGGCAAGACCGGTTCGCTGACCGCTCTCCCCGTGATCGAAACCCAGGCCGGCGACGTGTCCGCGTTCGTTCCGACCAACGTGATCTCGATTACCGACGGCCAGATCTTCCTGGAAACCGACCTCTTCAACGCTGGTATCCGTCCCGCCATCAACGCGGGTATCTCGGTGTCCCGCGTGGGTGGTGCTGCCCAGACCAAGATCATCAAGAAGCTCGGCGGCGGTGTGCGTCTGGCCCTTGCCCAGTACCGTGAGCTGGCTGCCTTCGCGCAGTTCGCTTCCGACCTGGACGAAGCCACCCGCAAGCAGCTCGAGCGCGGTCGTCTCGTGACGGAACTGATGAAGCAGCAGCAGTACGCGCCGCTCAAGGTTTCCGAAATGGCGATCACTCTGTTCGCAGTTGAGAAGGGCGCTTTCGACGATGTCGATGTCAAGCGTGCCCTCGCTTGCGAAGCCGCGATGCACCAGTACGTGAAGACCAAGGCTGCCGATCTGGTTGCTAAGATCGAATCGACCAAGGACCTCGACGCCGAAGGCAACAAGCAGCTCGCCGCCGTCATCGAAGAGTTCAAGAAGAGCTGGGCTTAACGCGGGCATACGGAGAGCAATATGGCTAGCGGCAAAGAGATCCGTAACAAGATCAAGAGTGTCCAGAACACTAAAAAGATCACCAAGGCCATGGAGATGGTCGCAGCGTCCAAAATGCGCAAGGCGCAGGAACGCATGCGTGCAGCCCGTCCCTATGCCGAGAAGATCCGCCGTCTCGCCGCGAATCTGTCTGCAGCCAACATCACCGACTACAAGCATCCGTTCCTCATCAAGAAGGACAATGCCAAGCGTGTGGGGCTGATCGTCGTCACGACCGACAAGGGTCTGTGCGGCGGCCTCAACACCAACACTCTGCGTGTCGGGTTGAACACGCTCAAGGAATGGGAAAGCAAGGGTGTCTCCGACATCCGCGTGACCGCCATTGGCAACAAGGGGCTGGGTTTCATGCAGCGCCTTGGTGCCAAGGTGGTTTCTCACGTTACCCAGCTCGGGGATACCCCCCATCTGGAAAAGCTGATCGGGCCCGTCAAGGTCATGATCGATGCTTTCCAGAATGGTGAGCTGGATGAAGTGCACATTGTTTATTCCCGCTTCATCAACACGATGAAGCAGGAACCCCAGCTTGAGCAGCTTCTCCCGCTGACCGGCGAGCGTCTCGGTACCCCGGAAGGGAACTGGGACTACCTCTACGAGCCGGATGCGCAGGTGGTGATCGACGAACTCCTGGTGCGCTACGTCGAAGCGCTGGTGTACCAGGCCGTCGCCGAGAACATGGCGTCCGAACAGAGTGCCCGGATGGTGGCGATGAAGGCAGCCTCCGACAATGCAGGGAGCGTGATCGGCGAACTACAACTGGTCTACAACAAGACCCGTCAGGCCGCGATCACGAAGGAACTGTCCGAAATTGTCGGCGGCGCAGCCGCGGTGTAACGGTTTAACAAGTTTGGGGAAACGACGATGAGTCAAGGAACGATCGTTCAATGCATCGGCGCCGTGGTGGATGTGCAGTTCCCGCGCGACGCGATGCCCAAGATTTACGACGCCCTCGAGTTGGCAGGTTCTGAACTGGTTCTCGAAGTTCAGCAGCAGCTCGGTGATGGCGTTGTGCGTACCATTGCGCTGGGGTCTTCGGACGGCCTGCGTCGTGGCATGCAAGTTGCGAACACCGGCAAGGGTATCGCTGTGCCGGTGGGCCACGGCACCCTGGGCCGCATCATGGACGTGCTGGGTCGCCCGATCGACGAAGCCGGCCCGATCCAGTGCGACGAACGCCGGACCATTCACCAGAAGGCTCCGAAGTTCGACGAACTCTCTCCCTCCGTGGATCTGCTCGAAACCGGCATCAAGGTTATCGACCTGATCTGTCCGTTCGCCAAGGGCGGCAAGGTGGGTCTGTTCGGTGGCGCCGGTGTGGGCAAGACCGTGAACATGATGGAGCTCATCAACAACATCGCCAAGCAGCACAGCGGTCTGTCGGTGTTCGCCGGCGTGGGCGAGCGTACCCGTGAAGGGAACGACTTCTACCACGAAATGAAGGACTCCAACGTTCTCGACAAGGTTGCGATGGTGTTCGGTCAGATGAACGAACCCCCGGGCAACCGTCTGCGCGTGGCGCTGACCGGCCTGACCATGGCCGAGCGTTTCCGTGACGAAGGCCGTGACATCCTGTTCTTCGTGGATAACATCTACCGCTACACCCTGGCCGGTACCGAAGTGTCCGCGCTGCTGGGTCGTATGCCTTCCGCGGTGGGTTACCAGCCGACGCTGGCCGAAGAAATGGGCCGTCTGCAGGAGCGGATCACCTCCACCAAGGTGGGCTCGATCACCTCCATCCAGGCCGTGTATGTGCCTGCGGATGACTTGACCGACCCGTCCCCGGCGACCACCTTCCTCCACCTCGACTCGACTGTCGTGCTGTCCCGTGACATCGCCTCGCTGGGTATCTACCCGGCGGTCGATCCGCTCGACTCCACCTCCCGTCAGCTCGATCCGCTGGTGGTGGGCGAAGAGCACTACAACACCGCTCGCGGTGTGCAGCAGACTCTTCAGCGCTACAAGGAACTGCGCGACATCATCGCGATTCTGGGTATGGACGAACTGGCTCCGGAAGACAAGCTTCTGGTGTCCCGTGCTCGTAAGATCCAGCGTTTCCTGTCCCAGCCGTTCTTCGTGGCGGAAGTGTTTACCGGTTCTCCCGGCAAGTACGTTCCCCTGAAGGAAACGATCAAGGGCTTCAAGACGATTCTCAGCGGTGAAGTGGACCACCTGCCCGAGCAGGCCTTCTACATGGTCGGCCCGATCGAAGAAGTCTTCGAAAAAGCGAAGACCCTCTGATCAATGCGACCATCGCCCGGCGGCGCTCTAGCGGGCCCGCCGGTTTGAGGAGGAAATAGCTATGGCAATGACCATTCACGTCGATATCGTCAGCGCAGAAGAGCAGATCTTCTCCGGCCTGGCCGAGTTTGTGGCGCTCCCCGGCGAAGCCGGTGAGCTCGGCATCCTGCCCGGCCACATGCCGCTGATGACCCGGATCAAGCCGGGGGCCGTGCGCGTCAAGGTCCAGAACCAGCCTGAAGAAGAACTCGTCTTCGTGGCTGGTGGCCTGCTGGAAGTCCAGCCCAACCTCGTGACGGTTCTGGCGGATACCGCCATCCGTGGCAAGGATCTGGATGAGGCCAAGGCCCTCGACGCCAAGCGTATTGCGGAGGAAGCCATGCGTAACCAGGGTTCTGCCCTGGAATACGCGAAGGCCCAGTCCGAACTCGCTTCGGCGCTTGCGCAGATCGCAGCCATCAACAAGCTGAAGAAGCGCGGCCACTGAGCAAGGCAGTCTCGGTAGCAAGACAAAAGGGCAGACCCTGCGGTCTGCCCTTTTGTCGTTAACCAGCTTGCGGGTCAGCGCCTTGTCGATTCCAGCTTTTTCAGGCGCTTTTCCAGGCGGGCGAGATCGTCCCGCAGTGCCGCGGCGTCTCCGCCGAGATCTTCCAGGAGCGCCCTTTTCACGAGAACCGGCTGTTCCTCGCTGAAGTACTCGGCGAGGTTATCGATCACGTTGCGGGCCGTCTGGCGTTGCCAGCCGAATACGTTCCGGGCGGTGGCCACCGCTCGGTGGGCCACGATGTCTCCGGTGAGGCGTGACAAGGCCTCCTCGCCATCCCAGCTGAGCTTGCGCAGCACGAAACCCAGAGCGTCGGCCAGATCGGCGTTGCCGCTGATCCGGATGTCGGACATCAGGGCGTCGGCACCACCGACCAGTTTGGGAAGACTGCCGATCGGCAGTTCCAGGGAGACATCGGGATCCGCCGTGGCCGACTCGGTGAAATAGCCCTCGGCGTCGATGCCCAGGCCGATCTCGACGGGCCTGAGCATCAGGCAGGCGCTACGCCCGGCGAAGGGGGCCAGGCGCTCGCGGGCCCACGGGGCATCCTTCAGCAAGTGGTTCAGGCCGCTGATCACGGATGAGGAAAGCATGCCGGCCCGCCGTTCAGAGCTTGTAGCCGCGATGCAGGGCGACGACGCCCGCGGTCATGTTGAAGTACTCGACGCGGCTCAGTCCGGCCTCCTCCATCAGGGTCTTGAGGGATTCCTGATCAGGGTGCATGCGGATGCTCTCGGCCAGGTAGCGGTAACTGTCGGCGTCCCGGGCAACCTTCTCGCCCATCATGGGCAGCAGCTTGAAGGAGTAGAAGTCATAAGCCGGGGCCAGGGGCTTCCAGACCTTGGAAAACTCCAGTACCAGCAGGCGGCCACCGGGTTTCAGCACCCGGCGCATTTCTGCAATGGCCTGGTCCTTGTGGGTCATGTTGCGCAGCCCGAATGCGACCGTCACGCAATCGAAGTGATTGTCGGGGAAGGGCAGCTTCTCCGCATCGCACTGGGCCACCGGCAGCAGGAAGCCCTTGTCCACGACCCTGTCCCGGCCGCGCGACAGCATGGCGTGGTTGATGTCGGTCAGCCACACCTGCCCGGTCGGCCCGACCTTCTTGGCGAAGGCCAGGGACAGGTCGGCGGTGCCACCGGCCACATCGAGGACCCGGTCGCCGGCGCGGACTCCGGCAATCTGGACGGTAAAGGCTTTCCAGAGGCGGTGCAGGCCGAAGGACATGAGGTCGTTCATCACGTCATAGCTGCTGGCGACGGACGAGAACACGCCGCGAACCTTGCTGGCCTTCTCGGACTCGGCGACCTTCTGGAAGCCGAAATGGGTGGTCTTGTCGTTCATGATCTGCTTGCGGGATCGCTATCGGTTGGCCGGCCCGGAGGGGCCTGGGCAGGAAGTCAGTGGTGATGGCCGCAGCCACCCCCCTTGGGGGCGGGCGCAGGCTGATCGGCAGGATCCCGGCTGCCACCGGCCTCGCTCAGGCGCAGCAGATAGGTCTGCCACAGATCGTCGCGGTTCTCGCCGATCTCGTAGAGGTAGTCCCAGGAGTACAGGCCGCTGTCGTGTCCATCGGAAAACACCGGGCGGATCGCGTAATTGCCGACGGGTTCCACCCGGACGATATCCACGTCGCGCTTGCCCAACTGCAGGACTTCCTGGCCCGGGCCGTGGCCGCGGACCTCGGCGGACGGGGAATATACCCGCAGGAACTCGAAGCTGTATTCAAAGCGCCGGCCGTCATCGAAACTCACCTCCATGAGGCGGGACAGTTTGTGCAGCTTGATCTCGGTGGGGACGGGATCGTCCTTGCGAAGGCCTGCCATGGATGGCTCCATATTCTGATTGCGCGAGCCCGAATGATACTCGAAGGTGGCCTGCCTTCCCGATACCGGGCGGGATTGCAGACCTGTGACCTGTCATCAAAAGTTCAACTTGCTGCAATACACTGGCCCGGTTGCCAGCATTCTTTGAGGTTTTCATGCCCGCCACCATTCTCCTTGTCGAAGACGAGCCCGCTATCCAGGAACTGATCGCCGCCAATCTCATGCGGGCCGGACACCATGTGGTGCGGGCATCCGACGCCGAGACGGCCCAACGCATCGTGCGTGATGCCCTGCCCGACCTGGTCCTGCTGGACTGGATGCTGCCCGGCATGTCCGGTGTCGAGTTCGCCCGCCGGCTGCGTGCGGAAGAACGCACCCGGGGCATTCCGCTGATCATGCTGACCGCGCGTGGTGAGGAGCAGGACAAGGTGTCCGGCCTCGAGGCCGGTGCGGACGACTACATCACCAAGCCCTTCTCGCCGCGGGAACTGGTGGCCCGCATCAAGGCCGTGCTGCGCCGGCGTGCCCCGGAAACCACCGAGGATCCGGTGGAGCTCGGCGGCCTGCGGCTCGACCCGTCCACGCACCGGCTGGCTGCGGCCGGTGCGCCGGTGACCCTGGGCCCCACCGAGTTCCGCCTGCTGCATTTCCTGATGACCCACCCGGAGCGGGTCCATTCCCGTGCCCAGCTGCTTGACCAGGTGTGGGGCGACCACGTCTTCGTCGAGGAGCGGACCGTCGATGTGCATATCCGTCGCCTGCGCTGCGCCCTCGAACCGAGCGGTCACGACAATCTCGTGCAGACCGTACGCGGCAGCGGCTACCGCTTTTCGACCCAGCAGGAATCCCCGGCCCCCGTGCGATAATCGATGACAGTCCAGTCAGTCGAAGGAGTGCCGGTCATACGGTCGATCCGTTACATCATTGTCGCGGCCGTCCTGTCCCTGGCCGTGATGGTGCTCGCCGCCTTGGTGGTCTGGGTTGCCTGGGGGCCGCAGGAGGCATTGCTCGCCTTTGCGGCGGCATCTGTCGTATTGGGCGCCCATCACTTCACCAATATCTACAAGCTGGTCCGCTGGCTGCGCACGCCGGTGGACCAGGCTGTGCCCATGCCCCGGGCCATCGGCCTGTGGAATTACGTCTTTGCCGAAATGAACAGCCGGGTGCGCAGCTCCAACCGGCGCCAGCAGCACCTCTCGATTGCCCTCGAGCGCTTCCGCGAGGCCAGCCAGGCCATGCCCCACGGTCTGCTGTTCCTGTCCGACACCCATTCGATCGAGTGGGTCAATCACCAGGGGGAGCAGCATTTCGGACTGGATCGGGCGCGGGACCAGGGCACACCCATCACCAACATCGTCCGCCAGCCGGATTTTGTCCGCTATCTCCAGGAAGGCCGTTACGACAAGCCGCTCACCCTGAGCATGGGGCGGCCTATCGGACGCACCCTGATGGTCCATGTGGTGCCCTTCAGTGAGGACATGCTGCTGCTGATGTCCGAGGACATCACCCAGGGCGAGCGGCTGCAGATCATGCGGAGGGACTTTGTCGCCAACGTGTCCCACGAGATGCGCACGCCCCTGACGGTGGTCGCGGGTTTCCTGGAAACCGTCATCGACGGGCTGGATGATCTGGAGAAGGATGACATCTCCCACTATCTCGGTCTGGCCTACGAGCAGGCGGGACGCATGCAACGCCTGATCCAGGATCTGCTGACCCTGTCTGCCCTCGAATCCGATGCGCCCATCCTCCAGGAGGAGGCGGTGGATGTCGCGTCCCTGCTGGAGGAGGTCCTGCAGGAGGCGCGGGTGGTTTCCGCCGGCCGCCATCGCATCGACCTGGATTGCGGTACCCACGCCCGCCTGCTCGGCAACGCCAAGGAGCTCTACAGCGCCATGGCCAACCTGGCGATCAACGCGGTGCGCTACACCCCCGAGGGCGGCCGCATCCAGATCAGCTGGCGTCAGCGGGGTTCAGTGGTGGAGTACGCGGTAAAGGATGATGGCATCGGGATTGCCCCGGAGCACATTCCACGCCTGACCGAGCGCTTTTACCGGGTCGATCGCGGGCGTTCGCGGGAAACGGGTGGAACCGGGCTTGGGTTGGCCATCGTCAAGCATGTGCTGAGCCGCCATCAGGGCGATCTGCTGATCGACAGCGAGCCGGGCAGCGGGAGCACTTTTACGGCTTGTTTCCCTGCGCGTCGCCTGGTGGACTGAGCAAGGGAACGCTTGCCGGATGCAGGTCCGGCAAGCGCTGTCTCAGGTGGCGACCGATTCGTAGGTTGCCTGATCGAAGTTGGTACCGCGGGCCACCAGGCTGGTCAGCCGGATCTGGCGTGATTCGCCGGTGTGCAGTTCGAGCACCCGGTCGGCCTGGAACCAGCCTCCCGGCAGCACGATGCTTGCCGGCGCACGCATGGCAGCAATCTCGGGCAGCAGGAAGCCCTGGATGTAGGGCTCATGGGATGCCACGTTGATGCCCGTGCCACGGATGGCCACCGAGGATGGTAGTCCGGAGAGCAGGTGGATGCCGGCCATCAGGGTGCCGTCGGGCTCGTACATCAGCCAGCTGACCTGCCCGAGCAGGTACTGGTTGCCGTCGCCCGGCTTGATGCCCACCAGCTGGTGGTGCTCGATCCGCTGCCCCGGGTGCCTGCGCTGCAGGCGGAATCCCGATACCGAATGGTCCACCGTGGCCCATTCCTCGATGATGAAACCCCGTCGCCGGGCCTCGGCCTCGGCGTCCATGACGGGCTGCACCTCGTCGTCCGCCCGCGCACCGAAGGTGAGCACGTTCATGTCGTAACGGTTGCTCATCAGCTGGCGCCGGTTGGGCGGCACGAACTCGCGTCCCGACACCAGCAGCCCGATGGCTTCCCAGTCGGTGCTGATGAAGTTGCCCCCTTTCTTGCTCCGCCGCGGAAAGCGGCGGCCGGCCGCCGACATGCCCCAGGGGCGGTAGAGGGACACCAGCAGGCGCGCGCAGGCGGGCTGGGCGCAATCGTCACCCAGGCCCAGGGAGGCCGGGGTGGTGCCCTGCTTGAACTCGGCCAGCATGGCCTTGATCTGGGCCGCCAGGCGATGCCCGTCGAAGCGGCGCATGCCGGGCCGGGTGCCGATCAGGGCGATCGGACGCAGGCCATGGTCTTCGTTCAGGTCGAGCCCGTAGGCGCGGGCATCGTCCTTGTCCCACTCGGACTGGAGGATGCAGTAGGGTGCAAAGCGCTGGGCCCAGCGGCAGATCCAGTTGAGCTCGCGCTGGTTGCGGCCGTAGGGGTTGGTCAGGTCGATCAGCAGCAGCGCAATATAGGCTTCGTCCGGGCTCTGGGCCTTCCAGGTGTTGTTCAGGGGGTCGATGACCCGGCTGTGGGCGACGCCAGCCCGTTCAGCCTCCTGGTAGGCCGCATGCACGACCTGCCAGGCCCCGGGCGGTTCGGCCCGGTGGGCACGGAAGTACTCGATGATGACCTGGCCCAGGTACTGGATGCGGCGCTGGGCGAGGAGGGGCCACTGGGCCCGGAACTCGTCGCCGCTGCTGCCGCTGTGCTCGGCAAGGCGGGCGTAGGCGGTACTGAGGGCGGTCCAGAGCTTGACCACCTGGCGCAGGGTGGTGTCCTCGGCGCTGTCCGGCGGCAAGGGATGGGCCGCATAGCGCGACGACATCTCGTGCTGCACGAAGGTGATCGTCTGCCGGGCCGACTCCAGTACCTCGAGCTGCTCTTCGGGCCCCAGGGGGCTGGCGAGCAGGCCCTCGAGCATGCGAACCAGCGTGGCGTGGCTTTCCCCTGCATTGAGGGTGTGCAGATTGCGCAGCAGCTTGCGGTATTGGTCCACGCTGCGCAATTCGGTGTAGTTCAGGGGAATTTCCATGATGGGCGGATCTCCGCTTCAGCCGGCGATCTGCTCGGCGATGGCATTGCGCACGGCCAGTGCCAGGCGCGCATCATCAACTTCGGGTGCCGGGGAGCCCCGGCTCTTGCGCTGGGCCTGCGCCCAGATGGGCTGCGGATAGTGCAGATCGTCCAGGTAGCGGGGAATGACATGCCAGTGCAGGTGCGGAACGACATTGCCGAAACTCGCCAGGTTGATCTTGTCGGGGCGGAAGCACTCCCTGACAGCGACTTCCACCGCCATCAGGATGTTGAAGCAATGGCGTTGCTCCGCCGGCGTCAGATCGCTCATCTCGGACACATGATCCTTCCAGATCAGGCGGCAGTAGCCCGGGTAGTCCGCATCGGAAACCCGGATCACACGGCAGCTCGCATCGTGCCAGAGGACGATTTCCTGTTCGGGGAAGCACAGGGGGCAGTCTTTTGGAGCGTTAATCGGCATGAAGGTTTCGATCCGCGTTGGCAATATCCCTTGATTCTAGCCCGGATACCCGGCGAATTCTCATCGTGACCGGGTGTGAGCTTATTCCTTGAAACAAGTGCTTTCGTTGTCAGCCGAGGGCCCGGGCTGCAGCGTTTCGCTGCGGATGAAGGCGCAGGTTCCGGCGGGGCCGCAATCCACCGCTTCGCCGTCCACAAACAGCATCAGGGTGCCCGGCGCGATGGGGGTCCAGGTTTCGTTGTCGGTCAGCGGGGTGGTTGCCACCACGGCCACCCGGTCGGCCGGCGAGGTCAGCTCCCGGAAGTCGACGGTGATGTCCTGATCCTTCAGGTGGGCCCGGTCGAAGGGGGCCTTCCTCACGATGTAAGTCAGCCGCGAGGCGCAGTGGGCAAACAGGCAGGTGCCGTTGGAGAGCAGGAAGTTGAATTCTCCATGAGCCCCGATTTCAGCCGCGATGTCGCGAATGGCCACGAACAGGGTCTCGCGTGGCGGCTCGCCCTCCGGAAACCGGCAGCGCAGGGACTCCATCAGGTAGCAGAAGGCCTGCTCGGAATCGGTCTGCCCCACCGGCTGGAAATAGCCCCGCAGTTCCGGTGCAAAGTCCTTCAGGTTGCCGTTGTGGGCAAAGACCCAGTAGCGCCCCCACAGCTCCCGCTGGAAGGGATGGGTGTTTTCAAGGCTGACGAAGCCCTGGGTCGCCTTGCGGATGTGGGCGATCACGTTGAGCGAATGGATGGGATAGCTGCGGACCAGCTCGGCCACCGGAGAATGGGCGCTGGCCTTGGGGTCGAGGAAGAGGCGCACGCCGCGGCCCTCGAAGAAGGCGATTCCCCAGCCGTCACCATGCACATCGGTCAGCCCGCCCCGCGCCTGGAAACCGGCGAAGGAGAAGCAGATGTCCG
Source organism: Zoogloea sp. (assembly GCA_009026175.1). GTDB lineage: Bacteria > Pseudomonadota > Gammaproteobacteria > Burkholderiales > Rhodocyclaceae > Zoogloea. The sequence continues at coordinate 9,721 of WBTZ01000004.1, read as the reverse complement.
TCGGTGTATTGCAGTTCATTCCCAGCAACTGGCACATTTTTGTTTGCGATTCCCGTATGGCTTGAGACCGTCACGCCGGTCCGGATTAAACTCACGTCGCTGCTTGCCGACAGCCTGCGCGCAAGGGCACCGAATTCTCCCGCAAGGGACTTCCCATGACAAACGACACCTTAGCCGATCACGCCGGGCAGATCACTGCCGCAGGTCGCCTGCTATCGACCGCAAGGCGCATCCTCTTCATCACCGGCGCCGGCCTGTCGGCGGACTCCGGCCTGCCCACCTACCGTGGGGTCGGCGGCCTGTATGAGGGCGCCCTCACCGACATGGGCCTGCCCATCGAGCAGGCCCTGTCGGGTGAGGTCTTCCGCCGCCGGCCCGACATCACCTGGCGCTACCTGGCCCAGATCGAGGCCAGTTGCCGCGATGCCCGCCCCAACGCAGGACACTATGCCATTGCCCGCCTGGAGGCCCTGCACGGCCATGTGACCGTGCTGACCCAGAATGTGGATGGCTTCCACCTGATGGCCGGCTCGCGGGATGTGATCGAGATGCACGGCACGCTGCGGCGCCTGCGCTGCGTCGACTGCGGTCGTTCCAGGCACGTGGACAACTACGCGGGCCTGACGATTCCGCCCGAGTGTCCCTATTGCGGCGGCACCCTGCGGCCCGACGTGGTGCTGTTCGGCGAAAGCCTGCCCGATCCGGCGGTGCACCGCTTCGAGGCGGTGCTGGCGGCCGGGCCCGATCTGGTGCTGTCGGTCGGTACCGGCAGCGCCTTCCCCTATATCGCCGGTCCGGTGCTGTGGGCGGCCTCTGCCGGTGTGCCCACCATCGAGATCAACCCGGGCGAGACGCCGCTCAGCGACAAGGTGGACATCCGCCTGCGCCTGCGTGCCGCCGAGGCCCTGCCGGCGATGCTCGATGCGGCCGGCTATTCCCTCGACAGCGGCCGGGACGCCCGCGCCTGATCGAACACCGCCGGTGCACCGTTTCGCTGCAGCGCCGCAAAGCCTAGAATCGGGGGTTTTCGCCGCCCGGACGCAGGCATGGATCTCCCCAGACTCCTCGCACAGCTCGATGACACCCTCCTGGGAGAACTGTTCTCGGCCAATGCGCTGATGCGGGCCCGGACCTACGTGGGCCGGGTACGCAACATCGAGGTGGCCGGCAACCAGTTGCAGGCCCTGGTGCAGGGGTCGGAAGCCGCGCCCTACCGGGTCAGCGTGCGTCTCGAGCGGCGGGAGTTCTTTGGCAAGAGCTCGGTCGAGCTGGCCACCCGCTGCACCTGTCCGGTGGGCAACCGCTGCAAGCATGCCGCCGCACTGGTGCTGGCGGCCCGGCGCCCCGGCGCACTGGCCGACAACAAGCCGCGCGCCGAGGTGCTGGCCTGGGCCCGCGGTCTGCGCGAGCGCATGGACAAGGCCGGCAAGGCGCGCAAGGCGGCGGTGTCCAGGGAAGGCATCTTCTACCTGTGTTCGGTGCTGCATCAGCCCACGGGCGACGAGCTCGAGTTCAGCCTGCTGAAGGCGCGCACCGGCTCCGACGGCGAGCTGACCAGCGTGGCTGCCGAATGGACCAATTACGAACAGGCCCTGCTGCGCCCGCCCGCTTTCGTGCGCGACGAGGACCTGCATGTCTTCCGCCTGCTGCGCGAGGCCAACCGGCGCACCGGCGGTTACGGCTGGCCCCACCTGGCGGGCGCGGCCGGACTGGCCCTGCTGGAGGCGGCCATGGCCACCGGGCGCTGTTATCTGCAGACCCTGTCCGACGGGCGGGTGCGCCCCCTGAAAGTGGGGACGGCCCGGCCGGCGGCCCTGGAGTGGGTGCCCGGCGAGAACGGGGTGCGCGCCCGGGTGGCCGTGGAGCCCCCGGCTGGCCTGGTGATCCGTACCGAGCCGCTCGCCTACATCGACATGGCGGCGGGTGAGGCCGGCCGTGTGCAGATCGACGAGGCCCTGGTGATCGGTGAACTGCTGACCCTGCCGGCCCTGTCGTCCGCCGAACTCCCGGTGATCGCCGAGGCGCTTGCCCAGGTGGCACCCGGGCTGCCGTCCCCGCAGGGGCGCGAAGCGGCCGGGCTGCCGGTGGTGGACGTGCCCTGCCAGCCGGTATTGGCCCTGTCCAGCCTGTTTTGCTGGAGCTGGCGCAAGCATCGGGGCTACGAGGCCGATTTCGGTGGCCGCGAGTACGACGTGGCCACCCCGGTCTTTGCCTATGGCGAGGCCCGCTTCGAGCCGGGCTCCACCGGCGACCTCGCCAGCCTGCCCGATGGCCGTGCGCTACGCGTCAAACGTGATGCGACGGCCGAGGCGGCAGCCTGGCAAGCTTTCCTCCAGGCGGGCTTCCAGTCCCTCAAGCGGGGCTGGCTGATCAGCCCGGGAACGGTCACCGAAGGCCTCTACGGCCTCGACAGCGAAGCCCGCTGGGCCCATTTCTTCGGCCTCATCGCGCCCGAGCTGCGCAGCGCCGGCTGGCGCATCGATGCCCCCAAGGACTTCCGCCACCGGGTGCTGGTGGCGACCGGCTGGGAAGTGGCCATCGAGGAGAGCGATGACGGCTGGTTCGACGTGTCCCTGGGGGTCGAAGTGGAGGGCCGCCGGGTCGACCTGGCCCCGATGCTGCACCTCGTGTTCCGCCAGGATGCCCGCTGGCTCGACCCGAAGCAGATCGACCAGATCCCCGACGAGGCCCAGGTCATCGTGCAGCTCGACGACGGCGACCGGGTGGCCCTTGCGGCCGAACGGGTCAAGCCGATCGCCCGCAACCTGGTGGATCTCTTCGACACTCCGTCGGCCACCCTGCGGGTCTCCCGCTTCGACGCGCCCAGGCTCTCCGAGGTGCTGGGCGAGGGCTGGCGGGCGGACGGGCTGGCCAGCCTGGAAGACTGGATCAAGCGCATCCGCGGTGCCGGCAAGGTCAAGGCGGTGGCCGAGCCCAAGGGCTTCGGCGTGGCCCTGCGCCCCTACCAGCTGGAAGGCCTGGCCTGGCTGCAGCACCTGCGCCGGCATGGGCTGGCCGGCATCCTGGCCGATGACATGGGCCTCGGCAAGACCGCCCAGACCCTGGCCCACCTGCTCACCGAGAAGCGCGGTCGGCGGCTCGGCAAGCCGGCGCTGGTGGTCCTGCCCACCTCCCTGGTCTTCAACTGGCAGCGCGAGGCGGAACGCTACGCGCCCGACCTGAAGGTGCTGAGCCTGCGGGGCAGCGGCCGGGCCGAGGCCTTTGCGCAGATCCCCGCGCATGACGTCTGCCTTACCACCTATCCCCTCTTGTGGCGGGACCGGGAGCAGCTGGCCGCGCATGAATACCACTCCCTGATTCTCGACGAGGCCCAGACCGTCAAGAACGCCGCCAGCCAGGCCGCCCAGGTGGTGCGCACCCTCAAGGCCGAACACCGCCTGTGCCTGACCGGCACCCCCCTCGAGAACCACCTGGGGGAGCTGTGGAGCCAGTTCGACTTCCTGCTGCCCGGTTTCCTGGGCGACACCAAGGATTTCACCACCCGCTGGCGCACGCCCATCGAGAAGCATGGTGACAACGTCCGCCGCGACCTGCTGGCCCGCCGCATCGCGCCCTTCATCCTGCGCCGGCGCAAGGACGAGGTCGCCAAGGAACTGCCGCCCAAGACGGTGGTGGTGCGCAGCGTCGAACTGGAGGGGCGCCAGCGCGACCTCTACGAAACCGTGCGTGCCTCGATGGACCAGCGTGTACGCGACGAGATCGCCGCCCGCGGTTTCGCGCGCAGCCAGATCGTCATCCTCGACGCCCTGCTCAAGCTGCGCCAGGTGTGCTGCGATCCGCGCCTGCTGAAAACCGAGGCCGCCGCGCGGGTCAAGGAGCGCGCCAAGCTCGACCTCTTGATGGACATGCTGCCCGAGTTGGTGGAGGAGGGCCGCAAGGTGCTGCTGTTCTCCCAGTTCACCGGCATGCTGGCCCTGATCGCCGCCGAGCTGGACACGCGTCGCATCGACTACGTCACCCTCACCGGCGACACCCAGGACCGGGAAGCGCCGATCCGTGCCTTCCAGGACGGGGATGTGCCGATCTTCCTGATCAGCCTCAAGGCCGGCGGCGTGGGCCTCAACCTGACCGCCGCCGACACGGTGATCCACTATGACCCCTGGTGGAACCCGGCGGTCGAGAACCAGGCCACCGACCGCGCCCACCGGCTCGGTCAGAAGAAGTCGGTCTTTGTTTACAAGCTGGTGGTGGCCGGCTCCATCGAAGAGAAGATCCTCGGCCTGCAGGAGAAAAAGGCCGAGCTGGCTGCCGGCATCCTGGCGGAGGACCAGGAGGGCGCGGTCAAGTTTGGCGACGAAGATCTGCGCGCCCTGCTCGAGCCCTTGCCCGAAGCAGCGGGCGACACCAGCAGCGCACCGAAGAAGCGCGGGCGTCCGTAGGGGCGCTGTAGGGGCGGCTTCAGCCGCCCTCAAATGCCAAATCGGAGTCCGTGGGCGGCTGAAGCCGCCCCTACACGCCCACGCAGGTCCGTCTACGCGCTTCAGGCCACCCGGTTGCGCGCCTGCCCGGCCACGAAGGCCTCGATGTTGTCGATCAGCTGGTCCGCCAGCACCTGCATGGCCTCCCGGCTGGACCAGGCCACGTGGGGGGTGAGGATGAAGTTGCCCGCCTCGAGCAGGTCGGGGGCCAGCAGGGGGTTGTCCCGCGGCGGCTCCTCGGTCAGCACGTCGAAGCCGGCGCCGATGTGCCCGGCGCGCAGGGCGGTGGCCAGGGCCTGCTCGTCCACCAGCCCGCCCCGGGCGGTGTTGATCAGCAGGGCGCCGGGCTTCATGGCGGCCAGCTCGGCGGCGCCGATCAGGTGCCGGGTGCTGTCGTTGAGGGGGCAGTGCAGGCTGATCACGTCGGCCTCCCGGAGCAACTGGTCGAAGCCGGTGTAGCCCTCCCGCAGGTCCGTCACGCCCTTGCGCTCGCCGCGCAGGACCCGCATGCCGAAGGCCTCGGCCAGGCGGGCCACTCCGTCGCCGAGCACGCCGCTGCCGAGGATGCCCAGCGTGCGCCCGGCCAGGTCGCGGATCGGGTAATCGAAATAGCAGAACTGCTCGCTTTTCTGCCAGCGTCCGGCGGCCACCGACCGGTGGAAGGGGCCGATCTGCCGGGACAGCGCCAGGAGCAGCGCAAAAACATGTTCCGGCACCGTCTCGCGGGCGTAGCCGCGCACGTTCGAGACCACGATGCCGCGCGCCCTGCAGGCGTCGAGATCGATGTTGTTGTAGCCGGTGGCGGCGATCGCCACCATGCGCAGGTCGGGCAGGGCGGCGATGGTGCCTGCGTCGAGGCGCAGCTTGTTGACCACCGCGATGCTGGCGCCGGCGAGGCGTCCGGCCACATCCGCCTGGGCCGTGGCGACGTGTTCCGTCCAGGTGTGGGGAAAGGCGGGGCGGCGGAGATCGGCGATGAGGGCGCCGGATTCGAGATAGACGATGCGGTGCATGGGGCGGGCCATTCCGTGGACGTGGACGGGGAGCTTAGCCTGCCCCGGCGGATCTGCTGAACCGGGGTTTACCGCAGGGGCGTCAGAACTCCACCCCCGGCTGGGCCGCGATGCCGGCCTTGAAGGCGTGTTTGATCACGCCCATGTCGGTCACCGTGTCGGCGGCTTCGACCAGCGCCTCGGGGGCGCCCCGGCCGGTGATGATGACGTGTTGCAGGGGCGGCCGGGCTTGCAGGTCGGCGATGACCTCCTGCACGTCCAGATAGGCGTACTTGAGCACGATGTTGAGCTCGTCCAGCACCACCAGGCCGATGGCCGGGTCGCGCAGGAAGCTGCGGGCCTGCTCCCAGCCGGCGCGGGCACTGGCCATGTCGGCGCTGCGGTCCTGGGTGTCCCAGGTGAAGCCGTCGCCCATGACGTGCCAGCTGACCTCCGGCTGGCGGCGGAAGAAGGCTTCCTCGCCGGTATCGGAGCGTCCCTTCACGAACTGCACCACGCCGGCCTGCATGCCGTGGCCGAGGGCCCGGGCCAGCACGCCGAAGGCGGCGCTGGACTTGCCCTTGCCGTTGCCGGTGTTGACCAGCAGCAGGCCGCGGGTGTCGGTGGCGGCGGCAATGGCAGCATCCACCACGGCCTTCTTGCGTTCCATGCGGCTCTTGTGGCGGCTGTCGCGGTCGCTGGAGTTCTGGTCGGTCATCTGTTCTTCTCTCTTTCTTCAGGCCGGTATGAACAGGGTCTGTGCCCCGTCTGCAACGGCTCTCAGGGGGTGGCCGAAGGCGCCGGACAGGCGCTCGGTGGTCAGTACGTCACGGGCCGGACCAAACACATGGCCGCCTTCACCATCGAGCAGCAGCACATGGCTGGCGTAGCGGGCTGCCAGATTGATGTCGTGGAGCACCATCACGACGCCGGCACCTTCTGCAGCCAGCTCTTGAAAGTGGTCGAGCACGGCGACCTGGTGATGCAGGTCGAGATGGGCCAGGGGTTCGTCCAGCAGGTAGAGGCGCGGACGCTGTGCCAGCAGGGCCGCAATGGCCAGGCGCTGGCGTTCGCCGCCCGAGAGGGTCGGCACCTGGCGTTCGGCAAAACCCTCCAGGCCCATGCTGGCCAGGGCGGCCAGGGCGATCGCCTCGTCCTCGGGGCTCTCCCAGTCCCAGCGGCCCAGGTAGGGGTGGCGCCCCACCAGGGCGGTCTCCAGCACCGAGGCACTGAAGAAGTCGGGCTGGCTCTGGGCCAGCAGGCCGCGCAGGCAGGCTTCGTGACCCCGTGGCCAGGCCGCGTAGGGCTGCCCGGACAGGAGCACCAGGCCGCGGGCTGCCTCGCGCAGGCCGGCCAGGGTGTGCAGCAGGGTGGTCTTGCCGGCGCCATTGCGCCCCAGGATCACCAGGGTGTCGCCGGGCTGGACGGTGATGTTCAGCTCCCGCAGCACATCGCGCCGGCCCACATGGACGGTGAGCTGCTCGGCCGCCAGCATGGGGGGGCGTACGTCCATCTTCATCGCGGGTGCCTCGCCAGCAGGAAGAGGAAGACCGGCACACCGATCAGGGCGGTCAGCACCCCCACCGGCAGCTGGATCGGGGCCACCACGGTACGTGCCGCAGTGTCGGCGGCACACAGCAGCACGCCGCCGGCCAGGGTGGCGGCGGGCAGCAGCAGGCGCTGGTCATTGCCGATGGCGAGGCGCACCAGGTGGGGCACGATGAGGCCGACGAAGCCGACCGAGCCGACCGTGGTGACCGCCACCGCGGTGAGCAGGGAACCCAGTCCATAGACCAGCCCGCGCAGGCGGGTGGTCCGCACGCCGAGGGCGCGGGCGGTGATCTCGCCGCGGGACAGCAGGTTGAGCTCCCGGGCGAAGGGCAGCACGCTGGCCAGGCCGATGACCAGCAGTCCGAGGGCTGGCCACGGACGGGTGGCGCCGCTGGCGTCGCCCATCAGCCAGAACAGCATGCCCTTGACCCGGCCTTCCGGGGCCAGGCTGAGCATCAGGGCCACGGCGGCGCCACAGCCGGCCGCCACGATGACCCCGGTGAGGAGCAGGCGGGTCTGGGTCCACGAGCCGTCGCCGTGAGCCAGCCCGAAAACCAGCAGGGTGGCACCGAGGGCGCCGATGAAGGCCCCCCCGTCGATCCAGCCGGACGTGGCACCGGCCAGGATGGCGCCGAGGGCACCCACCGCCGCCCCACCCGAGATGCCGAGCACGTAAGGGTCGGCCAGGGGGTTGCGCAACAGCACCTGCATCAGGGCGCCGGCCAGGGCCAGCAGGCCGCCGCAGGCAAAGGCCGCCACCGCGCGGGGCAGGCGCAGGCTGCGGATGATGTCCGCCTCCATGCTGCCGTCTCCGCCCCCCAGGGCGCCGAGCAGATCGCCGAAGCCGACCGGCAGCGCGCCCGCCGTGAGGGACCAGACGAAGGCCGCCAGCGCAGCCAGGACGAGGCCGGCCAGCACCCGTGCGGCACGCCGCCGCTGGGACGGCATGCCGCCCGATGCGTTGCGTGTTGCGGTGTGGCCGTGGGCCATCGTCCCCCCGTTCATGGCGTCTTATTTCGGAGCGTAGCGTACGCCGAAGAAGACGTTTGCGCCGGCCGTCTGGAAGCCGCGGACGGTCTCGTACTGCTTGTCGAGCAGGTTGTTGACGCGCGCCTCGACGGCCCACTCGTGGGTGACCGCGTACTTGGCGAAGGCGTTCAGGATGCCGTAGCCACCCATCGGGTTGATCTCGGCGGCCCGGTCGTAGCGGCCACCGGCACCCTGCCATTCGGCGCCCACGGTGAGGGCCTGGAAGCGCCGCGTGACGGCCAGGTTGGCGGTCTTGTTGGCACGGCGCTGGAGGCGTTTGCCGGTGTCCAGGTCCTTGGGGTCGAGGAAGTCGATGCTGCCGTTCAGATCGAAGCCGGCCAGTTGCCCGCCGTAGCCCAGGCTGATGCCCTCCAGGCGCGCGTTGGCGATGTTCTGGGGGATGAAGTTCTGGTCGTTGGCGATCAGATTGCTGACGCGGTTGCGGTAGTAGGTGGCGCTCAGGTTGTGCCCGGCCTTCTCCCACAGCAGGCCGATCTCCTTGTTGTAGGCGTTCTCAGGCTTGAGGTTGGGGTTGCCGAAGCCCGGGTAGTAGAGCTCGTTGAAGGTGGGGGCGCGGAAGGCCGAGCCGACGCTGCCCTGGACGCGCAGGCTGGGCAGGATCTGGTAGCCATAGCCGGCGTAGCCGGTGGTCTTGCCGCCGTACTGGCTGTTGTCGTCGTGGCGGGCGTTGAGCTGGACCTTGTGGGCGCCGAAGCTGGCCGTCCAGCCCAGCAGGGCCGAGTTGACGGTGCGGCCCACGTCGAAGGTGCCTTCATTGACGGCCTTCTGGTGCAGGTTCTCGAACGCGGCCAGCAGGGTGCCGACGGGCAGACCGATGTCGTTCTGCCACATCAGCTGATCCTGGGTGGTCTTGATCGTTGCGCCATTGGGCGCGTAGGACGCGAAGTTCCGGGCATCGTCGATGGACTGGCCGAAGCGCAGGGTGCTGGTCCAGTTGTCGAGCAGGCGGTTGCGGCTGAAGACGTTCCAGGCGCTGGTCACGTTGTTGGCGTAGTTGTCGAAGCCGGCGCCGGAGTCGTAGTGGTTGCGCGACTCCGCATACAGCACGGTGGCGCCCAGCTCGTGGCCGGCTGCCGGACGGTAGCTCAGGTTGCCCGAGAAGCTGCTGTTGCGGTACGGGTCCTTGTCGCCGTTGTAATAGAAGGGCTGCTTGGCCTTGCTGTAGATGGCGCTGTAGCTCTTGCTCTCGGTGTAGGCGCCACGCAGGCTGTAGGACAGGTTCTCGGTGCCGCCATAAACGCCGGCCGCCACATCCTGGGTGCCATAGCTGCCGGCGCCGAGGTAGGCGTCCACCTTCGGTTCGCCGCTGCCCTTCTTGGTGAACACCTGGATCACGCCGCCGATGGCATCGGAGCCGTAGAGGGCCGAGGCGGGGCCACGCACGATCTCGATGCGCTCGATCTGCGACAGGGGAATGTCCTGCCAGGCCGCGGTGCCGAGGGTGGCGGAGCCGACGCGCATGCCGTCCACCAGCAACAGGCTCTGCTTGCTGCTGGTGCCGCGGATGAAGATGTCGGTGGCCTTGCCCGGGCCGCCGCTGTTGCTCACCTGGATGCCCGGCTGGCGGGACAGCAGGTCGGGCAGCGAGAAGCTGGGGCCGGCCCGTTCGATCTGCTCGCGCTCGATCACGGTGATGTCGGCCAGGGCCTCATCGGCGCGCTGGGTCTGGCGGGTGGCGGTGACCACCAC
>WBTZ01000176.1 GCA_009026175.1 Zoogloea sp. | reverse complement strand
CTACGGCCTCGTCTTCCCGGACTGGGGCAGCTTCAGCGCGCCGGCGGGCAGCCTTACCGCCAACAACCTGGAGCTCGTGCTCTCCGGAAACTTCACCAACCGGGGTGTCCTGGAGGTCAGCGACCAGCTGCTGATCAAGGCAGAAGGCCGCATCGACAACTTCGGCGCCGCCATCCAGGCCGGCGCCCTGGGCCTGTTCGGCGTCAGCCTCGACAACCGCAATGGCCGGATCGAAGCCGCCAGTCTCGCCCTGTCGGTCGATGGGGAACTGAACAACACCCGCGGCCAGATCCTCATCGACAAGGACGCCGCCATCCATGCCGGGGGCGACCTGATCAATGACTCCGGCCGCATCGAAGCTGGCAGCCTTGCCGTGAGCGTAGCGGGCGACCTCTTCAACCGCACGCTCTACGCCGTCGACCGGAACGAGACGACGACCCGTAGCCACACCGAATACGACAGCGTCTTCGGCGCCACCACCACCACGGACAGCGACACCACGGTGGTCCAGCACGCCGACCAGCGCGCCGGCATCGTGGCCCGCAGCGACGACCTGGACCTCAACGTCGGCAAGAACCTCACGTCGACCGGCGCCGACCTCACCACCAGCGGAGACCTCACCGGCCGGGTCGGCGGCAAGATCGACATCCAGGCCCTCAGCATCGAGAACAGCCGCACCCAGACCCACTCGGTCACCAACGAACGGACCTACACCTACAACAATGGAGAGACCGAGATCACCGGCCTCACCGCCAGCGGCAGCCAGGTCTCCACCCAGATCGATCGCCAGATTCAGCACCAGGGCGCCCGGCTCGAGGCCGGTGGCAAGCTTGATCTGGAAAGCGGTGGCAGCACCTTCATCCTGGGTGCCGACCTCAAGTCCGGTGGCGAGACGCGTCTCGTTGCCGGCGGGCATCTGGTCATCGGTGCCGTTCAGAACAGCACCCACACCGAGTCCCGTGTCGTCACCCAGACCGATGGCGCCGTTTTCCTCCCGGGCCTCGTCACCCGGAACGGTGAGCAGCTCAAGCTGACGCACAGCGAAAGCGCGGTGGGTGGGGGCCTGGAGTCGGGTGGCGGCACCACGCTCCAGGCCGGTGGCAGCCTCGTCCTCAGCGGTCAGAACATCCAGAGCAAGGGGGATACGCGGCTCGTCGGCGACAGCGTAGTCCTCGAAGGGCTCAGCCTTAACCACAGCACGATCAGCCAGGACACTGTCCGCAACACCATCGACCTGCAGACCAGCAACGACTTCGTCGCTACGCGCATCCACAGCGGCGGCCGCCTCGACATCGTATCCACCGGCACGCTGCCCGAAGCCCGTCCGTCGAAAGATACCGAGCCCAAGCCGAACGAGCCCCCTCCGCCCCCCGCGCCGGGCAGCCTTTCAGGCCGCGGGGTGATCCTTGAAGCCCAAGGCTCCCTCACCCTCGCCGCCACCGGCGACGTGACGCTCACGGCCGGTTACGACAGCCAGCAGTTTGCCCAGCGCAATAAATCCGGCTCCTCCGTCGTCGAGCGTTCGCGCAACGATGCGGTAGGCAGCACCCTCAGTGGCAGCGAGGTCACCGTCAGCGGCCGCAACCTCAGCCTCGAAGCCGTCAAGGTCAATGCCATCGACGCGACAGGGGCCAAAGGCGATGTGAACATCATCGCCCAGGAGAACCTCTCCCTCACCGCCGCTACCGATCAAAGCTATGAGCACACCGTCAGCGTCAAGAAGGGCGGCGGCCTGCTGCGCAAGAAGGTCACCACCACCGAACACACCGAGCAGACCGCCGATGCCGTGGTCTCCGACCTGACCGGCCAGGACATCAAGCTCAAGTCCGGCGGCAACATCGACCTATACGGCACCCGCATCAATGCCCAGGGCGAAACCGTGCTCGACGCTGGCGGCGTACTCTCTGCCTACGCCCTGCAAAACGTAAACATGGTGCAGGATCGGCGTGAGGTCACCAAGAGTTTGCTGGGTCTCAGTGGCTTGGGGCTCCTTGTAGGCTTTACCGTTCCGTCAGAGGGGGATAAGGAGGAGGCCACGGACACCCTCCATACGCAGCAATCCTTGGTAGCACACCTGCAAAGCCAGGACAGTCTCACCCTGCAAAGCGGTGGCGACACCCTGCTGCAAGGCACCCAGATCCAGGCCTCTGAGACCCACATCAGCGTAGGCCAGGGCGACAAGGCAAGCGCCGAGGCCAAGCTGATCATCGAAGGCGCCAAGAACAGGACAGAGACCTCCCATACCGCCAGCAAGAAATCTGATGCCTGGCAAGGCATGTCGGGCCACGGTGAAACCACCGAGACTCTGACCCTGGTGAACATCAAGGGACCGGTCACGATCCAGGCCCCGAAGATCGTCGTCCAGCTTCCCGAAGGTGAGTTCAAGACCCAGTTCGAGAAGCTGTCCAGCCAACCCGGCCAGGAATGGCTGCTGCAACTGGCCGACCGGCCCGACGTGGACTGGCAGCAGGTCGCCCTGGCCCACGAGAAATGGGACTACCAGCACTCCGGGCTCACGGCGGAGGCGGCGCTGGTCATCGCGATCGTGGTGGCGATCGTGATGCCAGCGGGCGCGGGCGCATCGCTGACGGGTACGTCAGGTGCCCTGGGTGCCGCCGCCAATGCAGGTCTTACGGCACTGGCTGCCCAAGCCACGATCTCCGCCATCAACAACAAGGGCGACCTGGGTAAGATCCTGAGTGACCTGGGCAGCGAGGAGTCCATCCGCAGCCTCGCCACCACCATGGTCACGGCCGGTGCCCTCAATGCCCTGGCCGGGCAGATAAGCTTCACCAACGCCGATGGCACGCTGACCAAGCTCTCCGAGATCAGCGCCAAGTCCGACTTCGTCGCCCAACTCGGCAAGAACGCCATCAACAACACCCTCAGTGCGTTGATCGACACCTCGATCAATGGCGGCGACCTGGGCGACAAGATCGGCCGCGGCCTGTTCCTCGGCGCGGTAGACGCTGCTGGCGCCAGCGCCGCGAACTGGGTGGGCGACCTGGACGGCTTCAGCAACAAGGTCGGCCACCTGATCGTCGGCTGCGCCATGGGCGCCGCCAAGAGCGGCGACTGCGCCTCCGGCGCCGTCGGCGGCCTGGTGGGCGAGCTGGTCGCTGAATGGTATGGCGGCAGCCGTGCCCCGGTGAATGCCACGGAAGCGAGTGAACTGGTGCAGATCGCCCGGCTCTTCGGCGCCCTGACCAACACCGTGATCGGCGGGGACGCCCAGGTGGGGGCCGATGCAGCGGGGAATGCGGCGCAGAACAACTGGCTCAACCATGCCGAAGCGCGGCAACTCAGCCAAGCCAAGGAAAGACTCCAATCCTGCCAGACCGCCCAGTGCCGAAGCGAAGCGCAAACCGAGATCAAGGATCTTGAAGCCCGCGACAAAGCTCGTAACGAAGCGCTTGCCACTGCCTGTGCCGCGCCGACAAGCGCAGCGTGTAGCGAACTGCGGCGGCAGGTGACTGCTGCGGCAGCCAGTTATGTGGGACAGAGCGACGGTCTGGACCCCTTCGGTGTGATCGGGCGCGAGCGTTCGGAAAGTCAAAGCCTCGCCACCCAGTACGACCTGCGCAGCCGTAACGCAGGCAGTTACAACACCGTCACTGGCGCCGTTCAGAGCGTGGTGGGTGGCGTCGTGGGGACCGTGGAACTCGGTCTGGTCCTGTCGAAGGCGGCAGCGGGAGATCCTGCAGCGCAATCCCAACTGTCAGACCTCGTCAAGGGCGCGGGGGCCTTCATCGCGAGCCCGCTCGACTCAACGAGTGCTGCGATCTCCGGCACGCTTGAGCGCGCCGATGCCTTGGAGGCGCAGGGGCGTACGGACGAGGCGACGCAGTTGCGGGCGAAGCTGGTGACGGATGGGGTGTTGGTGATTACTGGCACAGGGACTGTTGTACGAGGAGGGTCTGCAGTTCTAAGGGGAAAGGTGGTAACTGATGGGGGGAGGAGTGTTGTCGTCACATCGGGTCAAGGGATTGATTTTTCTATTGATGGGCACAGGATCTACGATCCTGCATATCCGGCTATCGGTACGAAACCTGATACGACCTATCGGTTCTCTGACCCCACATATCGGAATACTAGCGGTGACGTTTACTTTGGAGATAATGTCGCTACAGCGTATTTTGAGGTCCGCCAGAACGTTGTAGGGAAGTCTCTTTTTGTCGGACAGGTAGAGGTCAAAAATGTGCTTGATTTAACTGATCCTGTTGTGACTAAACGGATGAATATCGATCCGTTGAAAATAGCGGAGATCGCTAGCGATGTCGATCCCGCCGCTAAAAGGTCTGTGTATTCTTATACTAATCAGATTGCAAATCAGGCTTACGATGCCGGTTATACGGGAATTGTTTACTCCAGTACGAGAAATCCGGGGGGTAAAGCCGTTGTTTTGTTCAATGGGAGATATGATCCAATGTCTATTCAACCCGTCTTGGACTATTCTATAAATGTCAAGGGTGTGAAGCCGTGATGGTTCCATATAAGCGTCCATCTTCTGAAGTAGGAATAAGGGTGGGCCGAATCCGTGGTGTGGAGAAACACGGAAGAGTATTTGTCTTAACGAATGAGAGCGATGCGGTAGGGGGGCAGTGTTCCATTTGCCATGCTATCGTATGGGCTTCCGGTTCTCGAAACCCTATTTTGCGGAGGCCGAAGCCTGCTGCGTGCCCTGACTCAGGGAAGAGGTACTCCGAATTTGTTGCTGAAAATCGCCTTGCGTTTCTTCGTTCATTTTCTCCTTGCCCTGAGTGCAATTCGGTTTATTCGTTTGATCTCTTTGTGAGCAACATTACGTCAACCCGTTACGAGGACGGGACTGAGAGGATTGCAGGGGATGGTATTGATTACTATGACGTCCCCGAGGATGAAGCATGGGTTTGGTGGCTTGATTTCTGAAGGCTTTTGCATGGCGACGTACTGATCTTGCTGAACCTGAAGTGGAGATGACCAGGTTGCAATTGACAGATCTCAGTCCTCATCAATGCAGGAAATGATCGGCACCATGGGGAACGATCGGAAAATGGCTGCTTGGATCAGCAGGTTGATGCACAACCCAGTGAACGATCCCGCCACCCACCTGCCTTAGCCATGCCCTTCAAGCCCCAAGCCCAGCACCGATGCGCGGCGAAGTCGATCCCCAGTCCTCGATGTTCCACTATTTCTCGGTCGAGTCCCGGAATCCGGCCGATCACCCGCTGCGTCCGGTGAAGAAACTGGCCGATTCTGCGCTCTTGGCCATCTCGGGGGAACTCGATGGGCTTTACGCCAAAGGCGGCCGGCCGTCGATTCCGCCGGAGCGGCTGCTCAAGGCCCAACTGCTGATCGCCTCTTACTCGGTGCGCTCGGATCGGCAGTTCTGCGAGCAACTCGATTAAAAGCTGCTGTTTCGTTGGTTCCTCGATCTAGATCTGAAGTTGGGCCGGTTGGATCAATCCAATATAAGTCGCCTGCGCGAGCGCATGGTGAAGACCGACATCGCCCGTCGTTTCTTTGACGAGGTGGTGCGCCTGGACCGCAAGAACATGCTGCTCTCGTCTGATCGATTCGCCGTGGACTGCACCTTGATCGACGCTTGGGCGTCCTTCAAGAGCTTCAAGCGCAAAGACGATGACGAGCCCCGAAGCCTGGGAGCGATGGCACTGGAATGGTGGACTTCGAGGGCGAGAAGCGTTCCAACGCCACACACCAGAGCACCACGGATCCCGACGTGGAGCTTATGAGGAAAGGCAACGGCCAGCCGGCCAAGCTCAGCTACGGGGGTCATGCTTCCATTGAGGAAATGGTGGTGACGAATTGGGAAGAAAAAGGCTGTCTAGCGTGTCGCAGACAGTGGGAGACTGGTGAGCAGCCTACCCGGTTGGGCGTTAGTGTTGCTCGTAACGCATATTTGCATCGATGCGAAGCATGTGGAGCATATTGGGAACAGCATGAAAGATATGCTGATGTTATTTGCCGAGAAGATGTGTTGCGGTACTATTCTGAATTGATAGAAAAATAGGTTGTCCGTCAGATCGGGCGCCGCCGCTAGATAGCTAAAGACCACTGAACGTAGGTGTGGTCATGTCGATCCTATCGGGGCGGCTGCTCAAGGCCCAATTTCTGATCGCCTTCTACTAGGTGCGCTTGGATCGACAGTTCTGCAATCATGAACATTGAAAGATGCGCAGCTAATCGTAGCCAAGGCCTGAAGGCATAGACCTCTCCGGCTGGCACAGGCGTGATCCTTGAAGCCAAGGTGTCTCTCAACCTCGCGGCTGCCGGCGACGTGACGCTCACGATCGACTATGGCAGCCCGCTGAATTTTTTCAGTCAGCCTCGGCTTTTCTTGTGCATCGGAGGCGTCTTTGCTCATTAAGTAGGGAGGGGCTGCTGGATGCCATGTTCGTTGGTCGTGAGTAGTGTGATGGGTAGGGTGGTGTGCTTATGTGTGTGCCTTGCCATTGGCGTAACTTTGTCTTCCTGCAGTTTCGTTACTCAGCAATTGGTGGATAAAGCAATGGAAGATCGGTTGTTGAAGCCCGGGGCGTTGGACTCTCCGATTCCCTGGAATCTCAAGACTTACGGTTTTCGCTTTCTTGATCGTTACTGGATTCGCCATGGGTGGCCGGTGTCGTCTATCGCGCTGTCGGAGGTCCGGCTGTCGACGAGGCGCTGGCAGGGACAATTGTTCCCCGTAACCCTACTTATATTACTTTTAACAATATTAAGAATATGTCTCCGTTTGAAGTGCAAGACTTGCTTCAACTGCCTCGCACTCCCACCCATTGGGTGGATTTTGATACGTTGCTATTAATAGATGACTTAAGGATCCCAGCTGGGAGGTGGAATGAAATTACAACCTTGGAGCCGATTGTCATCACCTTTCCCGAGTGGGGGCGTGGTGGGGGTACTCAAGCAATTACTGATAAGCCAATTAAAGTTAGGGATTTCGGGGCTCTTTCTGATGAGGGTAGAAAATGAGAGGCTTGGATTATTACTACGCGGAAATACAGCGAGAATTATGTGAATTTGATATGTCGATTGGGCGGGAGTTTAAGTTTTATGCGGAAAAACACAGCCCGCGTGAGGTGTTTTTATGGTTGGAGCAGAGACGTATAAATGGCCATTTGCCATTAAGCGTGAGCGACCTAATTACGGAATTTTATTGGGATGTACTTTGAGAAGGCGGCGCGAGTCAAGATAGTTGCCACCTGAGTCATGCAGCCAGAGGCTGTCTATTCGTGTTGCCCATTGACAGGGATGCTGGAACTAAGTGGGTTTGGACAAGAGTATTTTTTTCTTCGAAAAAATGGATTCACCTATAGCCCTATTTTAAAAGAAATGCGTAGGCCGTGAATAAGGAGGTTGGATTGAATTTTAAATTAGAAGTTGAAGAGATCTTTAAAGAGGCGATTCTTAATTTTAAGTTGCGTGTTTTTCTTGTTGATGAGTCTGAAGTTCTATTGGCCGGGGAGTGTTTTGCACTTTCTTTTTCGTATGATCGAGAGGGTGTTGATATAGGGTATGTTGAGTCAGCAATTGACGGAGGTTTTTTATTTCATCGGATAACTAATTTTATTGGAATGAGCCGATTTTCGTCTGAAGATCGACTTTTTTATGGTTGTCCGGAAGATACAGTTGGAGGACGCGTCCGTGCGTCACTTCGTGTAGTTTATTCTGGATTGACAAAACGGTGTGTTGATATCCTGAGCGGAGATAGGGCATGGATTAACGCACTGCGTGAGAAGGATCGCGAGGTGTATAAAGGTCTCCCTGTGAGCGCTAGGGTGGCAGGGTGCCTATCATCTATCTGGTGTGAAGTGATGGGAAATGAAAGTGGTAATAGCACAGGCGATCAGGCACCGCTAGGGGAGCGCTGACTTATTCCCCGTTGCCCCCGACGCCCACCATGCTCACAACTTAAGCCCTTTTGCAGCCGTATTGAACGTTCTTTTACATGGATAGAATCTAGTCCGCTCGGTTGGGCCTTAATCGGCATGGGGAAATCCGGTGCCTGGCAAGGCATGTCCGGGCACGGCGAAACCACCGAGACTCTGACCCTGGTGACCATCAAGGGGCCGATCACGATCCAGGCCCCTAAGATCGTCGTCCAGCTCCCCGAAGGCGAGTTCAAGACCCAGCTCGAAAAACTCTCCAGCCAACCCGGCCAGGAATGGCTGCTGCAGCTGGCCGACCGGCCCGACGTGGACTGGCAGCAGGTCGCCCTGGCCCATGAGAAATGGGATTACCAGCACTCCGGGCTGACGGCGGAGGCGGCGCTGGTGATCGTCATCGTCGTGGCCGTGCTTACCCAGGGGGCGGGCGCCAGCCTGACCGGGGCCACCAGTACAACGGGAGTTGCCTTAGCCAACGCAGGCTTCAGCTTCCTTGCGTCCCAAGCCACTCTCAGCCTGATCAACAACAAGGGCGACCTGGGCCAGACCCTGAGCGACCTGGGCAGCGAGCAGTCGGTCCGCAGTCTCGTCACCACCATGCTCACGGCCGGCGCCCTCAATACCCTGGCGGGGCAGATCAGCTTCACCAACGCTGACGGCACGCTGACCAAGCTCTCCGAGATCAGCGCCAAGTCCGACTGCGTCGCCCAACTCGGCAAGAACGCCATCAACAACACCCTCAGTGCGTTGATCGACACCTCGATCAATGGCGGCGACCTGGGCGACAAGATCGGCCGCGGCCTGTTCCTCGGCGCGGTAGACGCTGCTGGCGCCAGCGCCGCGAACTGGGTGGGCGACCTGGACGGCTTCAGCAACAAGGTCGGCCACCTGATCGTCGGCTGCGCCATGGGCGCCGCCAAGAGCGGCGACTGCGCCTCCGGCGCCGTCGGCGGCCTGGTGGGCGAACTGGTCGCTGAATGGTATGGCGGCAGCCGTGCCCCGGTGAATGCCACCGAAGCGAGCAAGACGGTGAACATCGCCCGGCTGTTCGGCGCCCTGACCAACACGGCGATCGGCGGGGATGCCCAGGTGAGGGCCGATGCGGCGGGGAATGCGGCACAGAACAATTTCCTGAATCACGCTCAAGTCAAACAACTCAACGCGCAGTTGGCTCAATGCCAAGGTCAGGCCAGTTGCATCAGCCAGACGATTGACGACGCCCGAGCCCTGGACAAGCGGCAACACGACCTGATCGGCCAGACCGAAACCATTCAGGGAAGCCGGGCATTGGTGGAAGGTATCCAGCGCCCTGGAGCAACGATCGACACCAGTCTGTGTGCAGGGGTTTCTGCCTGTGTTCAATACGCCGCAGAACTCCCGCTGATCAACAGCAGGGACTATATCTACGGGACGCAGGACCGCGTTGGTGAGCTCGCGCAGATCAAGAGGATCCATGCCTTTGAGACACAGATCCGGCAGGCAAACCCGACGCTCAGCGATGAAGAGGTGACGCGGCAGGCAGGCAGGCGCGCGGGCGGGGATCTATGATGCAGGGCGTTTGGGGCAGTTG
>WBTZ01000296.1 GCA_009026175.1 Zoogloea sp. | reverse complement strand
CTCGTGCCCGTCAAACGGGTCATCGACTACAACGTCAAGGTCCGCGTCAAGGCCGACCAGAGCGGCGTCGAGCTGGCCAATGTGAAGATGGCCATGAACCCCTTCGACGAGATCGCCGTCGAGGAGGCCGTGCGCCTGAAGGAAGCCGGCACGGCCACCGAGGTGGTGGCCGTGTCGGCCGGCGTGGCCCAGTGCCAGGAGACCCTGCGCACCGCCATGGCGATCGGCGCCGACCGGGGCATCCTGGTCGAATCCAGCGTCGAGCTGCAGCCCCTGGCGGTGGCCAAGCTGCTCAAGGCCATCGTGGACAAGGAGCAGCCGCGCCTGGTGATCCTGGGCAAGCAGGCCATCGACGACGACTCCAACCAGACCGGCCAGATGCTCGCCGCCCTGCTCGGCTGGCCCCAGGCCACCTTCGCCTCCAAGGTCGAGGTGGGGGCTGAGCGGGTCCAGGTGACCCGCGAGATCGACGGCGGGCTGGAGACCCTGTCGCTCCCCCTGCCGGCGGTCATCACCACCGACCTGCGCCTCAACGAGCCGCGCTACGCGACCCTGCCCAACATCATGAAGGCCAAGAAGAAGCCCCTCGACACGCTGCAGCCGGCCGAGCTGGGCGTGGACGTGGCGCCGCGCCTGAGCACCCTCAAGGTGGTCGAGCCGGCCGCCCGCGGCGCCGGCATCAAGGTGGCCGACGTGGCCCAGCTCATCGACAAGCTCAAGAACGAAGCCAAGGTGCTGTAAGGCGGTCTGTACGGAGCCTGCAGGGCGCGTGTAGGGGCGGCTTCAGCCGCCCGCAGGTGCCTGACCGGAGTCCGCGGGCGGCTGAAGCCGCCCCTACACGTCCCCAGCACCCACCCCATGAACATGGAGACAAGAATGACCATCCTCGTCATCGCCGAACACGACAACACCGGCCTCAAGGCCGCCACCCTCAACACCGTCGCCGCGGCCGTGAAGCTCGGTGGCGACATCGACGTGCTGGTGGCCGGCAGCGGCTGTGGCGGCGCCGCCGAAGCCGCCGCCCGCCTGGCCGGCGTGAGCCGCGTCAAGGTGGCCGATGCCGCCGCCTACGCCGAGCAGGGCGCCGAGAACCTGGCCGCCCTGCTGCTGGCGGTGATCAAGGGCGGCGCCTACAGCCACGTGCTGGCCCCCGCCACCACCGGCGGCAAGAACGTGCTGCCGCGCGTCGCCGCGCTGCTCGACGTGGCCCAGATCTCCGACATCGTCGCGGTCGAGTCGGCCGACACCTTCGTGCGCCCGATCTATGCCGGCAATGCCCTGGCCACCGTGAAGTCCGCCGACCCGGTGAAGGTCATCACCGTGCGCACCACCGCCTTCGATGCCGTCGGAGTGGTGGCGAACGGGGGCGGCTCCGCCCCGCTCGAGGCCATCGCCGCCGGCCCTGACCTGGGCCACAGCACGCTGGTCGGCCGCGAGCTCACCGTGTCGGCCCGCCCCGAGCTGGGCGCCGCCAGGATCATCGTCTCCGGCGGCCGCGGCCTGGGCAGCGGCGACAACTACAAGGCCGTGCTCGAGCCCCTGGCCGACAAGCTCGGGGCCGCCCTGGGCGCCTCCCGCGCCGCCGTCGATGCCGGCTACGTGCCCAACGACTACCAGGTCGGCCAGACCGGCAAGATCGTCGCGCCCCAGCTCTACCTGGCCGTCGGCATCTCCGGCGCCATCCAGCACCTGGCCGGCATGAAGGACTCGAAGGTCATCGTCGCCATCAACAAGGACCCCGAGGCCCCGATCTTCCAGGTCGCCGACTACGGCCTCGTCGCCGACCTGTTCGAAGCCGTGCCCCA
>WBTZ01000295.1 GCA_009026175.1 Zoogloea sp. | reverse complement strand
CGCGATGGCCGCGTCCGCGGCGGCGCTGGCGGCGGGGCGGTGGGTGCCTTCCTCCAGCTCCTTCAGCCAGCCCTTGAACTCCATGCGCCGGTAGATGGCGGCGAGGGCGGCCTTGTCGTCCTCGCGGGCCGGCAGGTCGGCGGGGCCGACCGGCAGCTTGAGGTCGGTGACCACGGTGACGAGTTTGCGGCCGAGGGGCAGGAAGTCCAGGTGCTTGCGCAGGTTCTCGCCCACCTTGCCGCCCACCTTGTCGGCGCTGGCCACCAGGTTGTCCAGGTTGCCGTACTCGGTGAGCCACTTCACGGCGGTCTTGGGGCCGCATTTCTCGACGCCGGGCACGTTGTCCACGGTGTCGCCGATCAGGGTCAGGTAGTCCACGATGAGCTTCGGCGGCACGCCGAACTTGGCGGTGACGCCGGCTTCATCGAGCACTTCCTCGCTCATGGTGTTCACCCAGCGCACGCCGGGCTGGACCAGCTGGGTCAGGTCCTTGTCGCCGGTGGAGATGACCACCTCCCAGCCGGCTTCCACCGCCTGGCGGGTCAGGGTGCCGATCACGTCGTCGGCCTCCACGCCCTCTTCCATCAGCAGGGGCCAGCCTTCGGCCTTGACCGCCTCGTGCAGGGGCTCGATCTGGGCCCGCAGGTCGTCGGGCATGGGCGGACGCTGGGCCTTGTAGTCGGGAAACCAGTCGTCCCGGAAGGTCTTGCCCTTGGCATCGAATACGCAGGCGCGATACTCCGCCTTGTAGTCGGATTCGAGCCGACGTAGCATGGACAGCACGCCGCGCACGGCACCGGTAGGCTCCCCCGCGGAATTGCGCAGGTCGGGGAGGGCATGGAAGGCACGGTACAGGTAGCTGGAACCGTCGACGAGCAACAAGGTAGGCATGGGCATGCAAGGCTGAGCAGGCGCCCGGCACCCCTCACCCCTCACTCCTTACAAGAAAAATGACTGCAAAAGACAAGCTTCCCCGGATGGCGCCGAGCACGGCGGCCCAGAATTTCACGGCCCGGGAGTCCTGGCGGATTTTCGGGATTATGGCAGAGTTCGTCGAAGCGACTGAGCGCCTCAAGCCCATCCGGCCGGCGGTGTCCATCTTCGGCAGCGCCCGTACCAAGCCCGACCACCCCTATTACGCCACCACCGAGCGCATCGCCCGCCTGCTCTCCGATGCCGGCTTCTCGGTGATCTCCGGCGGCGGGCCCGGCATCATGGAGGCCGCCAACAAGGGCGCCTACTTCGGCAAGT
This sequence comes from Zoogloea sp., assembly GCA_009026175.1. Classification (GTDB taxonomy): domain Bacteria; phylum Pseudomonadota; class Gammaproteobacteria; order Burkholderiales; family Rhodocyclaceae; genus Zoogloea. Next base: position 556 of record WBTZ01000295.1, on the reverse strand, counting down.
CGCCCAGCGTGGGGCTCAACATCCAGCTGCCCATGGAGCAGCAGGCCAACCCCTACCAGGACATCTCCCAGACCTTCCAGCACTTCTTTGCCCGCAAGTTCATGTTCGTCAAGTTCGCCACGGCCTACGTGGTGATGCCGGGCGGCTTCGGCACCCTGGACGAGCTGCTGGAGGCGATGACCCTGATCCAGACCGGCAAGAGCCGCAAGATCCCGGTGATCCTGGTGCATGAGCCCTTCTGGCGCGGCCTGATCGACTGGTTCAAGGAGCGGCTGGTGGCCGAGGGCATGGTCAATCCGGACGACCTGGACCTGGTGCAGGTCATCGACGAGCCGGAGAAAGTGGTGGATGCCATCTTCGATCACTACCAGAGCCGCGGCTTCCTGCCCCTGCCGGAAGAACACGAGCTCATGCTCAACCTGTAGCCGCCATGCCGCGGGTTACAATCGCGGCATCGCCAGGAGACCTTTCATGCCCCGTGCACGCCATATCGCCGCCCTGCTGATCGCCCTTGCCGCTCCGGCCTGGGCCCAGCAGCCCCCCAAGCTCGAGCCCC
>WBTZ01000175.1 GCA_009026175.1 Zoogloea sp. | reverse complement strand
CTTCCCAGCCCTTGCGGTAGTGGGCGGGCAGCGCCCCCTGGGCCAGCTGACGGGGGAAGACCTTGATCGCCGCCTCGGGCAGCACGCAGGATTTCTCGCACTTGCCGCAGCCGGTGCAGGCCTCCGAATGGACGGTCGGCAGCAGCATGGCGTGGCGGTCGGAGCGCGGGTTGTGCTGGGGCTCCAGGGTGATCGCCTTATCGATCACCGGGCACACCCGGTAGCACACGTCGCAGCGCAGGCCGAGAAAGTTGAGGCAGCTCTCGTGGTCCACCAGCGCGGCGAGGCCCATGCGGGCCTGGTTGATGTCGGTGAGCTGCCGGTCCAGCGCTCCGGTGGGGCAGGCCTTGACGCAGGGGATGTCCTCGCACATCTCGCAGGGGATCTGGCGGGCGCGGAAATACGGGGTGCCGGTGGGCACCGGGTCACCGAGATCGGACAGCTTCAGGGTGTCATAGGGACAATCGCGGACACACAGGCCGCAGCGCACGCAGGCGGCCAGGAAGTCTGCCTCAGGCAAGGCGCCGGGCGGACGCAGGGCCTGGGCCGGCAGGGCCGACGCGCTGCGGGAATACAGCCCCGCCCCGAGGGCGAGCAGACACCCACCGCCCGCTGCCGCGGCGATGCTGTTGATGAACCTGCGCCGCGCCGCCGAGGCCTGATTGAGGGCTTCAGCGGCTTTGCGGGCGGATTTCGGTCCGGTGTCCACGATCGGTCGGATAGTTGGGTGGGTACGTGTGGGAGGCGGGGATGGTGCAGGGGCGGCGGAAGCCGCCCCTGCACCATCCCCGCAGGACGACCTCAGGCGCGCACCACCTTGACGGCGCACTTCTTGAAGTCGGTCTGCTTCGAGATCGGGCAGGTGGCGTCGAGGGTGAGCTTGTTGACCAGCTTCGACTCGTCGAAGAAGGGCACGAAGATCAACCCGACCGGCGGCTTGTTGCGGCCCTTGGTCTCGATGCGGGCGATCATCTCGCCGCGCCGCGACTGGACCTTGACCACCATGCCGCGCTGCAGGCCGCGCTTCTTGGCGTCGTCCGGGTGCATGAAGACCTGGGCCTCCGGCACCGCCTTGTGCAGCTCGGGCACCCGGCGGGTCATCGAGCCGGTATGCCAGTGCTCCAGCACGCGGCCGGTGCACAGCCACATGTCGAACTCGGCATCGGGCTTCTCGGGAGGATCCTGGTAGGGCAGCGCGAAGATCACCGCCTTGCCGTCCTTGTGACCGTAGAACTTCACGCCCTCGCCGGCCTTGACATAGGGGTCGTAGCCTTCGCGGTAGCGCCACAGGGTCTCCTTGCCATCCACCACCGGCCAGCGCAGGCCGCGGGCCTTGTGATAGACGTCGAAGGGCGCCAGGTCGTGGCCGTGACCGCGGCCGAACTGGGCGTATTCCTCAAACAGGCCCTTCTGCACGTAGAAGCCGTACACCTCGGCCTCGTCGTTGGTGTAGCCCTTGATGGCGTGCTCGTTCACCTTCTGCACGTCACTCTTCGGGAACTTGTTCACCACCTTGTTGGCGTAGAGCACGTCAAAGAGGGTCTTGCCCTTCAGCTCGGGCTTCTTGGCGATCAGCTCGGCCGGCCACACCTCTTCCACCTTGAAGCGCTTGGAAAACTCCATGAACTGCCACAGGTCGGACTTGGCCTCGCCCGGCGCCTTGACCTGCTGGCGCCACACCTGGGTGCGCCGCTCGGCGTTGCCGAAGGCGCCTTCCTTCTCGGTCCACATGGCGGCCGGCAGGATCAGGTCGGCGGCCAGGGCCGACACGGTGGGGTACACATCGGAGACCACCACGAAGGCGGCCGGGTTGCGCCAGCCCGGGTAGATCTCCTGGTTGACGTTGGGCCCCGCCTGCATGTTGTTGGTGGTGCTGGTCCAGTAGCACTTGAGCTTGCTGTCCTTCAGGGCGCGGCTCTGGGCCACGGCGTGCAGGCCGATCTTGTCGGGGATGGTGCCCTCCGGCAGCTGCCAGATCTCCTCGGCGTGCTTGCGGTGCTCGGGGTTGGTCACCAGCATGTCGGCCGGCAAGCGGTGGGCAAAGGTGCCCACTTCCCGGGCGGTGCCGCAGGCGGAGGGCTGGCCGGTGAGGGAGAAGGGGCCGGAGCCCGGGGTGGAGATCTTGCCCACCAGCAGGTGGACGTTGTAGATCATGTTGTTCACCCAGGTGCCGCGGGTGTGCTGGTTGAAGCCCATGGTCCAGAAGCTGACCACCTTCTTGTTCGGGTCGGCGTACAGCTCGGCCAGCTTCTTGAGGCGCTCGGCGGGCACGCCGGAGAGCTTGGAGACCTTCTCGAGGGTGTATTCGGAGACGAACTTCTTGAACTCCTCGAAGCTGCTCGGGCGGGCATCGCTGGGGTTGTTCTTGGGCTTGCCGTCGGCGCCGGGATAGCCGTTGAACTTGGCATCCTTCTCCAGCGCATGGTTCGGGCGCAGGCCGAAGCCGATGTCGGTCTCTCCGATCTTGAAGTTCACGTTCTTCTTCACGAACTCCTGGTTGACCTTGCCCGACTGGATGATGTGGTTGCAGATGTAGTTGAGGATGGCCAGGTCGGTGTTGGGCACGAAGACCATGCCGTTGTCGGCCAACTCGAAGCTGCGGTGCTCGAAGGTGGACAGCACGTGCACCTGCACATCGGTCTTGGTCAGGCGGCGGTCGGTGATGCGGGTCCACAGGATGGGGTGCATCTCGGCCATGTTGGAGCCCCACAGCACGAAGGCGTCGGCCTGCTCGATGTCGTCGTAGCAGCCCATCGGCTCGTCCATGCCGAAGGTGCGCATGAAGCCGGTCACCGCAGAGGCCATGCAGTGGCGGGCGTTGGGGTCCAGGTTGTTGGAGCGGAAGCCGGCCTTCATCAGCTTGGAGGCGGCATAGCCCTCGAAGATGGTCCATTGGCCGGAGCCGAACATGCCGATCGAGCCCGGGCCTTCGGCCTTGAGGGCGGCCTTCCACTTCTCGGCCATGATGTCGAAGGCCTGGTTCCAGCTGATCGGCGCAAACTCGCCGTCCTTGCTGTACTTGCCGTCCTTCATGCGCAGCATGGGGCGGGTCAGGCGGTCCTCGCCGTACATGATCTTGGACAGGAAATAGCCCTTGATGCAGTTGAGGCCGCGATTCACCGCCGCGTCCGGGTCACCCTGGGTCGCCACCACGCGGCCGTTCTGCACACCCACCAGCACCGAACAGCCGGTACCGCAGAAGCGGCAGGGCGCCTTGTCCCAGCGCACGGCGGCGCCGTTCTCAGCGGGGGCGGGAGCCTCGTCCTTCCTGGCCGCAATGGCGGGCACGGAGATGCCGGCCGTGGCGGCGGCCGCGGCGATGGCCTGGGTCTTGATGAAGTCGCGTCGATTGATGCTCATGATTGGGCCTCCTCGCAGGGGGAATGCGCTGCTTGCGCTTGATTCGAAAGGGGGGCGTCGCCGGAGGGGACGTTGGTGTGCTCGTAGGCCAGGGTGGCGGCCAGCACCTGGGGCACCCGGTGCAGGGCGATCAGGGTGTCGGACATGGCCGCCCCTTCCGCATCCTCGACGGTGACGACGAGCTTGCCGTCATCCGACATGCCGTGGCATTCGACGCCGGGGTAGGCGCACAGGGCGGCTTCCGCCTCGGCGCGGGTCTCCGGCTTGATGCGCAGGACGAGACTGACGATGTTCATGGGCCCTCCGGGGCAGTGGGGGTCGCCACCCGCTGGATGGCGACCACGGGACAGGGTGCAATGCAGGCGCCGCAGCCGGTGCATGAGGTGTTGTCCACCTCAGGCAGGGACACGCCACCCAGTCGGGGCCGGAAGCGGATCGCGCCGGTCTCGCAGAGCTCGCCGCAGACGCGGCATTCCACGTTCTGGTGGGCCAGGCAGCCCTCGCCGATGGCGATGCCGAAGGCCCAGGGGGCCGGCACTGGGCCATCGCCGATGGGCGCGATCGCCCCCGTCGGGCAGGCCCGGCTGCAATCACCGCACAAGGTGCACGCGGCCTGCATGAAATCGGCGACGGGGTGGCCGCCCTCACCCCGCTGCAGCAGGCCGGTGGGGCAAGCTTTCAGGCAGTCATCGCAGCGGCTGCAACGATCGAGGAAGAGAGGCTCGGACAAGCTCCACGGCGGACGGAAGGGCGCCGGAAGCGGCGCACGCCCACCAAGAAACCGCCGTCGGGAAACATCCATGAGGGGCTCGGGGTCTTTCAGATGCACGGATGCTAAGCCTCCATACCGCCGGAAACCTTGATCTGCGCCAAGAATCACCAGCGATCCAGCTGCCCCCCGACGCCGTTCCCCAACGGCACGCGGGTGTGAGATATGCCCATGCCCGTGGCGGTACATCACGGGTGCGGCGAACGACGCTCCTTACACTTCCGGTATTCCCGGCACCCCGCCTAAGTTCGTGCCCCCATGGGCCTGGCCGGTTTGCGGATGTTCATTCATGGAGATTAGATCAATGAAGGTGAAGCTGCTGTCCGTCCTGCTGCTGTCTGCCCTGTTGTCCGCCTGCGGTGGCGGTGGCAATGGCAGCGCCGCGTCCACTCTGGGCGGCGGCGGCTCGACCCCGGGCACGGGCAGCTCCGCCCCCACATCCGGCACCAGCACGGCAGGGAGCGACTCCGGCGAGTGCTTCACCAACGTCGCCCTGTACACCACCGGCAACACCTACCAGATCGACCTGCAGGGCCTGGACAGCAGCGGCGCGGTGGTGCTCACCACCAGCAACCGCTACACGGTCAATGGCAGCACCACCTTCAAGGGCAACCCCGCCACCGAACTGCAGGTGGACACCACGGTGAGCTCCGGCATCGGCGCCGGCAGCAGCACCCAGGTGAAGAACTACACCCGCCTCGACAGCAGCGAGGCCGTCACCTTCGGTCAGGTCAGCGTGGTCGGCGCCATGGGAGCCGCGGTGAGCACCACCACGTCTTTCGAGCCCGCCCTGCGCAAGCCCTACACCCTGCCGCTCGACACGCCCCGCAGCTACACCTACACGATCACGTTCGAAGGCCTGGTGGCCACGCCCCCCTCCAAGGCCCAGACCCTCAAGGAAACCTTCCTCGGCACCGAGACCATCAGCGTGCCGGCCGGCAGCTTCAAGGCCTGCAAGATGAGCAGCGAGACCACCATGGACGGCACCACCACCAAGACCATCCAGTGGACGGTGGCGGAGGGCCCCTACCGCGGCCTCTTCCTGCAGAGCGCGGACGGCAACGGCACCGTCACGGCGCGGGCCGTGCGGCTGCGCTTCAACGGCGCCTGAACGCCGCGGCGACGCATGTGAAAAGGGCCACGCCGCGGCGTGGCCCTTGGTTCGTGCGGAGGTGGCGTCAGGCCTTGGGCAGACGCCCCATCAGATAGAACTCGTCGTTGGGACGCATCGCGGTGAGGTTGGCCAGGCGGTTGCTCATGGCGAAGAAGGCGGCAATCGCGCCGATGTCCCACACCGCCTCGTCGTCGAAACCGTGGGCCTTCACGGCGGCGATGTCAGCATCATTCACCGCAGCCGAATCCAGGGAGACCTTGAGGGCGAAGTCGAGCATGGCCTTCTGGCGCTCGCTGATCTCGGCCTTGCGGTGGTTGAGCGCCAGCTGATCGGCGACCCGCGGATTCTTCGCCCGGATGCGCAGGATCGCCCCATGGGCCACCACGCAATACAGGCAACCGTTGGCGCCCGAGGTGGCCACCACGATCATCTCGCGCTCGGCCTTGGTGAGGCCCTCGTCCTTCTCCATCAGGGCATCGTGGTAGGCGAAGAAGGCCCGGAACTCCACCGGCCGGTGGGCCAGGGTGAGGAAGACATTGGGCACGAAACCCGCCTTCTCCTGCACGGCCAGGATCTTTTCGCGGATGTCGTCGGGCAGGTCCTTGAGTTCGGGTACGGGGTAGCGGCTGATGGCGTGCTCGGTCATGCGGTTCTCCTCGGTCCTGGGTGTGTCTTTGTTGTGCCGCCAGTGTAGCGGTCATGCCGCTGTCGTCGAGGGCTGCGCTTCAGAACGGCGGGATGTGCAAACGGGTTGGCAGAAAGCGCAACCTTCCCTACGGTGATGAAGCCTCAGGCGGACGGCCCGGCAGCCCATTCCGCCAGGGCCCGCCCCAGGTCCGCGACCACCGCCCCCCACTCGCCCCGGCGCGGCTGGCGGAACAGGCGGGTACGGGGATACCAGGGGCTGTCGCCGCGTTCCCGCAGCCAGCGCCAGTCGCTGCGCCAGGCGGGGAGCAGCAGCCAGCAGGGCACGCCCAACGCGCCGGCCAGGTGGGCACAGGAGGTGTCCACCGAGATCAGCAGATCCAGCCCGGCCAGCAGGGCGGCGGTATCCGCGAAGTCGTGCAGGTGGGGCGCCAGATCGGTCAGCGGCAGATTCCCCGGCAAGGCCTGCGCGGGGGCGGGGACCTGCAGGCTGAAGAAGCGCAGCCCCGGCACCGCCCACAGGGGCGCCAGGATGGACAGGTCGGGCAGGGAGCGGTCCCGGTCATTGGAGTGGGCCGGATTGCCCTGCCAGACCAGACCCACCTTGCGACCGGCACCGGCAAGGCGCGGCGCCAGTGCGGCCTGCCGCTGCGGGTCGGGGTGCAGGTAGGGCACCTGGGCGGGGATGCTGTCGGCCCGGGTCGCCGCGCGGAAGGGCAGGCTCAGCAGCACGGTCCAGTAGTCGTGGGCTTCCAGCAGGCCGTCCGCCTCGTCCTCCAGGCCAAGCAGCCGGTCCACACCGGCAAGGCCGGCAAACAAGGCCTTCTGGGCCCCCCGGCAGACCAGCGTCACCCGCGCCGCCCCCTGGGCCTTGAGCCACGGCAGGTAACGGCTGAACTGGATCTCGTCGCCCAGGCCCTGCTCCGGCAGCACCAGCACCGACTTGCCGGCCAGCGGCTCGCCCTGCCAGAAACGGCAGGGGGCTCCGGCCGGCACAGACACCGGCGGCGTTTCCCGCAGACGGCTTTCGTGGAGAGCCCAGCCTTCGTCGAAGCGCCCCAAGGCGAGCAGCAGCTGGCCGAGGTTCTTGGCTGCCACAGCGGAGTCCGGGTCCAGCGCCAGGGCATGGCGGAAGCAGGCCTCGGCCTCCCCGTCGCGGGCCAGGTCGGCCAGCAGGGTGCCGAGGTTGGAATGGGCCGAGGCCCAGCCGGGTGCCCGCTCGATGGCGGCCCGGTATTCCGCTTCGGCCTCCTCCACCCGCCCCAGCCGGCCCAGCAGGATGGCCCGCTCGTTGCGGGGCTCCGCCGCGTCGGGGCACAGCGCCGCCAGGCGTGCCCAGCAGGCTTCGGCAGCGTCCACCTCGTCGAGCACGGCGGCACAGTGGCCGGCGATCTCCAGCAGGCCGGCATCGTCGGGAAACAGCGCCAGGCCCATGCGGGCGGTGCGCAGGGCATCGGCGTGCCGCGCCTGGAAGAACAGCATCTCGGCGCGGGTCAGGAAGGGGTTGTCCATGCCGGGGATTGTAAGTCCCGCGCCCCTTCTGGCAAGCCTGGCGAACCTCCCGCCGGGCGCCCCCTCCAAGGCAAGGACCCACTCTTTCCCAGGACTATCGCCATGCCCACCCGCCGCCGTCACCCCGCAGCCTTGCTCCTGGCCCTCGTCATGACGGCCGCCCTGCCCCTGGGTGCCTGGGCGGCGCCGTTGGAGACAGGCCATGCCGCCCCTGCCCTGCAACTGGAGGACCAGCATGGCAAGCCGCTCGGCGTGGCGCCGGACACCCGCATCCTGTTGTTCTCCGCCGACCGCGCGGCCAACGACCTGGCCAGCGAAGTGCTGGGCAAGCACGCGGCCGGCACGCTGGAGCGCCGGAAGGTGGTCTATGTGGCCGACATCAGCGGCATGCCGAGCCTGGTGACCAGGATGTTCGCGCTACCCGCCATGCGCGCCCTGCCCTTCCCGATCGGCCTGGCCCGCGAGGCCGGCCCGGTGGCCGACCTGCCCCGCCAGAAGGGCGCCGTCACGGTGATCCAGCTCAACGCCGGCAAGGTGGGGGCGGTGGACTATGCCAGCGACAGCGCCCGGCTCCAGCAACTGCTGGAGCTGGACTGAGGCGGGCGGCAGGCGGCTTCAGGCCGGGATGCGGCCAGCCGGGGCGATGACGACTTCATCGCAGTTTGGCGTACTGCCGCTGCGGTCCACCACCAGGAAGTCGCACACCGACCCGAGGGCCAGCAGGGGGTGGTGCCACACGCCCCGGGCGTAGTTGACGCCCTGGTCACCCCGCGCCAGGAAGACCCGCAGCGCCCCCACCCCGGGCGGCTCGCCGGCCTCGGCCACCACCACCAGGTAGGGCTTGCCCGACAGGGGCATGAAGGCCTGGCTGCCCAGGGGGTGGCGCTCCATCATCTCCACCACGAAGGGCAGGCTGCGCGGCTGGCCGCGGAAGATCGAGACGATCACCTTGCCCTCCGGCCCCGGCTCGACGTTCGCCAGGTCGTGGTAGCGCTCTGTGTTGCCGCCGTTGATGGTGAAGTGGCGCACCGCATCGCTGGCTTCGATGACGTCCCCGAAGGGAGCGAAGGCTTCCCGGGTGAGGGGCTCGACCCTGAGGTCCTGGAGGTCCTGGAGGTTTGCCATGGCCCCGCCCTACTTCTTCTCGACCTTGCCCCACAGGCGCAGGCGCGACACACCGCCGTCGGGGAAGATGTTGAAGCGCACGTGGGTGATGGGGCCGAGCCGGGCGATCTCTTCGCTGAAGCTGTGCACCGCGTCCATCTGCAGCTTCTGCTCCGGCAGCAGGGTCTGCCAGAACATGGACTGGGTGGTGACCGAGCGGTCGGTGCCGCCGGTCACATAGGCGGCCTGGATGGAGCAGCGGTCCGGGTAGTTGCCCTTGAAGAAGGCGGTGTCCACCTCGATCCGGTCCACCGTGCCGGGGGCGCCCAGCTCCAGCACGCACCAGTCGTTGCCCGGCTCGCGCCGCCGCCGGGTCTCCCAGCCGTCGCCCATGTTCTGGCCACGCCCGGGCAGCAGCAGCGCCGCCACGGTGGAGCCGAAACTGGCGTCGTTCCACGACACGGCGCGGCCGCCGTTCTCCATCGCCACCAGATCGATGGTCTCGTCGCCGGTGAGGCTCTCCAGCGCGCCCACCGGGCGGCCATAGACGCGCAGCCGGGCGATGCCGCCGTCCGGGTAGATGTTCACCCGCAGGTGGGTCCAGGCCTCGGCGCTGGCGCATTCCAGGATGTGGTGGCTGTTGGGGCCCAGCGGCGTGGCTGGCAGGATCTCGGTCCAGGCGGCGCCCTTGAGGGCCTCCACGTCGTCGCTGGCCGACACGGTGGCCTCGATGGACACCGCCGGCGGGTAGTTGCCGGTGAAGTGGCTGGTATCCACGTCGAAGCCCCGGATGATGCCCTTCACACCCAGCTTCACCAGCGCCCAGTCGTGGCCGGCCACCCGCTTGCGGCGGGACTCCCAGCCGTCCATCCACTTGCCGTTGGTGTCGAACTTGCCGGGTACGAACTGGGCCGGCTCCGGATTGAGCATGCGCGCCACCTCGGCGAAGAAGTCGTCCGAGGCGTACAGGGCCCGGGCACCCAGGCGCGGGTTGGCAAGATCGACCGAGCGGAGCGCCCATTCGGGCAGGTCGGCGGCGGCGGCGAAAACGGGGGCGCCGGGGGTATG
>WBTZ01000174.1 GCA_009026175.1 Zoogloea sp. | reverse complement strand
CAGCCAGGGTCATCACATGGTCCCGGCCGGCAGGGTCATGGGGTGAGGGCGGGTTGGGGGGCTGAGGGCAGAATGATAGCGCCAGGCGCCGGCCGGGACCATGTGATGACCCTGGCTGGGATGGTCGGCTGTGACATGTGTGCAACAATTTACGCTGCAGTGCAACATTTTTGTTGCGGGGCAGCGCCAGGGCGTTATGCTGGAATTGGCGGACGTCCCTGCGCTGCACCGGGCGTCCTTGTCAGACACCTTTGAGAAGAGGGTTGCAGCCATGGACTACGAAGTCGTCGACGCACAAGTGTCTCCCACCGGCCGCCTGGAGGTCCTGTCCAGGACGGAAGCCGCCCAACTGTCTGACCAGGGGGGGGGCGGGCTCCATACCCTGTACCGCAACTGCTCCCTGGCCGTGCTCAACTGTGGCAACGAGCTGGACGACGGCAAGGAATTGCTGGAGCGCTACCACCGCTTCGACATCCGGATCCAGCAGCGCGCCCGGGGCATCAAGCTGGACATCACGGGCGCGCCGGCCAGCGCCTTCGTGGATGGTGAGATGACCCGGGGCATCCAGGAGCACCTGATGGCGGTGCTGCGGGACGTGGTCTTCGTCAGCAACGAGATCAGCGGCAATCCGCGTTTCGATTTCGCCACCTCGGAGGGCGTGACCGACGCCGTCTTCCATATCCTGCGCAACGCCAATGTCCTGCAGCCCATCACCCAGCCCAATGTGGTGGTGTGCTGGGGAGGGCACTCGATCAACCAGGAAGAGTACGAGTACACCAAGCTGGTGGGCTACCAGCTGGGCCTGCGCGCCCTCAATGTGTGCACCGGCTGCGGCCCGGGGGCCATGAAGGGGCCGATGAAGGGCGCCGCCCTGGCCCATGCCAGCCAGCGCATCAGCAACGGGCGCTACATGGGCTTCACCGAGCCGGGCATCATCGCGGCGGAGGCGCCCAATCCGGTGGTGAACGAGCTGGTGATCCTGCCCGACGTGGAGAAGCGCCTGGAGGCCTTCGTGCGCACCGGCCACGGCATCGTCGTATTTCCCGGCGGGGTCGGAACGGCCGAGGAGATCCTTTACATCCTCGGCATCCTGCTCCACCCGGACAACGCGAACCTGCCTTTCCCACTGGTGTTCACCGGGCCGAAGAGCGCCGAACAGTACTTCCTGCGCATCGACCGCTTCATTGCCCAGACCCTCGGCGAGGAAGCCCGCAAGCGCTACCGCATCATCATCGACGATCCGGAGGCGGTGGCCCGGGCCATCAATGCGGGCATCGCCGAGGTGCGGGATTTCCGCAAGGAGATGCGGGACGCCTACTACTTCAACTGGCTGCTCAAGATCGAGCACGAATTCCAGCAGCCTTTCCGGCCGACCCATGAGCGCATGCGCAACCTGACCCTGCACCGCCGCCAGCCCACCCACCTGCTGGCCGCCAACCTGCGGCGGGCTTTCTCCGGTGTGGTGGCCGGCAACGTCAAGGATGAGGGGATCCGCGAGATCGAGAAGCACGGCCCCTTCGAGATCCAGGGCGAGCCGGAGATCATGGGCCCGATGGACGAGTTGATGGCCTCCTTCGTGGCCCAGGGGCGGATGAAGCTGCCGGGCAAGACCTACAACCCGTGCTACCGCATCGTGGCGGCCTGATGTCGGGCGCTGTGCGGGGGCGGCTTCAGCCGCCCCCGGATGCACATCAATGCGCGATGGGCGGCGGAAGCCGCCCTTACAGGGTGCGCAGGTCGCCGTCCACGCACTGGCCGAAGCGCTCGCCGAGCAGGTGGTCGGCCAGTCGCCCCGCCGCGGCGGCCGGGGCGGTCAGCTGGCCGTCGGCCTTGAGGGCGGCGAAGCGCGCCTGTTGCGGGAAATGTGCGGTGTCGCTGGCGCGCACTTGCGCCTGCATGTCGGTATCGACCACGCCCGGCGCCAGGCTGGCGATGCGCAGGCCGGGGAGATGCTCCAGGGCGGCCGCCCGGGCATGCTGGTCGAGGCCGGCCTTGGTGGCGCCGTAGATGCTCCAGCCGGCGTAGGCATTGCGGGCGGCGCCACTGGAGATGTGCACGATGCGGCGGTCAGTGCAGTGGGCGGTGGCCGCCACAAAGGCGTCGGCGAGGATCAGCGGGGCGCCCAGATTGACGGACAGGGCCTGCGCAATGGCGTCGCCACCCTGCGTGCCCAGCGGCCCCACCGGCTGCAGCAGGCCGGCGTTGTTGATCAGCACGGCCTGGTCGGCATCGGCCAGGAAGTCGTGCAGTTGTCCTCCTGCCAGCCAGTCGCGGAGGGCGGTGAGGTCGGACAGGTCAAGCCGCTGTTCGCGGAGGCGTTCCGGAAAGTCACCGGCAAGGGCTGCATTGCCGCTGCGGCCGAGGCCCAGCAGCAGATGGCCGCGGCCCAGCAGATCCCGGGCAAGGGCGTCGCCGAGGCCGCGGCTGTGGCCGGTCAGAATGGTCTTGATGATCATCGCGGTGCGCTGGGGATGAGTGAGGCATGACTGTACATCAGCTGGCGGGCATGACGAGGCGGCGGAATTCGGAGGCCGGAATCGGGCGGGAGAACAGGTAGCCCTGGCCCAGGTTGCAGCCGAGCTCGGTAAGGATGCGCTGCTGCTCCTCGGACTCGATGCCTTCGGCCACGGTGATCAGCGACATGTCCCGGGCAATACTCGAGATGGCCCGCACCAGGGTCATGTCGTCATGGCTGCGGGCCAGTTCCGACACGAAGGAGCGATCGATCTTGAGCACATCGAAGCGGAAGTTCTTGAGGTAGGACAGGCTCGAGTATCCGGTGCCGAAGTCATCCAGCGAGAGCTTCACGCCCATGTCGGTCAGGCTGCGCAAGGTTTCCCGGATCTGGGCGTCGGGGTCGAGGAAGACGCTCTCGGTGACCTCGATCTCGAGCCGGCCGGGGGCCAGGTGATGGTGCGCCAGGGTGGTCTCGACCTGTTGGACGAAGGTCGGACGGCGGAGCTGCGGAACGGCCACATTGACGGCCATGCGGATCTTGGCGGCGCCTTCCGCATCCCACTGGGCGAGTTGACGGCAGGCTTCGTCCAGTACCCACAGCCCTATCGGATGGATCAGCCCGGTTTCTTCCGCGACGGGGATGAAGCGATCCGGCGGAATGGGCGCGCCGTCCGCCGGGTACCAGCGCAGCAGGGCCTCGCAACCGACGATCCGGCCAGAGCCAAGGTCGACCTGCGGTTGGTAGTGGATCTGCATCTCCTCGCGCTCGAGGGCATGGCGTAGACCGTTTTCGATGCGCAGCCGGTCGGTGACCCACTGATTGAGTTCCGGCGTGAAGAACTGGAAGTTGTTCCGTCCGGAGCTCTTGGCGTGATACATCGCCGCGTCGGCATTCTTGAGCAGTGCGTCATTGTCACTCCCGTTGTCCGGATAGATGGCGATGCCGATGCTTGGTGTCAGCTGCAATTCATGGTCGTCCAGCTGGTAGGGGCGGCCCAGGGATGCCAGGATCTTCTGTGCGGTGGGCATGGCATTCCCGGCATGCTCCAGGCCGGTCACCAGCACGACGAACTCGTCGCCACCGAGGCGGCTGACGGTATCGCTCTCGCGCACGATCAGGCACAGCCGTGAGGCGACCTCCTGCAGGATACGGTCGCCCATGGCGTGGCCGAGGGAGTCGTTGATGTTCTTGAAACGATCCAGATCAATGAACAGGATGGCCAGCTTGTCGCCGCTGCGGCGGGCCAGGGCGATGGCCTGGGAGAGCCGGTCGGTCAGCAGGGCGCGGTTGGGCAGCTGGGTCAGGGTGTCGAACTCGGCCAGATGGCGGATACGGCTCTCGGCCTCCTTGCGCTCGCTGATGTCCAGGAAGGTCCCGACGTAGTGGCGGACCTCGCCATCCGGGCCCCGGACGGTGCCGATGCTGATCTGCTCCGGATACACGTGGCCGTCCTTGCGCCGGTTGTAGATCTCGCCTGACCATGAGCCGGTATCGCGGATCGAGGCCCACATGGATGCGTAGAACTCCGGGGCATGGTAGCCGGAGCGCAGGACGCCGGGACTGCGGCCCAGCACATCCTCGGGGCTGAAGCCGGTGATGGCGGTGAAAGCCGGGTTGACCGCGAGGATGCGCGTCTCCGGGTCGGTGATGATGATCCCTTCGCGGCTGCTGTCGAACACGTGGCCGGCCAGGCGGAGTTCGCCCGCCTGCTTTTCCAGCGTGCGGGTGTGGGCATCGAGCCGGGCGTGGTAAGCCCGGAACAGTGAGGACATCCAGCGGGAGAAGAGCAGGGATGCCCCCAGGGCCAGGGCTGCCGCAATCACCGTCATGCCGATGAACTGGGGCATGCGGACACGCAGTGCCGCCGCCGCCGAGTCCTTTTCCGATGCCAGGGCGGCCTGCATCTCCTCGTTGACGAGGCTTGCAACCACGATGATCTTCCAGGGTGCGTAGGGCTCCACCATGGCCGTGCGGGTGTCCTGGCCCCCCGCCGAGCTGCCGGGCCAGGGAAATTCGGCGATCCCGCCGCCGGCCCGCCCCAGGGTGAGCAGACGCTGCCGGGTTGCCCTTTCCTGGGCTGTGATGGCCGAGTCGAGGGCGGGGCGCTCCGCGTCCGCTCCCCGGAGCTGGGTCAGCATGCGTCCCTCGTCATCCATCACCATGAAGCGTCCGGTGTCACCGAAGGACCACGCCCGCAGCCGGTCGAGGCCTTCCTGGAGACGGGCCTCCTCCCATTTGTACAGATAGTCTCCGGTACCGATGACCCAGCCAAAGGGCTCGAACAGACGCACGAAGGCCAGCTTGTCGGACATCTTGCGGGGGTCGTCGGGCGAGTACCAGCGGTAGCGCGAGAGCCCTCCCGTGATGTCGCTGCGGGCCGCATCGACAAGGCCGCGCATGATGTAGTGCCCCTGGTCATCGCGGTTGTCCCACAGGGAGCTGCCCTCCAGGGCCGGTGCGATGGGGAGCAGGATGCAGGTTCCCTGCTGGTCATCCACAAAGAAGTAGCCACGTCCATCAAAGAAGCGCTGGGGGCGCAGCGCCTCAATGATCAGCCGCTTGACCTCGGCCTCCGGGCGGCGGCCGTGTTCCCGGTCGTAGATGCCCTGGGCGGTCTGGATCGCCATGCTGACTTTTTCCTGCAAGGCACTCTTCAGCGCTGCCTCAGTGCGCGAATGTACGAAATCCAGGTAGCCGATGGCCGCTGCCATCTCGGTGCGCAGCCTTTCCTGCTTCTTGAGCTCAAAGCCCTTCTCCAGGCGCTGGATGACCTGCAGGTGCTCCCCCTGGGCCATCCACATGAAGCTTCCCCCCAGGGCAAGGGAGAGGGCGAGGACGACGATCAGGGTGCCCAGCAGGTGATACCGGGGCAGGGTTTGATCGGTGATGGAAAGTTTCATCGGGCTTCTGGCGCGGGAGATGGAGGTCTCCGGGGCGCGCATGCGTTTCCTTTGTTACGGCGGGCCTTTCTAGCACTAAAGACATATTTCGTCACGATCTGTGGTGTAAATCACCATCCGGATGTGAGATGTCCCATATCTGCGTCTCCCCAACCTGCCTGTCGCCGGGGGCGGGAGAGCGAAGATTCAAGTCAGTGCAGCCCCTGACGTTAAACTGACTGCCGGTCCGGCTCCCGAGCGGGGCCTGCCTTTCCATCCTCGGATCCGTCCATGTCTGCTGACCCCTTCCCGATTCCCATCGATGAGCGCCGACGCCTGTTTGCCCCCATCGTCGCCGCCGGTGTGGCGCTGATCGTCCTGGTCTGGGCGGCGGTTGTGTATAAGGCGAAGGTGGATGAGGAAATGGTCATCCGCTCGATCAACACCTCCAACCTGAACCTCGCCCGTGCCTTCGAGGAGCACACCGTCCGCACCATCAAGAGTGCGGACCAGGCGCTGCTGTTCCTGAAATATCAGTACGAGAAGCTCGGTCCCCGGATGAACATCACCGACTACGTGCGGCACGGGACGATCATCAGCAGCTTCTTCAACCAGATCGGGGTGATCGACGAGAACGGGATCTACATCCTCAGCAATCTTCCCAGCCACACGCCGCGGGACCTCTCCGACCGGGAGCACTTCCAGGTTCACCGGGAGCAGGACACGGATGCGCTGTACATCAGCAAGCCGGTGCTGGGCCGCGCCTCGGGCAAGTGGTCGATCCAGCTGACGCGGCGGATCAACAAGCCAGATGGCAGTTTTGGCGGTGTCGTGGTGGTGTCGATGGACCCGCACTATTTCTCGGAGTTTTACCGGGGGGTCGATCTGGGGCGCAGCGGTGTGGTCAGCCTGGTCGGGCGGGATGGCATCGTGCGGGCGCGCCGGGCCGGTGAGAACGATGAGGTGGGGCAGAATCTGTCGGGCACGCCCCTGATGCGTCAGGGCGCGCAGGCCGCATCCGGACATTACCATTATGCGAGCAAGGCCGACGGGGTGCGCCGCTTCTACAGTTATCGGGCATTCCAGGAGTATCCGCTGCTGGTGACGGTGGGCGTTGGTGAGGACGAGGCCCTTGAGGAGTTTCATCAGCGCCGCATGGGCTACATGGCCTACGCCGGGGTGATGAGCCTGATGATCGTGGTGTTCGGCGCCCTGGCGATCCGCATGCTCGATCGCCAGTACCGCGTTTCGGCTGCCCTGCGCGAGAGCCAGGCGAAGGCGGAGGAGGCCAACCGGATGAAGTCGGAGTTCCTGGCGTCCATGTCCCACGAACTGCGCACGCCTCTCAACGGCATCATGGGGTATGCCGAGTTTCTCCGTGACAGCAGCACCGATACGCCACGCGAGTTTGCCGGGATCATCCTGGAGAGCAGTCAGCACCTGCTGGAGCTGGTCAATTCCATCCTCGACCTGGCCAAGGTCGAGGCCGGCCAGATGGTGCTGGAGCTGCGGGATGTGCCACTCAGGCCGCTGGTCGAGCGGGTCATCCAGAGCCATCGCCCGCCTGCCCTGGAGAAGGGACTGGTACTGGCTTTCGACGTGGCGGACGATGTGCCGGAAACGATACGCAGTGATCCAACCCGCCTGTCGCAGGTGCTGATCAATCTGGTCGACAACGCCATCAAGTTCACCGATGAGGGGCGCGTGGATGTGACCGTCTCGAGGAACGGGGCCCGCCTGCTGCTGAAGGTTGCCGACACGGGCTGCGGGATTGCCGAGGACATGCAGGTCCACGTCTTCGAACGTTTCCGCCAGGTGGAGAGCTTCCTCACCCGGCGGCACGCCGGGACCGGCCTGGGCTTGGCACTGGTCAAGGAACTGACGGCCCTGATGGGGGGTCATGTGGTCCTGCACTCGGAGCCCGGCAAGGGCAGTGAATTCGTCGTAACCCTTCCCCTGGAATTCCAGGAGCACAGCACGTGAGCGCCATGAAAGTCCTGATCGTCGACGACCATAAAATCAACCGCACCCTGCCGGCCGTGCTTCTCGTACAGGCCGGCTGCGAAGTCCATGAGGCGGACTCCGGTGAAGCGGCGCTGGCCTTTTTCGAGGGCGATACCGTGGATGTACTGCTGCTGGATGTCAGCATGCCCGGCATCAGCGGTCCGGAAGTGTGCCGGCGCTTGCGGGCCCGCCCGGAGATGGCGGGCCTGCGCATCGTCGCCTATACCGCCCATGCCATGCCGGGCGAGCGCGAGCAGATCCTCGCGGCCGGCTTTGACGAGGTGCTGGTCAAGCCCATCAACCGGCAGGGCCTGCTGCAGTCGGTGGGGCTGCCGGTCTAGGCCGGCAGGCGCCACGCGGGCTCAGGCGCCCTTCAGCCCGTTCGCCTGGGAGCGGCCGGGGGCCGGCTTGCCCTTGCGGGCACGCTTGCCCAGCCAGGGCTCCCAATCCTTTGCCGGGATCGACACTTCCACCGGCTTGCCACCGCGTGTGGCGGCAAGCAGGGTCAGGCTTTCGCGGGCGACGCAGACCGTGCCCAGCTGCTCACCCTCGTCCAGGCCCATGATGATCACGCCGCGGCCGCCGCCGGACAGCTCCTTCATCTGGTCCAGGGGGAAGACCAGCAGACGTCCGCTGGTGGACAGGGCGGCCAGGTGCAGCCCCTCGCTGCCGTCGAAGAGGACCGGCTGGAGCTGGCGACCGCCCGTGTCCACCGTGACGAACTGCTTGCCGGCCCGCTTGGTGGCGCTCATGTCGCCCAGGCGGCACAGGAAGCCATAGCCGTCGGCGCTGGCCAGCAGGACCCGCTTGTCGGCGGGGCCGGCGAGCACGTGGGCGACCTTGGCGCCGCTCGGCAACTCCACCAGCGAGGCCAGGGGCACGCCGTTGCCGCGGCCGTCGGGCAGGGCCGAGACGGCGACGGTGAGGGCTCGCCCGCCGTCGCTCAGCACGATCAGGGCATCCACGCTGCGGCATTCGAAGGCGCTGCCGAGGCGGTCGCCATCCTTGAAGCTGACGTTCTCGAGATCCACGCCGTGGCCGCTGCGGCAGCGGACCCAGCCTTTCTCCGAGACGATCACGGTGACCGGCTCGTCCACCACGGTCTGGCTGATGCCGGCACGGGCGGCTTCTTCCACCAGGGTGCGGCGGGCGTCGCCGTACTTGTCGGCGTCGGCCTTGATCTCCTTGATGACCAGCCGGCGCAGCTTGCCGTCGTTGGCCAGCAGGGATTCCAGTTCGTCCTTCTCGCCGCGCAGCTCGGCCAGCTCGCGCTCGATCTTGATGCCTTCGAGACGGGCCAGCTGGCGCAGGCGGATCTCGAGGATGTCCTCGGCCTGGCGGTCGGACAGGTCGAAGCGGGCGATCAGGGCCGGCTTGGGCTCGTCCGACTCGCGGATGATGCGGATCACCTCGTCGATGTTCAGGAAGACGATGTGACGGCCTTCCAGGATGTGGATGCGGTCGTTCACCTGGCCCAGACGGTGGCTCGTACGACGGCGCACGGTGGTGACCCGGAAGCGGCCCCACTCGTGGAGGATGTCGGCCAGGTTCTTCTGCCCGGGCCGGCCGTCCAGCCCGATCATCACCAGGTTGATCGACGAGGAGCTTTCCAGGCTGGTGTGGGCGAGCAGCAGGTTGGCAAATTCGGTGACGTCCTGGTTGCGGCTCTTTGGCTCGAAGACCAGGCGTACCGGCGCGTCCTTGCCCGACTCGTCGCGCACCCGGTCGAGGGCGGCGAGCATCACCGCCTTGAGCTGGGCCTGGTCGGCGTCGATGGACTTCTTGCCGGTCTTGGGCTGGGGGTTGGTGAGGGTCTCGATCTCGAAGAGCACCTTCTGGGCCGACACCCCCGGCGGCAGCTCGTTGATCACCAGCTGCCACTGGCCGCGGGCCAGGTCTTCGATCACCCAGCGGGCGCGCAGCTTGAGGCTGCCGCGGCCGGTCTCGTAGGCCTGGCGGATGTCGGCGGCCGGCGAGATGATCTGGCCACCACCGGGGAAGTCCGGGCCGGCGATGTGGGTCATCAGGTCGGCAACGCTAGCCCCCGGATTCTCGATGGCGTGGATCGCCGCCGCGGCCACTTCCCGCAGGTTGTGGGACGGGATCTCGGTGGCCATGCCCACGGCGATGCCGGAGGCGCCGTTGAGCAGCACGAAGGGCAGGCGGGCCGGCAGCAGCTGGGGCTCTTCGAAGGCGCCGTCGTAGTTGGGGCGGAAATCCACCGTGCCCCGGTCGATCTCCGACAGCAGCAGTTCGGCGATCGGGGTAAGGCGGCATTCGGTGTAGCGCATGGCCGCCGCGGAGTCGCCGTCGCGGGAGCCGAAGTTGCCCTGGCCGTCCACCAGCGGATAGCGCAGGGAGAAGTCCTGGGCCACCCGCACCATCGCGTCATAGACGCTGGAGTCACCGTGAGGGTGGTACTTACCGATCACATCGCCGACCACCCGGGCCGACTTGACGTGCTTGGAGCCCGGCGACAGGCGCATCTCGTTCATCGCGAACAGGATGCGGCGCTGCACCGGCTTGAGGCCGTCCTCCACCTGGGGCAGGGCGCGCGCCTTGACCACGCTCATGGCGTAGGCGAGGTAGGCGCGCTCGGCATACAGGTCGAGGGG
>WBTZ01000294.1 GCA_009026175.1 Zoogloea sp. | reverse complement strand
GGGGTAGACCGGGTCGGGCGCGGGCTCGCTGCAGCCCAGGAACTGCTGCACGAGCGCCGTCAGCGAGGCGTCGGTACGCATCCGGTGCTGCAGCCGGTCGAGGGACATCAGGGCATTCGGCATCGAGGCATTGAGGTAGAGATCTGCACTGCCGCCGCACATGTGGGGGAAGCCCTGGCGGGAGATCAGGCGGGGCTGGGTGCCGCTGGAGCCGTCCCAGTCGAAGTTGTCCTGCATGGCGGCATGGCAGGTGCGGCAGGAGGTGCCGACCACCTCCCGGTAGAAGCGCGCCGCGCCGGACTTGACCGTGTCGTAGTCGAGCCAGGCGGGCGGTACGTAGGCCTTGTCGAGCACCTGGGGTGAGCCGGCGTACCAGCCCTGGATGAGAGCCTTGGTGGCGGGGGTGGGATTGGTGGCCACGACGAGGTCGTTGAGCTTGCGCAGGGCGGCGGACTGTTCGGCTTCGGAGTAGCCGCTGCGGTTGGAGAAGAGGTAGTTGCCCGTGTCGAAGGGCAGGAAGCTGGACTTGAGGTCGGGACTGGGGCGGCCTGTCTCGGCGAAACGACCCAGGTAGGACGCGCCGCCGTGGCAGGCCACGCAGGCGCCCGGCATGTATTTTTCTCCGCGTCCGTCGAGGTTGATCGACAGGATCAGCTTGCCGTCCGGGCCGAAGGTCAGGAATCTGGTGAAGGGCTGGCCGCCGCTGCGGCCGGCAACCGGCGAGTATTCCATGGCCACGCAGGCCACCTGTTTCTCGTCGGCCAGCGCGGTGTCGATGACGTCGTTGGTCTCGCGCTGGGTGTCGCCGTCCGGGCCGGGGTGGTTGCACACGTAGAAGGCGACCTTGTCCGGCGCGGTCTGGGTGGCCACCATGCGCCGCACCAGGTTGAGGTCGCGCTGATTGACGTAGGTGGCGCTGACCTCCTCGTTGCCGGCCTTGTAGCTGCCGAATCTGTGTTCGCGCTTCCAGTCCTCGAGGGTGATCGCGCCGCTCATGTTGCCCTGGGCGTCGCAGTCCTTCACGGCACCGAAGGAGCGGTAGTAGTTGCAGGCGCCGAGCCGCGTGTCGGCGCCCTTGTAGGTGAGGAACTGGTCCGCCCGCGGCAGGGCCGCCGAGAAGGACCCGGCCACCGGCACCACCATCTGGCCGCGCACATTGCCATCGGGGCCGTTGGCGACCATCTTGACCAGGCCGGGCCGGCTGTTGGGGATGACGTGGGAGAACTCGACCGGCGCGCCCAGGTAGCCGTTGGCCGGCGCGGGCAGGTCGACGACGGTGGAGTAGGACTCGCAGGTGATGCGGGCCTTGAGTTTTGCATTGACGACGACGGCCGCGTCCACGGCGTAGTCGCCGAAACGGTTGACCCGCAGGGGCGGGGTCAGGCTGCTGCCATCGGCCTGCAGGATCTGCACCGTGGCCGCGGACTCGACCCCGAAGAACTCGTTCTCGATGCCGCATACGCCGCCATCGGCGAGGCCGATGTGGCCGAACAGGAGCAGGTTGCGCTCCGCCGCAGGCGGGCTGGCTGCCAGGGTGAGCCCCTGGGCGATGCTGTTGCCGGTGACCACGCCGCAGCCGCTCAGGGGGATCCCCTGGGGAGAGAGGCACTGCAGGTCGAAGGACTGGCCGGCGGGCAAGGCCGGGACGGTGATCTCGCCACCCAGGTTCGTCGAGCCGGCAAAGACTTGTTCGCTGGTTCCGGACTTGAGCACGCGCACCCGGATGTCGGGCAGATAGACGAAGCGGGCCTGGGCGCCGCCCGCGCCGGCAAAGTTCGTGGCGAGGCCGCTGCGCAGGCGCAGGCGCACCGGGCTGCCGTCGAATTCGTCGGTGCCGGCGACGGCGGGTGGGGTGTAGCTGAC
>WBTZ01000173.1 GCA_009026175.1 Zoogloea sp. | reverse complement strand
ACTCGGATGCGCCGGAGGACCTGGTGCGCTACGGCAAGGACATCGAGAAGGCGGTGCTGGCGCGGGGCCTGCGCTACCACCTGGAGGACCGCGTGCTGGTCCATGGCAACAAGACGGTGGTGTTCCGCTGAGCCCTGACGAACCGAATACCGGCTCTGTAGGGGCGGCTTCAGCCGCCCGTGGAGCCTGAACAAACGATCTGGCGCTGATGGGCGGCTGAAGCCGCCCCTACAGGCCTCCACAGGCGGCTCCCACGCGCCTCACCCGGATACTTGAGGATCAAACATGCCCTGGCGTCTCCTGCGCTTCGCGCTCAACAAGAAGCATCCCGAACCGCGGATGTTCAACTTCCACGAGAAGCTCAAGTCGAGCTACGACGTGGTCATCATCGGTGCCGGCGGGCACGGCCTGGCGGCGGCCTATTACCTGGCCCGCGACTACGGCATCACCAATGTCTGCGTGCTCGAGAAGGGCTACATCGGCGGCGGCAACACCGGTCGCAACACCACCATCATCCGCTCCAACTACCTCACTCCCGAGGGCGTCAAGTTCTATGACGAGTCGGTCAATCTGTGGCAGGACCTGTCCGAGGACTTCGACCTCAACCTGTTCTACGCCAACCGCGGCCACTTCACCCTGGCCCACACGGACTCCGCCCTGCGCACCATGCGCTGGCGTGCCGAGGTGAACAAGCACTACGGGGTGGATTCCGAGGTGGTCGGCCCCGAGGCGGTGAAAGAAGCCGCGCCGATGATCGACATCAGCTGCGGCGGCCACGCCCCCATCCTCGGCGCCCTGTACCACGCGCCGGGCTCGGTGGCCCGCCATGACGCGGTGGCCTGGGGCTACGGCCGCGGTGCCGACCAGCGCGGCGTGGAGATCCACCAGCAGACCGAAGTGCTCGGCATCGACGTGCAGGCCGGCAAGGTCAAGGGTGTCAAGACCTCCCGCGGCTACATCTCCACCAACAAGGTGCTGTGCGCGGTGGCGGGCTCCACCCCGCGCATCCTCAAGATGGTGGACGTCAAGTCGCCGATCTACATCCACCCGCTGCAGGCCATGGTCAGCGAGCCGATCAAGCCCTGGCTCGACCCCATCCTGGTGTCCGGCAGCCTGCACGTCTACATCAGCCAGTCCGCCCGCGGCGAACTGGTGATGGGCGCCTCCCTGGACCCCTACGAACTCCACGGCACCCGCTCCACCCTCGACTTCGTCGAAGGCCTCACCACCCACATGCTGGAGATGTTCCCCTTCCTCTCCAACGTCAAGGTGATGCGCCAGTGGGCCGGCATGGCCGACATGACCCCCGACTTCGCCCCGGTGATGGGCAAGACCCCGGTGGAGGGCTTCTACCTGGATTCCGGCTGGGGCACCTGGGGCTTCAAGGCCACGCCCGTGTGCGGCAAGACCATGGCCCACACCGTGGTCAACGACAGCGATCACCCCCTGATCACCGGCTTCTCCCTGGACCGCTTCCGCAACTACGCCCTCACCGGCGAAAAAGGCGCGGCCTCGGTGGGCCACTAAGCGCGAGGACACCCACGATGAAGATCCTGAACTGTCCCCTCAACGGCCCCCGTCCGGTCTCCGAGTTCTATTACTGGGGCGAAGTACGCCCCATGCCGAACCCCGCCACCGCCAGCGATGACGCCTGGGCCGACTACGTCTTCAACCGCAACGGCGCGCCCGGCGTGAAGAAGGAATGGTGGTGCCACACCCCCAGCAATACCTGGTTCATCGCCGAACGTGACACCGAGAAGGATGTCGTTGTGCGCACCTATTTTTACGAGGGAGAAGCCTGATGCGTTTGCCCGCCAACAGCGGCGAGTGGATCGACCGCTCCCGCCCCGTCGAATTCAGCTTCGAAGGCCGCAGCTACAAGGGCTACGAAGGTGACACCGTCAGCTCGGCCCTGTGGGGTGCCGATGCCCGCGTCCTCGGCCGCAGCTTCAAGTACCACCGCCCCCGCGGCGTGCTGTCGCTGGCCAACCACGACACCAACGCCCTGCACCAGTGGGGCGGCATCCCCAACATCCGCTCCGATGTGACGCCCCTCGTCGCCGGCATGGCCCTGACCGCGGTGAATACCTTTGGCGGCCTGGAGGCCGACAAGGGCCGCCACCTGGGCAAGCTCTCGTCCCTGCTGCCGGTCGGCTTCTACTACAAGGCCTTCCACAGCAAGAAGCTCTTCCCCATGTGGGAGCGCATGTTCCGCTTCATGACCGGCCTCGGCCGCGTCGATGTGAACATGCCCCACCGCCGCACCCCCAAGGCCTATGACTTCTGCGACGTGCTGGTCATCGGCGCCGGCGCCTCCGGCCTGTCGGCCGCGCTGGCCGCGGCGGAGCAGGGCGCCGAGGTGGTGGTGGTGGACGAGAACGCCCGCGCCGGCGGCAGCGCCGGCTACCAGCTGGGCAACGACGCCAGCCGCCGTCGCCTGCTCGACAGCCTGCTCGCCCGGGTCGCCGCCGAGCCGCGCATCCGCGTGCTCACCGCCACCTACGCGGCTGGTTACTACAAGGACCACTGGATTCCCCTGGTCAGCGCGGAGCGCATGCTCAAGATGCGTGCCGGCAGCGTGGTGTTGGCCAGCGGCGCCTTCGAGCAGCCCGCCGTCTTCCACAACAACGACCTGCCCGGCGTGATGCTGGCCAGCGCCGCCCAGCGCCTGATGTACCGCTACGGCGTGAAGCCGATGAACAAGGCCGTGGTGCTGGCCGCCAACGCCGACGGCTACCGGGCCGCCCTCGACCTGCAGGCCAACGGCGTCACCGTGGCCGCCCTGGTCGATCTGCGCGGCGGAGCCGGCAGCGCCGACCCCCTGGCCCGCCTGCTGCAGCAATCCGGCGTGGAAGTGCTGGTCGGCCACGCGGTGGTGGAAGGCATCGCCGATGGCAAGGGCCTGTGTGCCGGCGCCCGCATCGCCGCCCTGCAGGCCGACGGCACGCCGGCCGCCCAGCGCCGCGACATCGCCTGCGACGGCATCCTGATGAGCACCGGCTGGGCGCCCGCCGCCAACCTGCTGTACCAGGCCGGTACCCGCATGCGCTACGACAAGTCCGTCGAGCAATTCGTCCCTGACGTGCTGCCCGAAGGCGTGTTCGCCTGTGGCCGTGTCAATGGCGTGCATGAACTGTCCCGCCGCGTCGCCGACGGCAGCCGGGCCGGCAGCCATGCCGCCGCGGCCGCCGGCTTCGGCAGCGCCACCGGCGAGGCCCTGCCGCCCGAGCTGGAGAGCCCCAGCCACCCCTGGCCGATCGTCGATCACCCGGCCGGCAAGAATTTCGTCGATTTCGACGAGGACCTGCAGCTCAAGGACTTCCGCAACGCCGTGCAGGAGGGCTTCGACAACATCGAACTGCTCAAGCGCTTCTCCACCAACGGCATGGGCCCCAGCCAGGGCAAGCACTCCAACATGAACGGGCTGCGCATCCTGGCCCGCCTCACCGGCAAGGAGCCGCAGCAGGTCGGCACCACCACCGCGCGTCCCTTCTACCACCCGGTCCCGATGGCCATCCTGGCCGGCCGCGGCTTCAGCCCGGAACGCGCCACGCCGCTGGCCAGCCGCCACGACGCCCTGGGCGCCAAGTGGATGCCCGCCGGCGTGTGGCAGCGCCCCGAGTATTACCAGGTGGCAGGCAAGGACCGCCTCGCCTGCATCCGCGAGGAAGCCCACGCCGTGCGCAACGCGGTGGGCCTGATCGACGTGGGCACCCTCGGCAAGCTGGAAGTCATCGGACCCCAGGCCGCCGAGTTCCTGGAGCGGGTCTACACCTCCAACTACGCCAACCTCAAGGTCGGCATGACCCGCTACGCGGTGATGTGCGACGAGTCCGGCGTGGTCATCGACGACGGCGTGGTGGCCCGCCTGGCGGACGATCACTTCTACTTCACCACCACCACCTCCGGCGCCGCCACCATCTACCGCGAGCTGTCGCGCCTCAACACCATGTGGCGGCTGGACTGCGGCATCGTCAATCACACCGGCGCCTTTGCCGCGGTGAACCTGGCCGGACCCAAGTCCCGCGAGGTGCTGGCCGGTCTGACCGGGATGGACCTGTCGGCCGCCGCCTTCCCCTACCTGGCGGTGCGCGAGGGCGAAGTGGCCGGGATCGCCGCCCGCCTGATGCGGGTCGGCTTCGTCGGCGAGTGGGGCTACGAGATCCACGTACCGGCTGCCCGAGGCGGTGCCCTGTGGGACGCCCTGATGAAGGCCGGCGCCAGCCGCGGCATCCGCCCCTTCGGCGTGGAGGCCCAGCGCCTGCTGCGCCTGGAGAAGGGCCACATCATCATCAGCCAGGACACCGACGGCCTCACCACGCCGCTGGATGTGGGCATGGAGTGGGCCCTCAAGATGAACAAGCCCTTCTTTGTCGGCCAGCGCAGCCTGTCCGCCGTGGCCAAGCTGCCGCGCAAGCAGAAGCTGGTGGGCATCACCTTCCCGGCGGGTTACGGCGGCCCGCTGCCCCTGGAATGCAACCTGGTCATCGCCGGTGGCGACATCGCCGGACGGGTCACCAGCATCGCCTACAGCCCGACCCTCGGCCACGCCATCGGTCTGGCCTTCGTGCGGCCCGACCTGGCCACCCCGGGCGGCAGCGTGTCCATCCGCCTGTCCGACGGGGCCATGGTGCAGGCCAAGGTCAGCGCCACGCCCTTCTACGACCCGGACAACCAGCGTCAGAAGGATGAGCCCCCCGCCGGCCAGGCCAGCCCGCTGGTGTCGGCAAACGGTGGGGCGGTGAGCCCGGTGGCCGAAGGCGTGGCGGCGACCCTGCTGGAGCCGGTCCGCCAGCCCGCCGCGGCCCAGGTGCTGGGCATCGCCGATGTCTCCCGCAGCGCCCGCATCGGCTGCAAGGGTCCCGGCGCCACCGCCTGGCTGCAGGCCCTCGGCCTGCCCATCCCGGCCCAGCCCAACAGCTGGCTGCCGCTGGATGGTGGCGGCCTGATCGCCCGCCTGGGCTTCACCGAATTCCTCGTCGAAGGCCCGGATGCGCTGATCGCGCCCCTCGCCGCAGCGCCCCGCGGCCCCGGCGTGTATCCGGTGCTGCGCCAGGACGCCGCCCTGGTGCTTGGCGGCAGCCGTCTCGACGAGCTGCTGCGCCAGACCTGCAACGTGAATTTCCGCCCCCTCGACCCGGCCCAGCGGCCGGTGGTGCTGACCAGCATGGTCGGCGTCGGGGTGACGGTGATCCCCGAAACGCGCAATGGCCGTCCCTTCGTCCGTATCTGGAGTGACGGCACTTACGGACCTTACCTGTGGGAGACCCTGCTCGGGATAGCTATCGAGCTGGGCGGAGGCGCCGTGGCGCCCCACAGCTTCAACTGATCGCCCCAATCGTCTCAATCGCCCGAACCCAAACCATTCTCAGGAGAGCGGCAATGACGCCCACAGAAGCCAAGCAGTTTCTCGCCGACAACGGAGTCAAGTATGTACTTGCCCAGTTTGTCGACATCCACGGTACGGCCAAGACCAAGTCGGTCCCGGCCGCCCATTTCGAAGACATCCTCACCACCGGTGCCGGCTTTGCAGGCTTTGCGGTGTGGGGCCTGGGCATCGAGCCGAACGGTCCGGACTTCATGGCCATCGGTGACCTTTCCACCCTGACCCTGGTGCCCTGGCAGCCCGGCTACGCCCGCATCGCCTGCGACGGCCACGTGAAGGGCGAGCCCTGGCCCCTGGACACCCGCGTGGTGCTCAAGGAACAGGTGAAGCGCCTGGAGGCCAAGGGCTACACCTTCTTCACCGGGCTGGAGCCGGAATTCTCCCTGCTCAAGAAGGATGCCAACGGCAACATCATCCCGACCGATCCGACCGACACGCTGCCCAAGCCCTGCTATGACTACAAGGGCCTGTCGCGCAACCGCGAGTTCCTCGAGACCCTCACCGACAGCCTCCGTGAGGTGGACGTGGATGTCTATCAGATCGACCACGAGGACGCCAACGGCCAGTTCGAGATCAACTACACCTACGCCGACTGCCTGACCTCCGCCGACCACTACCTGCTGTTCAAGATGGCCGCCTCGGAGATCGCCAACGACCTGGGGATGATCTGCTCCTTCATGCCCAAGCCCTTCGCCAACCGGCCGGGCAACGGCATGCACATCCACATGTCCCTCGGCGACGGCAAGACCAACCTGTTTGCCGACAAGAGCGACAAGCGCGGCCTCGGCCTGTCCAAGCTGGCCTACCAGTTCCTGGGCGGCATCCTGGCCCACGCGCCGGCCCTGGCGGCGATCTGCGCCCCCACGGTGAACAGCTACAAGCGCCTGGTGGTGGGGCGCTCCCTTACCGGCGCCACCTGGGCCCCGGCCTACATCAGCTACGGCGACAACAACCGCTCGTCGATGGTGCGCATTCCCCACGGCCGCCTCGAGCTGCGCCTGCCGGACGGTGCCTGCAACCCCTACCTGGCCACCGCTGCGGTCATCGCCGCCGGCCTGGACGGCATCGAGCGCGACCTGGACCCGGGCGAACCCCACAACCAGAACCTGTACGCCCTGAGCCCCGAGGAACTGAAGGCCGCCGGCATCGAGATCCTGCCCCAGAACCTCCATGAAGCCCTGGCTGCCCTGGAGAAGGACACCGTGCTGTGCAAGGCCCTCGGCCCCGTCGCCGGCGAGTTCCTGCGCCTCAAGCACATGGAGTGGGTCGAGTACATGCGCCACGTGTCCGACTGGGAGATCAAGAACTACCTGGAATTCTTCTAATGCCCCTGTAGGGGCCTGTAGGGGCGGCGTCAGCCGCCCAAACGGAGTCCGCGGGCGGCTGACGCCGCCCCTGCACAGAGCCCCGGCCCGGATCAAACGCTAACGAATCGAAGCATCAACGAAGGAGAAACAAGCATGTGTGGAATCGTCGGATTGCTGGTGAAGACACCGGCCCTGCGGGAAAAGCTCGGCGAACTGATGGTGCCGATGCTCATCGGCATGACCGAGCGCGGCCCCGACTCCGCCGGTCTGGCGGTGTTCGGCAACCCCCTGGCGGGCAATGAACGGAAGATCAGCGTGTACTCCGGCCTCACCGAGGACGGCGCCGACTTCAACTGGCTCGGCCTCGGCCACGCCCTCAAGGAGCACCTGGGCGTCCAGGTCAGCGTCGAACCCAAGGGCAACCACGCCATCCTGAGCTTTGACGTGGCCCCGGCCATCGTCAAGCGCTGGATCGCCGAGCACCACCCCAAGCTGCACATCCTGTCGACGGGGCGCAGCATCGACCTCTACAAGGACATCGGCACCCCGGCCGAGGTGGCCGCCCGCTACGGCTTTGCCGGCCTCACCGGCTCCCACCTGGTCGGCCACACCCGGATGGCCACCGAGTCCGCGGTGACCCCGGACCGTGCCCACCCCTTCACCGCCGGCGAGGACTTCTGCCTGGTGCACAACGGCTCCCTGTCCAATCCCAACGGTATCCGCCGCATGCTCGAGCCGCGGGGCATCCGCTTCGAGACCGACAACGACACCGAGGCCGCCTGCCGCTTCCTGGAATGGCGCCTGCGTGAAGGCGACGACCTGGAGACCGCGCTGCAGAAGGGCTTCGAGGAGCTGGACGGCTTCTTCACCTTCCTGATGGGCACCCCGGACAAGCTCGCCCTGATCCGCGACCCCTTCGCCTGCAAGCCCGCGGTGGTGGCCGAGACCGACGATTACGTGGCGATCGCCTCCGAATTCCGGTCCCTGGCCCATCTGCCCGGCATCAACCATGCCAATGTTTTCGAACCCGCGCCCGAGGAGATGTACGTATGGAACGCCTGACCTTCGATCTCGCCACCACCCCCCTGCGCGAGCTCAACACCTTTCTGCATAACGACGCCAAGGCGGGCAAGACCAGCCACGTGACCGTCCTCAACCCGGACGGCGCCCACAACATCGCGGTGGGCCTGGACTGCCCGATCGCGGTGGACGTGGTCGGCCACGCCGGCTACTACGCCGGCGGCATGAACAAGTCCGCCACCGTCACCATCACCGGCAGCGCCGGCACCGGCGTCGGCGAGAACATGATGAGCGGCAAGGTGCACGTCAAGGGCTTCGCCTCCAACGGCGCCGGCGCCTCCGCCCACGGTGGCCTGCTGGTCATCGAGGGCGATGCCGGCCTGCGCTGCGGCATCTCCCTCAAGGGCGGCGACATCGTCGTCGGCGGTTCGGTGGGCAGTTTCTCCGCCTTCATGGCCCAGGCCGGCCGCATGGTCATCTGCGGCGACGCCGGTGACGCCCTCGGCGACTCCCTGTACGAAGCCGTGCTCTACGTGAAGGGCAGCGTCAAGTCCCTCGGCGCCGACGCCCAGTACGAGCCGATGAGCGAAGCCGACATCGCCGCCGTGGCCAGCCTGCTCGACCAGGCCGGCCTCGACCACGACCCGAAATCCTTCAAGCGCATCGCCTCCAAGCGTTCCCTGTACCACTGGAACGCCGACGCCAACCAGGAATACTGAGCCCGCGGCTCGCGCCCACCCGGACCACCAAGGATACGATCATGGAAACCAAACCCGTGCAATTCAAGAACCTCTCCCGCGAGGAGTCCTACGGCTACGACCGCAAGACCCTCGACTACATCCGCAACGCTGCCGCCCACGGGTTGTACGAGATCCGCGGCATGGGCGCCAAGCGCAAGCTGCCCAACTTCGACGACCTGGTCTTCCTCGGTGCGTCCATGTCCCGTTACCCGCTGGAAGGCTACCGGGAGAAGTGCATCACCAAGACCCTGCTCGGCACCCGCTTCGCCAAGAAGCCGATCGAGCTGGAGATCCCCATCACCATCGCCGGCATGAGCTTCGGTGCCCTGTCGGCCAACGTGAAGGAATCCCTGGGCCTGGCCGCCACCGAGATGGGTACCTCCACCACCACCGGTGACGGCGGCATGACGCCGGAAGAGCGCCGCTCCTCCAAGACCCTGATCTACCAGTGCCTGCCGTCCCGCTACGGTTTCAACCCGGACGACGTGCGCAAGGCCGACGCCATCGAGGTGGTGATCGGCCAGGGCGCCAAGCCGGGCGGCGGCGGCATGCTGCTGGGCCAGAAGGTGAACCCCCGCGTCGCCAAGATGCGCACCTTGCCGGAAGGCGTGGATCAGCGCTCCGCCTGCCGTCACCCCGACTGGACCGGCCCGGATGACCTGGCCATCAAGATCCAGGAGCTGCGCGAGATCACCGACTGGGAGAAGCCCATCTACGTCAAGGTCGGCGCGACCCGCACCTTCAACGACGTCAAGCTGGCCGTCCATTCCGGCGCCGACGTGGTGGTGGTGGATGGCATGCAGGGCGGCACCGCGGCCACCCAGACCTGCTTCATCGAGCACGTCGGCATTCCGACCCTGGCCGCCGTGCGCCAGGCAGTCAATGCCCTGGAAGACCTCGACATGAAGGGCAAGGTCCAGCTCATCGTCTCCGGCGGCATCCGCACCGGCGCCGACGTGGCCAAGGCCCTCGCCATGGGGGCCGACGCGGTGGCCATCGGCCAGGGCGTGCTGGTGGCCCTCGGCTGCAACGGCGAGACCTATTTCCAGAACGGCGCCCACCACGACGCCATCGCCGACTACAACACCCTCGGCACCGCGCCGGGCTTCTGCCACCACTGCCACACCGGCAAGTGCCCGGTCGGCATCACCACCCAGGACGCCATCCTGGAGCAGCGCCTGTCGCCCGCGGTGGGCGCCAAGCACCTCAAGAACTACCTCAAGACCCTGAACATGGAGCTCACCACCATCGCCCGGGCCTGCGGCAAGCAGAACGTGCACCACCTGGAGCCGGAAGACCTGGTCGCCCTGACCATCGAAGCCGCCGCCATGGCCGGTGTGCCCCTGGCCGGCACCAACTGGATTCCCGGCCGGGGCTTCTGAACGCACGGGAACATGTAGGTTGTATGCAGGGGCGGCTTCAGCCGCCCCTGCACGGACACGTTTCTCCCTCTCGCCCCGCAAGGCGTTTCGCCGGGGCGGCCCCAGGGTCGCCCCGCTTTTTTTGCAGGAAATCCAATTCATGACAGCCCGGATCATCGACGGCAAGGCCTTGTCGAAGCAGCTGCGCGAAGGCTTCAAGACGCGCGTGTCCCAACTGGTGAGCCAGGGCGTGCAGCCTGGTCTGGCGGTGATCCTGGTGGGTGACA
>WBTZ01000172.1 GCA_009026175.1 Zoogloea sp. | reverse complement strand
GTATCGAGGGTGGGGCAGCAGGCATTGCGGAAGACGGCGCCTGGCCATCCCCGGCATGGTCATCCGCCAGCTTCTGGGGCCGGGCCAGGAAAGCCTTCATGCGCTGCTGGAGCCGGGGCTCGATCCTGACCGCGACCAGCCAGGAGATGACGGTCGACAGCACGATTGCACCCGCCGCCATCAGTGGGTAGGTCACGTACTCCGTGAGCACGGGAAAATGCCTGAACAGCGTTCTCTCAAAAATGGCATGCGACCAGAAACCGAGGTCGGCGTGAATCAGATAGAAAGGGTAGCTCATGGCGCCCAGCATGGCCGCCATACGGATTGGCAGCAGGGGGAGGGCCGGCGCCCGTGCCGCCAGCAGCACGCAACCTGACAGAATCGGAGCGGTGAGGATGATGCCGGCCGTTGGGAAGAACTGCTGGAAGCTGCCCCCGAGCCATTCATCGGTGTGCTGGATATGCTTGGAGATCAATGCCCAGGCGAGGAGAAGTGCTGCGGCGGCGAAGCGCGGCGGCCGCCCGGCATGGATCCGGTAGAGCACAATGCCGGCGATGAAGTGGCCTGCGTACTCGGTGATGAGCGCCTGGGCGAGCCAGCTCGGGCCGTTGTCATATTGCACCGCAAAAGCGACGATGAGCCAGGTCCACAGGATCAGGTCGTTCCAGCGTCTCCAGGCGCCAATGGCCATGAGCAGCGCGACCATGCCATAGAACTGGACCTCAATGGCCAGCGTCCAGTAGACCGATGACAAGGGCTCGATGCCGAACACCCGGGGATAGAAGGTCTGGCTGGCGAGCCAGCGCACCAGGAGTCTGGCGGGATTGATGCCCGGCAGCATCATGGCCATGACTGCGGTGATCGCCGAGCAGACGGCGAAGGCCGGTATCAAGCGCACGGCCCGGGCTCGCAGGAAGGCGCCGGCGCTGCGGTTCTCGGAGGTCAGGGTGATCACGAAGCCGCTGATCACGAAGAACAGGTCGACGCCCAGCTCACCCCAATGGGCCAGCGGCACGAAGAGCGATTTCGGCCAGAAGCCCTGCAGAGGGCCGATGAAATAGTAGTGGTAGAACAGCACCGAAGCCGCCGCGAAGAAACGCAGCAGATCCAGGTTGCCGAGGCGTCGGCCTGCAGGCGGTGAAGCGAGAGCGTTCATTCGGGTGGGATGCGGCGTGTCGGGCGGAGGCGTGCGACGAGTCGCCGGAAGCGGTTCCAAGGATGAGCCTGAAGTTTATCAATATGGAATTGTTGTGTCGCAATAATTCCTTGTTGCTGGAGAATCCGCTGGCTCATTTCTTCCATCGCTGCGTAGCGCTCTTCGAGCAGCCGCGCCTGGGCGGCGATGGCTTCGTCGCGGTGGGCGATCTCCTTGCCCATGTGATCCATCGTGGCGGCCCGCTCGTCGACCAGGCGGGCCTGGGCGGCGATGCTGGCGTCGCGCTGGGCGATGCTTTCGCTCATGCGCTGGATGGTGTCCCAGCGCTCCTCGATCAGGGCAGCCTGGGCTGCGAGCGCCTGCTGCTGGTTGGACAGGGTGCGCGCAGACAGGAAGATCCGCGGATCCAGCCCGCAGTCGCGGGCCATGCCGGGCAGGAACCACTGGCCACCGGTGGGCTGGGTGAAGGCCTGCAGCTCGTCCTGCCGCGGCAGGCGGCGGGCGGCAACCAGGAAGGCCAGGGTGGCGGCCGGGTGGAGGCTGCTGTTGTGCAGCAGGGCGGTGCAGGCTGCGCGGGCGTCGAGGCCTTCCAGGCTGCCGCCCAGGGCCAGGGCCTGGATGTAGGCGTTTTCATGGACGTGGCGCCAGACATCGTCTTCCGCCAGGGTGTTGGCGGGGTGGACCCGGTATTCGAGCAGGGTTTCACGCAGCCACACGGGCGGCAACTGCGCGCTGGCCCGCAGGGCCCAGTCCCAGTCGTGGGTGTAGCGCAGGTTGGCAAAGCTGCCGATCCTGTCGAACAGGCTGCGCGGAAACAGGAAGTTCGAAGTGCTGATGGCCAGGTTGCTGCTGAGCAGCCAGCCTGCCGGCGCCAGCTGGCCGGCCCGACGGCAGGCCTCGGCGTAGTCGCGGGCGCGCTCGTGGTCCGGGGCCGGCAAGCCCTTGCCGTCCATGAAGCCGACGTCGCTGAAGGCCAGGCGGGGGGCGTCGCCCAAGGCCTCCACCAGGCGGGCCAGGCGTTCGGGGTGGTAGCGGTCGTCGGAGTTGAGGATGGCCAGGTAGCGGCCTTGGGCGAGGGCCAGGCCCTCATTGAGGGTCTGGTGGGCCCCCTGGTTGGCGGCATGGCGCAAGGCCCGGATGCGCGGGTCACGCACGCTGTGGATGGCATCCCAGGTGCCGTCCCGGGAGGCGTCGTCGATGACGATCAGCTCCAGGTCGCCCAGGCTCTGGGCCAGCACGCTCTCGAGGGCTTCGACCACGTAGGCCTCGTGGTTGAAGGCGGGGACGATGACGCTGATGGCGGGGGTGTGCATTGAGTCTCGCTGGTGAGCGGCGGTGGCTGGTGATAGGGTAGGCGCCCCCGGACGACCCCGGAGCCCCATCCGCTGCGGCGGGCTGCTGGCCGGAGCTTGCCGGCGCAGCGCGCCGCCTGCCGGGCGGTGGGAGTTTACCTTCAAAATCGCAGTGTTCCGAGGCCTTTGTGCGCTGCACGGGGGAGATCGGCCGGACGTGCGGCAAGACCCGTCCGGGAATGACGGAGATGGATGGAATATGGCTTTGGAATTTACCGGCGAGCGCTTCCTCCCGGAGTGCGAGGGCGAGATCATCTACGAGCATTGGCACCGCTACCTGTTTGCGCGTGCCCACGTGGCCGGCCTGCGGGTGCTGGATGTGGCCAGCGGTGAAGGCTATGGCAGCGCCCTGCTGGCGGAGCAGGCGGCGTCGGTGGTGGGCGTGGACATCTCCGCGGAGGCGGTCGGGCACGCCTCCCACCGCTATGGACAGCGCGCCAACCTGCGCTACCTGCAGGCCAGCTGCGACAGCATCCCGCTGCCGGACGCCAGTTTCGACGTGATCGTGTCCTTCGAGACGATCGAGCACATGGTGGCCCATGCGTCCTTCATGGACGAGGTGGATCGCCTGCTGGCACCGGGCGGCCTGTTCATCATTTCATCGCCGAACCGGGTCGAGTATTCGGAGCGGCGGGGGTATCACAACCCCCATCACCTGCGGGAGCTGGACCGGGAGGAGCTGCGGGCCTTGCTGGCCCCGCATTTTCCCGGGCAGCGCTGGTTCGCCCAGCGCCCCTGCTTCCATTCCCTGGTCTGGCCCCTCGGACAGCCGGCCGCCAACGTGGAGGTGATGGCCGTCGATGGCGATACGGCCTTGCCTCCCGAGCTGTACTTCCTGGTTTGTTGTGCCCGCGAGCGGGGCCGCCTTGACGGCATCGCACCGACCCTCAGCCTGGTGGCCGACCGGGCGCATTCGGTCTATGCCGAGTGGTCCCGGACCTATGCCGAGAACCGCGAGCTGCAGGCCCGGCTGGCGGCGGAGCAGGCCGGCGGGGCGCCTGCTCCGCTCCTGCGGCGGGCGGCGGGGCCGGTCCAGCTGCATGTCGTCCATGATTTCGGGGGCGGGGTCATCCAGTGGTTGAACGATTTCTGTACCGCCGACGAGACGCGGACGAACCTCGTCCTGAAGCCGTGGAGCCTCAGCCATGCTTACGCCGAAGGGCTGGTGCTGTATGACAGCCGGGCGCCCGGGCGGCCCCTGCGCGTGATCCGGCTGGCCCAGCCGATGCAGGCCACCGACGAGCATCATCCCGAGTACCGGCAGGCCGTGGCGGACATCCTGCGGGACTTCCAGGTCTCGGCCATCCTGGTCTCGTCCTTCATCGGGCACGCCCTCGACATCCTGGCGACCGGTCTGCCGACGCTGGTGATCAACCACGACTTCTATCCGGCCTGTCCGGCCATCAACCTGTACTTCAACGAGGTGTGCACCCGTTGCGACGCGGCGCGCCTGGCCGATTGCGCCGCCCACAACCCGGACTTCAACTCGCCCTACCGGGTCTTCCCCGTGGAGCAGCGCCTGCGCATCCGGGAAGGGCTGGCCCGCCTGTTGCAGGCCCACGCGGTCACCATGGTGGTGCCGACCGACTCGGTGCGCCGGCATCTGGTCGGCATCGTGCCGGCCCTCGCCGGGCTGCGCTTCGAGACCATTCCCCATGGGCGGGCGCCGGCCCTGCGGCCGGTGGCGCCGCCGGCACGGGGCGACGGCGCCCGCCTGCGCATCCTGGTGCTGGGCATCCAGTCGGTCACCAAGGGCATGAAGCTGCTCTTCGAGGTGCTGCCGGAGCTGACCGGCTTTGCCGACCTGTACCTGGTGGGGGCCAAGGAGGCCGGCGAGCTGTTCCGCTACCGGCCGGGGGTGCAGGTGGTGGACGAATACCGCCTGGAGGACCTGCCGGCGATCGTGGAAGGCATTGCGCCCGATTGCGGCCTGCTGCTCAGCACCTGGCCGGAGACCTTCAGCTATACCCTCAGCGAGCTGCTGCAGATGCACATTCCGCCGGTGGCCACCCGGGTGGGAGGCTTCGCCGACCGGATACGGGACGGGGAGGACGGCATCCTGTTCGATCCGGACAAGGCCTCGCTGCTGGCCTGCCTGCGTGGCATCGACGCCGACCGCGGCTGGCTGGTCCGCCTCCGGGCCGCTGTTGAGGCACTGCCAGTGCGCTCCCTGGCCGACATGGTGGCGGACTACCACCGCCTGCTGCCCCTGCCCGCCGGTGAGCTCATGATTCCCGCCGGAGGGCCTGCCGACCCGGCCACCGACCGCCTCCTGGCGGCGCTGCACAGCTGGAAGAGCGCCAGGAGCATGGGGGTGCGGCTGGACATGAAGGAGGGGCGCCTGCGGGAAGTCCACGAGGAGCTCGAGCGCCTGCGTGGTGAGGCAGAAGGCCTCCGGGCCGCAGTCCGGGACCGCGACCTGCGCATCGCCGAGATCCACGCCTCCACCAGCTGGCGGGTGTCGCGCCCCCTGCGCTGGCTGGGGGTGTGCTTGAAGCGCTGGCGCGGCTGAGGCGCCGGATGGGGCCCGCCCCTCAGGGGAGGGCTGGCACGGCGCTGCCGTCCAGGACGGACAGGCCGGCGCGGGTTATGTCGTCCCGGTTCTGTCCGAACTGCGCGGCGTCGGTGGTGACATAGGCATCCGCGGCCCACAGGAAGGCCTCCCGGTCGTGCAGGGATGGGGAAAAGAACAGCTTGCGGCGGGCCACCAGGCTTTCGAGCTGGGAGGTGGCCGCCTGCCAGCAAGGATGCTCCGGGCCCAGGCCGCCTAGCACGAAGGCGATGTCATTCCGTTGGGCGGTGCCCTGCTCGACCATGTCGAGGAAAGCGCCGCCCTGCGCCGGGGGGCCGAAGCCGAGAACGATGCGGCAGCGGTCCGGCATGTGGAACCAGCCGCGCACCCGACGGCGGATTTCCTGCCGCTCGGCGGGGGACAGGCTGGCCCGGATGGCGGGCAATGCCGTGGTGTCTTCGGGCGCGCCGGTGCCGGAGTCCTGTGGGCTTCGCCGCAGGAGCCTGGCCAGGCGTGCCACGGCGCGCAGCGGGCGCGACAGGCGCCAGGAGCTGGAGGCGTGGATCGCCCCGATCTGTTGCTGGAGTCCGGTGTTGAGGGCCGCGATGGCGTCCCGTTCGCGGACGAGCTGCTCAATGCGGGCCTCCGCGGCGGAGGACTCCCGTGCCAGTCGGGTCACGACGGCTTCCCGCTGGAGGCAGGCATGGGCGTGCAGGGCATCAAGGCACCCTTCGGCGGCAGGCCGAGCCTCCGCCGGGTCGAGGGGGAGCAGCCGGTGATAGTCCTCGACCATCTCCCCGCAGAGCCGGACCGGGCGTTCCAGGACGTTCTGGCGCAACGCCCCGAGCAGCGCCCGGTCCTGATCGAGCCCGGTGATGGCGGCCATGACCGCGTCCGGCTGCGGGGCCACCAGCAGGCCGGTGATCCGGTGTCCGATGCGCTCGGCAAAGGCGCCGTGGTCGGTGGCAATGACCGGCAGGCCGAAGGCGAACATCTCGGACAGGGTGTAGCTGAAGGACTCGGGCAGGGTGGACAGCATCAGGGCCGCATCGGGCTGGAAGGCTTCGAGCTGGCTGGCCAGGTCGTGCTGCTGGTAGTCCGGCACCAGGCTGACGCCGGGCAGGTGCTGGAAAGCCTTGCCGAAGGCGCCGCAGCCCAGCAGCACCACGTCGGCCACAGGGAGCAGCGCGGGCATCAGTGCTTCGAGCAGTGCCAGGCCCTTCTGGGGGGACAGGCGCCCCGGGATGACGAAGCGCAGGCGCTGGCCGTCCGGGCGTCGGGGCAGGGCGTGGGCGACCGGCCCTGCCAGCGCCAGGCCGTGTTCGATGTGTTGCCAGGGGCGGTCGGCGACTGCGGGCAGCAGCTGGGCCCAGCGCTCCCGGACGCTCCGGGTAGGCGCGACGATGGTGACGCCGGGGGCGGACACACGGTGGCCCAGGGCCTCGCGCAGCACCTGCCATTCCTGCGCCGTGCTGTTGTGCCAGAACACATTCAGGGGGTTGGCGCGCAGGCAGGCGGCCAGGCGCTCGTTGCCGCAGCTCGTGCAGCTGCTTTCGAAATGGGCAAACAGGGCCGGGCAGAAGGGGTAGAGGTCGTGCAGCACGAAGGCGGTGGGCAGCCCGGTGGTCAGGGCGTCGAGCCCGTGGCCGATGAGGGAGGACACCAGCACGCTGCGGATGCCGAAGCCGGCGATCAGGCCTTCGAGCAGGCGGGCGTACTCGGGGTGCTCGGGCGCGGTGCTGCGGATGGGCAGCGCCAGTTCCCACTCGAGCAGCGGCTCCGGCGACACGGCAGGCTCGAACAGGGCCAGCCCGCAGCCAGCCGCATTGCGGTCGCTGCGACTGCGTAGCCACAGGTTGCGGCGCGTGGTGTCGGCCTTGCAGAAGTCGAGCACCCAGCGTTCCACGCCACCGCCCCAGCCATGGCTGATGTGCAGCTGGACCGGGCGCGCTGTGCCGCGGCGGGCGTACAGCGACTTCAGGGTGGCCAGGGCCTGGGGCCGGCCCTGCTCGGCCAGCAGGTGGGCCTCCTCATCCACGCCGAAGGCCTGCCGGGCCTGGTCGATGCATGCCCGCAGCGGCGCAGCCGGATCGCGCCGGATGAAGTCCATGACCACGTCCAGGTAGTCCGGGTGCGCTTCCAGCAGGCGCTTCATGGCGTTGGCCTGGAGGGCGGCACGTTCGTCGGAGAAGCTGACCCCGCCTTCATGGAAGACGAAGACATCGGCCGCCAGCAGGTTCTGCCAGCCGAGCCCGGCGGCGCG
The DNA here is from genome assembly GCA_009026175.1 of Zoogloea sp. Lineage (GTDB taxonomy): Bacteria > Pseudomonadota > Gammaproteobacteria > Burkholderiales > Rhodocyclaceae > Zoogloea. Next base: position 2,889 of record WBTZ01000172.1, on the reverse strand, counting down.
CCGGCAGAAGTCGTTCTCCTCGCCGTAGCCCCGGCCGAAGCGTTCGGCGTCGAAGAGGCCGGTCTCGTCGAGGCAGCGCCGCCGGATGTACATGCAGAAGCCGACGGCGGTGGGGATCTCGAGGGTCCGGCCGGCGAGGGTGGTGCTGATCAGCGTGTCGAGGCCGGCCAGGCCCAGGGTGCCCGGGGTGCCACCATTCCAGCCTTCGAAGGGATAGGAGCAGATGGTGGCGTTGTTGGACCAGGGCGTCAGGGTGCCGGCCGAGGGGTGGCGGGCGGCGCAGGCGACGAGCCGGTCGAGCCAGTCGTTGGCTACCTCGGTGTCGCTGTTGAGGAGGACCACGTCCCGGTCCCCATGCAGGCCCATGCCGCGATTCACGGTGAGCACGAAGCCGAGGTTGTGCTCGTTTTCAAGCAGGGTGAGGCGGCCCTCCGCCGCCATCTGGCGCAGCCACGCGGTGAGCCCGGCATCGGGGCCGGCGTCGTTGATGACGATGAGTTCGAAGGGCGCCTGCTGGCGGGCCGCGAGGACGCTTTCGATGCAGCGCCGGGTTTCATCCAGCCCCCGGTAGACGGGAACGATGACGTCGATAGGGAGAGTGTTCACCGGGCTCCAGGCGGGTCGTCGGGGTGGGGCAGGGGCAGGATTCTAGCATTCCGGCGCCACCGGCCCGCACTTGGGACTTTCGGTTACAGACTGCGGATGTCTGCAATTTCAATATGGTGCATCATGACGGGCTTCAAAAGCCGGGGGGGCGGTTGGATGCAGAAGGCCGTCCGCCTGAGGCGGGAGACGCTTTGGTACGGGGTTCATACGGGGTTGGCACGGGGCAAGATGACGTGATGCGAGGGTCTGAAGGGCGAAGCTGGCACTACCTCTGCGCCTGTCTGCTGGCCTTGTTCCTGTGCGGCCTGCCGGCCAGGGCTGCGCCACCGCCCCTGCTGCTGGCCGAGGTGCTGCGCGGGGAGGTGGACCTGCCCCGTTACTGGGTCAGCGAGAAGCTGGATGGCGCCCGGGCTGTGTGGGACGGCCGGACCCTGCGTTTCCGCAGTGGGAATCCGGTCGCCACCCCCGCCTGGTTCATTGCCGGCCTGCCGGCCGAGCCCCTCGACGGGGAGTTGTGGATGGGGCGCGGACGCTTCGATGCCCTGTCTGCGGCGGTGCGCCGGACTACGCCGGAGGAGGCGGAGTGGCGCCAGATCCGCTTCATGGTCTTCGAGCAGCCGGGCGGCAGCGGTACCTTTACCGAGCGGGACGCACGCCTGCGCGACATCGTGGCGCGGGCCGGGGTGCCCTGGCTGCAGGTCGTCGAGCAGTTCCGCGTGCCGGACAGCCAGGCTCTGCAGGCCTGCCTGGCGGAGGTCGTGGCGGGCGGCGGCGAGGGCCTGATGCTGCACCGGGACGATGCGCCCTACGTGACCGGGCGCAGCGACGTCCTCCTCAAACTCAAGCCCTGGCTCGATACGGAAGCGCGCGTGATCGGCCACCTGCCTGGCAAGGGGCGTCTCGCCGGCATGCTCGGTGCGTTGCGGGTCGAAACGCCCGAGGGGCGTCGTTTCAATCTCGGTAGCGGCCTGCCGGATGCGCTGCGACGCGATCCACCACCGGTGGGGACGCAGGTGACATACCGCTACACCTCCCTGACGCCGGACGGCGTGCCGCGCTTTGCCCGTTTCCTGCGTGTCCGGGAGGCCTTCTGATGACGGGGCGGGTACTTGTCTCCGGCGGGCGGGGTTTCATCGGGAGTCGCCTGGTGGCCGACCTGCGCAAGGAGGGGGCCGATGTCCGGGTGATGACCCGCGGGCGGCCGGGGCCCGCCGAGGTGCAGGCGGAGCTGACCCGCCCGGAGACGCTGGCGGCTGCCTGCGAGGGCGTGGAGGCCGTGTATCACTGCGCGGGCCATGCCCACGCCTTTTCCTGTCTCGCGGCGGAGGAGGAGGCGCGCCACTGGCGGGTCAATTTCGAGGGCACCCGGGCCCTGGCCGAGGCGGCCGGGCAGGCGGGCGTGCGCCGCTTTGTCTTCATCTCCAGCGTCAAGGCCCAGGCCGAGCCGGGCGGATCGTGCGTGGACGAGGATGCTCCGGGCGCGCCGGATTCGGCTTACGGAAGGGCCAAGCGGGCCGCCGAGGAGGCCGTGCTGGAGGCCGGCCGGCGCTACGGCATGCGGGTGGTCAACCTCCGTCCGGCGATGGTCTTTGGTGCCGGCGGGCGGGGCAACCTGGAGCGGATGGCGGCGCTCGTGCGGCGGGGGGTCTTTCCGCCCTTGCCGGAAACCGGGAATCAGCGCTCGATGGTCCATGTGGATGATCTGGTGGCGGCCATGCGCCTGGTCGCTGCCGACCCGCGGGCTGCCGGCCGCACCTACATCATTGCCCATCCGCATGCGCCCTCGGGGCGGTGGCTCTACGATGCCCTGCGCCAGGCTGGCGGGCTGCCCCCGGTGCGCTGGGCGGTGCCCCGGCCCGTGCTGGCCGCAGCGGCACGCTGTGGTGACGTGCTCGAGACACTGGGGCGCCGCAGGCTCCCGCTGGACAGCGAGGCCCTCGGGCGCCTGCTCGGGTCGGCCTGCTACTCCCCCCGGCGGATCGACCGGGAGCTGGGCTGGCGTGCCGTGGTGAGCCTCGAAGCAGGGCTGCGGGAGATGCTCCATGGCCGCTGAGAGCCTGCTTGTGTCGGCGGTGCTGCTTGCCTTCGGCCTGGCCTGGGGGGTGACTCGGGCCTGTTGCCGGCCGGGCGCCTGGCTGCATTTCCTGGACATGCCCAACGAACGTTCCCTGCATGCCACACCGATTCCCCGGACGGGTGGGGTCGGCGTGATGGCGGGCGTGCTGGCCGCCGGTGCCTGGGTGGCCTTGGCGGGCCGTCCTGGCTGGCCGGAGGGCCTGGCCC
>WBTZ01000293.1 GCA_009026175.1 Zoogloea sp. | reverse complement strand
CCCCCGCGCCTCCCGATGCACATGCCGCCCGGCCGCAACTGCGGACCCGGCGCACGACAGGAGACGCACGCCCCCCATGAGCGCCAACACGGACTCTTCAGCCCCTCCCCCGCGGCCTGCGCCAGGGGACACGGAGCACACCGCCGGCCCTGGCCGGACAGACGACACGCAGCGCATCCTGCAGATGCTGGCGCTCGCCGTGGAGCATACCGACGATGCGGTGATGATCACCCGCACGGACGGCATCATCGAGTACGTCAATCCCGGCTTCGAGCGCATCACCGGCTATCCGGCCCACCAGGTCCTCGGGCGTACGCCCGGCTTTCTCCGCTCCGGGGCCCCCTCACCCGGCTTCTACGGCCAGCTGTGGCAGACCATCCGCCACGGCCGCTCGTTCCGGGCCGTGTTCACCAACCGGCGCCGGAACGGTGAGATCTACTTTGAAGAGAAGACCATCAGCCCCATCCGCGACCTGAACGGCGAGATCCGCCATTTCGTCGCCACCGGCAAGGACGTCACCGAACGCATGGCGGCCGCCCGCCACCTGGAGCGCAAGGCCCACTACGACTCCCTCACCGGCCTGCCCAACCGCAGCCTGCTGCATGACCGGCTCCACCAGGCCATCCAGCGTGCCCAGCGCCAGGGGCGCCTGGTGGCGGTGCAGTTCGTGGATCTGGATCGCTTCAAGATCATCAACGACACCCTCGGCCACGCCACCGGCGACCGGGTCCTGATCGAGGCCGCCCGGCGGCTGCGCGGCTGCCTGCGCGCCACCGACACCGTGGCCCGGCTTGGCGGCGACGAATTCGTACTGGTCCAGGAAGACCTGGAGCACCCCGACACGGCCGAACAGGTGGCCCGCAAGGTGCTCGACACCTTCTCCGACCATTTCCCGGTCGGCCCCCACGACCTGTGCGTGAATGTCAGCATCGGCGTTGCGCTCTACCCTGGCGACGGCGCCGACCCGGAGTCCCTGCTGATGCGCGCCGACCTGGCCATGTACCGGGCCAAGGAGGCCGGCCGCAACAGCTTCCGCTTCTTCGAGTCGGCGCTGGACGCCGGCTCGATGCGCAGCCTCACCCTTGAAGGCGCGATCCGCAAGGCCCTCGAGCGGCGGGAGTTCAGCCTCGTCTATCAACCGCTGATCGATACCCGCCGTCACCTGCCGCTCGCCATCGAAGCGCTGCTGCGCTGGCATTCGCCCCATCATGGCTCGATCCCGCCCGACCACTTCATCCCCCTGCTCGAGGAGAACGGGCGCATCTCCGATGTCTCCTGCTGGGCCCTGCGCGAAGCCTTGCGGCAGACCCGCGCCCTCCAGGAAGCCGGGCACCCGCAGCTCAGGCTGGCCTTCAATCTGTCCGGCCGCCAGTTCCGCGATCCTGGCCTGGTTCACGACATCCGCAGCGCCCTCGACGACACCGGCTTCGACCCCCGCCTGCTCGACCTGGAACTCACCGAGCACGCCCTCACCGACAACCCGGAGGCCGCCACCGCAGTCCTGCGCGCCCTGCGCGACCTCGGCGTACAGCTGAGCCTGGACGACTTCGGCACCGGCTACTCCTCCATGGCCCTGCTGGCCCACTTCCCCCTGCACAGCCTCAAGATCGACCGCCGCTTCATCCATGACATGGAGCGGGACCAGCAGGCCGCCATCATCGTCCGCAGCATCGTCGGCCTGGCCCGCAACCTGGGCCTGGAGGTCGCCGCCGAGGGCGTCGAGAACCGGGCCCAGCTCGCCCTGCTGCAGGAACTGGGCTGCCACCGCATCCAGGGCCAGGTACTGACCCGGCCGCTGACCCCCGACGAACTCGGCGCGGCCCTGCCACCGCCCTGAGCCACGGCACAGGGCCCCCTGCATCCAGTACACTGGGAACCCGCTTCGTC
>WBTZ01000171.1 GCA_009026175.1 Zoogloea sp. | reverse complement strand
GGCATATTGATGAAATGTAGGACTATGGTCATTAGGATTTGTAGAAAAAATGTAAAAAAAATAACGATATATATGAGAAATATAATAAAAAAAAAAATTAAGAAAGAGTTTTGTATAAAAAAAAATGTGTTGTTTGCTGATTTTGAGACTGTAGTTGTAAATGGTTTACATTATGTTTCTGTGTATGATATATATGATGGTAACAGACATCGATGTAAATCTTTAGAAAGTGTTTCTGTAGATAGTGTTATTCATAAATCTAATGATCTTGTTTATTCTTTTATTGAAGATTGTTTTGTTTATGGATCTAATTCAATTGTATATTTTCATAATTTTGGTCGATTTGATTCTTTGTTTGTATTACGTAATATTGATCTATCAAAGTATAAAGTAGATATAAAAATGAGGGATAATATTTATTATGAAATTATAATTTTTTTTGGAGATGAAAAAGTTACTTTTAGAGATAGTTATTTGTTGTTTCCTTCGTCATTGAATGAAATGGCTTTATTATTTTTAAATGATAAAAAAAAAGATTTTGTTCATAATTATACTGTTAATGATTATTTAGATATTAATAAGGTTCGTGATATACAAGAATACTGTAAACATGATGTGTATTTATTGTATATGTCTTTTAATAAATATCGTGATTATGTGTATGACTTGTTTCATATTGATATATGTCGAGTGCTTACTTTGTCTTCTTTATCTTTAAGAATTTTTTTAACTTATTATTATAATGATAAAACGACACCAATTACACATAGTGAAGGAAATATAGATTCTTTTATTAGAAGAGCATATAAAGGAGGCATAGTTGACGTATATAAACCTATTTTACAGAATGGGTATTGTTATGATGTTAATTCTTTATACCCATATGTAATGTCGAAATATAAAATGCCTTCAATGTTTATAAGATATGTTAAAAACGAAAAAGGGTCTAATTCTTTTGATATAGAAAATTTTTTTGGATTTGTAGAGGTAGATGTTGTCTGTAAAAAAATGGAAATTCCGTTTTTGACTTATTTTAAGAAGAATGTTGGACTAATTTCCCCTGTAGGAAATTGGAAAGGTGTTTATTTTTCTGAAGAAATTAAATATGCTTTAAAATTAGGATATCAATTTAAATATTATAGCTATGTTTCTTTTAAGAGTGATATTTTGTTTAAAGAATTTGTAAATACACTTTATGACCTAAGAGTTAAAAGCAAAGGTACACCATTAGATAAAATAATTAAATTGATTTTAAACTCTCTTTATGGAAGATTTGGAATGATAAATGAAGTTAAAAAATGTTTATTATTAGATAGTGAAAAATCTGAAGATTATTTAAACGAGCTTTTACTTGCATATGATGTTAAATGTTATGAAAATGTGGAAGCAAATAAAACTATGGTTAAATTTGCAAATAAACCTGTCTTAGATAATATACAATTTATAGAAGATATGCCTTTACTGGATAAATTAATGAATAACTATGAAAATAGTACTCGAAGTTTAAGCAGTGCTGTTCATATATCTGCCGCAATTACTGCTTATGCAAGAATAGAAATGTATAAGTATAAATTAAAATATAACGTTTATTATTCTGATACTGATAGTATATTTACAGACAGTAAAATAGATGGAAATGATATTGGGGATAATTTAGGACAAATGAAGCTTGAATATAAAATTAAGCACGGACTTTTTATTGCACCTAAATTATACTATATTGAAAAAGAAGATAATTCTTTTATTTTTAAAGGTAAAGGAATTCATGCTGAATATTTAAAAAAAGAACATTATATAGAATTATACCAAAACATTCCTGTAACTTTTGATATTAAGCAAAAAATTAAAGGAAACACATATAATTTGTTTATAAAAAATATAGATAAACAAATAACATTAACGGGCGTATTCAATAAAAGAGAAAAAATATATGATGAAATAGGTAATTGGATAGGCACTTATCCATATTATGTAAAGGATCTTTATGAAGAAGATGATTAAGCTTCTTTAAAAAACAGTAAGAAACAAACTCATTAAAAAAAAAATATGATACTATCAACCATTAAAAAATATATTAATCTAATTTTTAAAAAAAAAGACCAAAATTTACAAATAATTGAAAAAGATAAAGAAAATTTTAAAATTTTAATAACAAAAGATATTAGCCTAAAAATACTTACATCAGAACTTACAAAAAAATTAAACGAAAATGATCTCTATAAAATAACCATTAAAGTATGGGGAAAAGGAGAAAATGATGAGAGCATTGTTTTTTTAGATTCTGTAAAAAAAATAATGCATAAAGAAAATATAAATGAAACTATAAAAAAAATACATATAATATTAGATGAAAAAAAAGAATATTATAATATTTCAGATATTTATCTAACTGAGCTGTTATTCATAAAAGTAAATAGAATAAAACCCAAACCTAAGTGAGTTTTTTCATTTATTTTATAGAATACAGTTCTTTTTTTAAATATATTAGATAATTTATAAGACTATTGTTGGGCTCGAACCAAGATTTTCTCATTTGCAATGAGACGTATTAACCAATTATACTAAACAGTCGGGAGGGTACTTTGAGCACCCTTTTCTTCCTTCTTACAATTTCCCTGTAAGTGCTTTCATTGCTATCACCATAGTTATAGCCATCGTAACTAATATAAGATCTGCAGCAAGAGTTTTTGCTATATGATTATGAAAATTATTACCATCAACAACAGCTTGGGTTAGCTTAATAATATGGTTTTCAAGAGTTGTCATTCGAACATGTAATATTTTATGATAATGAATAACTTCTTCTAATTGTCTATTAACTTCAAACATGTATTTAGGTAAAGAATTGTATGCGGTAATATTGTCATGTAGACCAATTATGTAATAAATAAGTGCACACATCCCTATACCGCATAAAATCATTAAACCAACAAAAATCATTTCATAAACTCTAAAATCAAGTGGAGTTGTTTGATATTCATTGTCATGTTCCTTTGCAGCTTCAGTTAATGTATCTTCTTCTGTAAATTTCGGTTGCTTATTATTTAAACTTGTAAAAGCACTCATTTTACTTTTAGAATACGAAGCGCGTTTAAAACAGAACGGAACGGAACCTGTTTTAATAATCTTTTTTTTTATAGATAATTGTTTCATAAATTAGAATTAGAACTAATAGGATTTGAACCTATGAATGGCTGCTTCAAAGACAACTGCCTTAAACCGCTTGGCGATAGCTCTAAAAAGCATTAGCAGGAGTCGAACCTGCAACTATGGACTATGAAACCACCGAGTTACCATTTACTCCATAATGCGGAAAAAAAAATGGTTTAACGAAATAAAAACCTAAAAAAAGAAAGACAAATCCTTTTTTATTACAAAAAAAAAACAAACTAAAAATTTAGCGTTTTAGTTATTAATATCAGCAGGCTTTCGTGTTAATGTAATGTATACAGTAATAAAAAAGATAATAACTGACATTAAAGAAACAAAAGAACCAAAAGAAGCTACTGCATTCCAACCTTCAAATGCATCTGGATAATCAGGAATTCGTCGAGGCATTCCTGCTAAACCTAGAAAGTGCATAGGAAAAAAAGTAATATTAACACCTAAAAAGAAAACCCAAAAATGAAGTTTTCCTAAAGCTTCAGGGTATTTTAACCCTGTCATTTTTTCAATCCAGTAATACCATCCTGCAAAAACACCAAAAACAGCTCCCATTGATAAAACATAATGGAAGTGGCCGACAACATAGTACGTGTCGTGAACCATCATGTTTATACCAGAATTACTTAATAAAATTCCTGTTAATCCTCCTATTGTAAATAAAAATAAGAATCCTATCGCAAATAACATAGGAGTTTCAAATTTAATAGATCCTCCCCACATAGTTGCAATCCAACTAAAAATTTTAATTCCTGTAGGAACTGCAATAATCATAGTTGCTGCTGTAAAATACGCTCTTGTATCAACATCAAGACCTACAGTAAACATATGATGGGCCCAAACAATAAATCCTAAAAACCCAATAGAAATCATTGCATAAACCATTCCTAAATATCCAAAGATAGGTTTTTTAGCAAAAGTAGAAATTATCTGACTAATAATTCCAAAAGCTGGTAAAATTAAAATATATACCTCAGGATGACCGAAAAACCAAAATAAATGTTGGTATAAGATAGGATCTCCTCCTCCTGCTGGATCGTAAAAAGATGTATTAAAATTACGATCAGTTAACAACATTGTAATAGCTCCTCCAAAAACAGGTAAAGAAATTAATAATAAAAAAGATGTAATTAATACAGACCATACAAAAAGAGGGATTCGATGCATAGATAATCCAGGCGCTCTCATATTAAAAATTGTGGTTATAAAATTAACCGACCCTAAAATAGAAGCAGCTCCTGCTAAATGTAAACTAAAAATAGCTAAGTCTACTGAAGGACCTGAATGCGCTTGAATACTTGCTAATGGTGGATAAACGGTCCAACCAGTACCTGCTCCTGATTCTACTAAAGCAGATGATAATAATAAAAACATTGAAGGAGGTAATAACCAAAATGAAATGTTATTTAATCTTGGAAACGCCATATCTGGTGCACCAATCATAATAGGAACAAAAAAATTACCAAAACCACCAATTAATACAGGCATTACTAAAAAAAAAACCATTACGAAGGCATGTCCTGTTACTAATACGTTATATAATTGATAATTTCCATTTAAAATTAAACTACCAGGAGATGATAATTCCATTCGAATTAATATTGACATCGCTGTTCCTAAAACACCTGAAAAAGCACCAAATAGTAAATATAAAATACCAATATCTTTATGGTTTGTAGAAAATAGCCATCGCGAAGATTTGCTATATAAGTTCTGACTAATTGTAATCATTAGAGATAAAAAATTGTAATTAAAAAAAACCTAAAAAATAAAAAGAAAAAAAGAAAAACAAACAAATTACACAAACAAAACTAAATCTAAAATTAATTCGAAAAATTTTATTCTTGTAATGAAAATATTTTTTTATTCCAGCCACATGTTCCCATACGACTACCTTGTTACGACTTCATCCCAGTTACAAATCCTATATTAATACAAAATTAATTACTATAAAATGTAGTCAACTTATTTAGCATAACCAAAATTATAATAATAATTAAATATTTCAAACAAGATCTACTCCTAGCATGTGACGGGCGGTGTGTGCAAAGTCTAAGTACATATTCACCGTAACGTGCTGATTTACGATTACTTGTGATTCCACCTTTATGAAGACGAATTGCAGTCTTCAATCTGTACACGGTAAATTTTTAAGATTAACTCAAAATCGCTTTTTTGTAGAACTCGCTGTTTTTACCATTGTAGCACGTGAGTAGCCCAGTTCATAAGGGCCATAAGGGCTTGACGTCGTTCTCACCTTCCTCCAATTTATCATTAGCAGTATTCTATAAGTGGATAAAAATATAACAAAATAATTTTATTACCAATATAGAAAAAGAGTTGCGCTCGTTAAAGGACTGAACCAAACACTTCACAGCACGAGCTGACGACAGCCATGCAGCACCTGTACAATATTGTTATAAGTCTAAGTATAGATTTAAAACTAAATTTTACTTTACTAAAATTTTAAAATGTATGCAAGAACTGGTAAGATTTCGCGCGTATTTTCGCATTAAACCACATGCTCCACCACTTGTATAGACTCCCGTCAATTCCTTTGAGTTCCAATCTTGCGATCGTACTTCCCAGGCGGAATGCTTAACGTGTTAACTGTGCAAAAGAATGAAATCCAAATGCTAGCATTCATAATTGACAGCATGGACTACCAGGGTATCTAATCCTGTTTGCTCCCCATGCTTTCGTTCCTCAGTGTCAGTACTATTCCAGATAACCGCTTTCGCCACTGGCATTCCTTTATAGCTCTACGGATTTCACTCCTCCCTATAAAATTCTGTTATCCCCTAATAGACTCAAGCAAAAGAGTATCATACGCCTTTTTAACACAAGATTAAACTTTTACATATGAAAACATTTGCAACCTACGAACCCTTTACGCCCAATAATTCCGGATAATGCTCACCCCCTTCGTCTTACCGCGGCTGCTGGCACGAAGTTAGCCGGGGTTTCTTCTTTAGTTACGGTCATTATCTTCACTAACGAAAGAACTTTACAACCAATTTAAGGTTTAACCCCTAAATCTTTTTTGCTGTCCTCATTCACGCAATATTACTGGATCAAGCTTTCGCCCATTGTCCAAGATTCCTCACTGCTGGCAAAAGCCTGGGCCTTATCTCAGTCCCAGTGTGGCTGATCATTCTCTCAAATCAACTAAGGATCGTCGGCTTGTTGAGCTTTTACCTCTCCAACTACCTAATCCTGCATAAGCTCATCTTAAGACGATATAAAATCTTTTAAATATTTGGTATTTTTTATTACTAATAAAATCAGCAAAAATTATTCCAATTCTTAAGGCAGATTCTTATGTTGTACTCACCCGTACGCTATGTTTCTTCAACATTCAACTAGCATGTGTTAAGTATATTGCAAGCATTCACCCTGAGCCAGGATCAAACTCCTATTACTTACGAATTTATTGTTCTGAAACTAATGTTTTATTCAACAATAAACGCTTCGGTTCAAAGTTAAATTCTTTTTATCTTCTTCAGCTTTCTAGAAAATAAAAAGTAGATAATTTTTATATTTACAAAAGCTATATAAAAATTTATTATATAGTCACAAATATTAATAGAAAGCAATTACTATTTGTAAATTAACAAGCAAAAAGATAGATTTTAAATTATTTATAAAAAAAATATCTAATTACTAAATCATAGTAACCAACATACTTCTTCTCTTTATTCTTATCAATTAAAAACGCTGAACTTTTTTTTAATTTTGCTCGCATTTTAATGATTCGTGAAATGTTGGCTGCTATATATCTAGTATAAATTAGATAAAATGTAAGGTTACCCAAAGTTAACCAAAAAAGTTGTACAAAAAATGAGAAAAAATCAAATTGTGGCATAGTTTGTTAGTTTGATATAGTTTTATCCTTTTATAGCTGGAATATCGTTGATGTTAATATTTCCTTTTATTCGATAATAAAGAATTAATATCGACAACCCAATTGCTGATTCCGCGGCAGCAACTGTTAAAATTATTAATGAAAAAATTTGTCCAACAGCATCGTCTAGATATACAGACAAAATTAAATAGTTTAAATTTGTACTTAAAAGAATCATTTCAATACACATAAAAACAATTAGAATACTTGAACGATTTAATAAAATACCAAATACACTAATAAAAAAAAGTAATAAGTTTGTTATTAATTGATTAAGAATCATATTTAATTTATATTTATTTTTATTTTTCCTGTTAATTTGAAAATAATAATTATTAAAAAATTTAAATTTACAAAAACGTTAGTATTTTTAAACTACAAGTTTTACAACTTTTACATTTAAAACCTATCAATGTAATTATCTTTTACACATTTAGAAAATTTATATTGAGAAAAGTTTCCTACTTATATGCTTTCAGCAGTTATCTTTTATAAACTTAGCTACTTGACGCTGCTATTGAAATAACAATCAATACACCATTGGTTTACTTAACTCGGTCCTCTCGTACTAAAGTTTAATTCTCTCAATTTTCACCCCTTATGGCAGATAGGGACCGAACTGTCTCACGACGTTCTGAACCCAGCTCACGTACCACTTTAATCGGCGAACAGCCGAACCCTTGGAACCTACTTCAGCTCCAGGATGTGATGAGCCGACATCGAGGTGCCAAACAGTCTCGTCGATATGGACTCTCAGAAACTATCAGCCTGTTATCCCCGGCGTACCTTTTATTCGTTGAGCGATGATCATTCCACTTTGAATCACCGGATCACTATGACCGACTTTTCATCCCTGTTTGATATGTCTATCTCACAGTCAAGCAATTATATGCCATTATACTCTACAGTTTTAAAACTGGAAATTGCCTTTGTACACCTCCGTTACTTTTTAGGAGGCGACCGCCCCAGTCAAACTACCTTTCATAAGCTGTCTTTCTTTTTAGAAATTAAGTAAAATTTTGTATTAAGAGTGGTATTTCACTGTCGCTTTCTTCAGCTCCCACTTATTCTACACAGAATATAAAACTTTACAACTTAAAATCATAGTAAAGGTGCACGGGGTCTTACCGTCTTACCATAAGTAATCCGCATCTTCACGGATATTTCAAATTCACCAAGCCTATGCTGGAGACAGTGGAGGAGTCGTTACACCATTCATGCAGGTCGGAACTTACCCGACAAGGAATTTCGCTACCTTTGGACCGTCAGAGTTACAGCCGCCGTTTGCTAGAGCTTAATTTCGATGTCTAAACATCTCCATATTACTTGATAGTACCGGGCAGGTGTCAGTCTCTATACGTCTTCTCTCGAATTTGCAGAGACCTGTGTTTTTGTTAAACAGTCGCTTCTCCCTCTTTAATGTTAACTAAATATAGTTTCCTACAATTTAGTCACTCCTTATTCCGAAGTTACAGAGCCAATTTGCCGAGTTCCTTCAACATAGTTATCTTGAACGCCTTAGTATTTTCTACCCATCTACCTGTGTCGGTTTAAGGTACGGTTTAATTTTTTATAATAAATGCTATTTCCAGAAACATATAAACAGCTCTATTTTTTCATTACAAATAAAAACTGCGATCTACATTTGTCACAAATATTAAAAGAATCAAATTAATCCCATTAACTTATACATTTGTCTTATTGTCTTAGGGTCCGCTTATTTTCAATTTCATTTAGTGTTGAATTGAAAACCTTAGATTTTCGGCGACAATGTTTAAACATTGTTTTGTTCTACTAATGCCAGTATGCTCGCTTCAAATATCTTAAATATTTTTTACCAAAATATCTTCTGATTTATTGAATATTCCGCTACCTCTTATAATATTTATATATTATAAAATTAAAGATTCGGTTACTTATTTAAGCCCCTATAAATTGTCGATGCAAAAAAACTAGATTAATGAGCTATTACGCTTTCTTCAAAAGATGGCTGCTTCCAAGCCTACTTTAAAATTGTCATAATTTTTTCACTCTCTTATAACTTAATAAGTAATTCGGGACCTTATCTATTAATCTGGGCTGTTACCCTCTTGACAATAAACCTTAGCGCCTAATGTCTGATTCCACAAAAAATACCAATACGTATTCGTAGTTTTTCAAAGATAAGTAGAATTAAAAATCCCCCACACTTAAAAAGAGCTCTACCCCATATTTTTCTTTTGTAGACTATACTTAAATATATTTCGCGGAAAACCGGCTATAACTGAGTTTGATTAGCCTTTCACCCCTAATCATAAGTCATCCCAATCTATTGCAACAGAAACGAGTTCGGTCCTTCAATGAGTGTTACCACATCATTTTCAACCTGCTCATGATTAGATCACTCAGCTTCGGGTCTTATATTTAAAACTTAACACTTTTGAAAATTCAATTTCTTTACGTCTTCTTAATTTAAATTAAACTTGCTTTAAATATAAACTTACTGGCCCATTATGCAAAAGGTACGCTGTCACTTTAATTTAAAAGCTCCAACAGATTATCTGCATCAAATTTTAGATTCTTTTTAACTCTAAAAAAGTTCTTTTTCACCTTTCCCTTACGGTACTTGTTTGCTATCGATTATCAAAAATTTTAGACTAGAGGGTAGATCCCCTATGCTAACATATTTAACATAATACGTTAACCAATATTAATATAAACAAAAAATCTACAGGACTTTTACCTTCTATGGAATGATTCGAATTTTAAAAATATATTATATGTCTGTACGTTCGCATTCGCTCGCCACTACTAACGAATTCTCGGTTGTTTTTTATTTAAGCTAATATAATGTTTTACTTGGCTTAATTTTATAGATCACATATGAGAATTTCTCCTATGAGTTATTAAAGTTCACATGAATATCTACTTTAATTTATGCAATTCACAACTCTTTATTTTTGATATCTAGGCAGCCTTTTGATGCATTAAAAAATCTTAAGTTATGATTCCCGCTTACACAGTATTTAATAACATCTTGGGGTATAACAATTGATTTGTAAGCAAAGTTCATGTATAAATGAACCCCCAAGATTAAACTAATGCAAACAAACATCTTTATTAAGTAATAAAATTAATGTAAATTTAGTGCATCATTTAAATAAATGCAAATTAAAATACTAAA
>WBTZ01000170.1 GCA_009026175.1 Zoogloea sp. | reverse complement strand
CGCGACCTGTTCATCGACCGCGACGCCGCCGATGCCTGGCTGGCCCTGTGGCGCGCCCGCCTGGGCGCCGAGGGGCGGCCGGATGCCGAGCGCCAGGCCGCCATGAACGCCACCAACCCCAAGTACGTGCTGCGCAACTGGATCGCCGAATCGGCCATCCGCGCCGCCCGCGCCCGCGACTACAGCGAGGTGAACGCGGTGCTGGCCTGCCTGTCGCGGCCCTTCGACGAGCAGCCGGAGTTCGAACGCTTCGCCGCGCCGCCGCCGGCCTGGGCCGAAGACCTGTCGGTGAGCTGCTCCAGCTGAGGTGCCGGCCATGCTCCACATCGACATCGCCTCCGACATCGTCTGCCCCTGGTGCTTCATCGGCCTGCGCCGCTTCGCCGAGGCCGAAGCCCTGGTGCGCCAGGAGATTCCCGACTTCGCCGTGCGCAAGCGCTGGCTGCCCTTCTTCCTGAACCCGGATACCCCCCCCGCGGGCGAGCCCTACCTGCCCTTCCTGGTCGCCAAGTTCGGCAGCCGGGAGCGGGTGGACGCCCTGTTCGCCCAGATCCGCGCGGCCGGGGCGGCCCACGGCGCCGATTTCCACTTCGAGAAGATCCAGGTGCGTGCCAGCACCCTCGACGCCCACCGCCTGATCCACCACACCCAGCAGCAGGGCATCGACGCGGCCCCGCTGGTGGAGCGCTTGTTCATGGCCCAGTTCCAGCAAGGCCTCAACGTGGGCGACCGGGCCGTGCTGCTGCAGGTGGCCCGGGACGCCGGCCTGGAGCCCCCCGGGCTGGAAGCCTGGCTCGCCTCCGATGCCGATGTCGACGCGGTACGTGCCCTCGAGGGGGAGGTCCGCCGCATCGGCATCCGCTCGGTACCCACCTACCTGGTGGACCAGCGCTTCGCGGTGGTCGGCGCCGAGGAGCCGGCCACCCTGGCCGAGGCCCTCGGGCGGGCCTGGCGCAACCGGCAGGGCTGAGCCTCGCGGCGGATTCATCCATCCTTCATGGAGGCTTAACAGCCTCCACACACACTTGGCGCCTTTCAACCGATCGGAATTGCGCCATGTCCCTGTCACGCCCGACCCTCCTCGCCGCCCTGTGCGGCAGTCTTGCCCTGGCCGCCTGCGGCGGCAGCGACAACGACCGCCCCTTCGCCACCCTGGACGGCAAGCAGCCCCTGGTGATCGGTCACCGCGGCGCCGCCGGCTACCTGCCCGACCACACCCTGGAGGGCTACCGCAAGGCGATCGCCATGGGCGCCGACTTCATCGAGCCCGACCTGGTGGCCACCAAGGACGGTGAGCTGATCGCCCGCCACGAGCCCAACATCACCGCCACCACCGACGTCTCCACCCGCCCCGAGTTCGCCGCCCGCAAGACCACCCGCATGGTGGACGGCGTAGCCGAGACCGGCTGGTTCGCCACCGACTTCACCCTGGCCGAGATCAAGACCCTGCGGGCCATCCAGCCCCTGTCCGACCGCGACCAGTCCTTCAACGGCCAGTACCAGATCCCGACCCTGCGGGAAGTGCTCGACCTGGCCAAGGCCGAGGGCACCAAGGTCGGCCGCACCATCGGCGTGTACCCGGAGACCAAGCACCCCACCTACCACGAGGACAACAACCTCAAGCTGGAAGACCGCCTGCTCGCCATCCTCGCCGAATACGGCTACACGAAGAAAGACTCGCCGGTGATCCTGCAGTCCTTCGAGACCGCCAACCTCAAGTACCTGCGCACCAGGACCAATCTGCGCCTGATCCAGCTGGTGGACGGTGACGACTACGATTTCAAGACCGGCGCAGTGACTTTCGCCGCCCCCTTCGACCGCCCCTACGACTGGACCCGCGCCGGCAGGACCGAACTGTTCGGCTCGATGGTGACGCCTGCGGGCCTGGCCGAGATCGCCAAGTATGCCGACGGCGTCGGCCCGTGGAAGCCCTACATCGTGCCGGTGAAAGGGAGCTTCGACGCCAGCGGCAAGATGCAGGACGTGAATGGCGACGGCGCCGTGAACTACGCCGACGCAAGCTCCTCCACCCCCACCACCCTGGTCGCCGATGCCCACAAGCTCGGACTGATGGTGCACACCTGGACTTTCCGCAACGAAGCCAAGCGTCTCGCCGCCGACTACAAGGGTGATCCGAAGGCCGAGTACCTGCAGTTCTTCCGCCTGGGGGTGGACGGGCTGTTCTCCGACTTCTCCGACACCGCGGTGGCCGCCCGCCAGACCTATCTCAAGGAACTGGGGCGCTGAGGGGGCAGCGTCAGACAGCCGGGCTGCCCATTTTTAAGGCAGCCCAAGAAAAACCTTTTATATCAGCACGCTGGGGTCGCACCCCACAACTTGTCCACAGGCTTTGCCACGTCCGGCGGGGATAATTCCCACCGGATATGCCATTGCCCCAGGGGCATTCAAATCAGAAGTGCCAGCCCCCATGGCTGCCTGCCACCGCGCCGAGCACCACCACCAGGCTGGCCGTCAGCAGCACCACGTGAACACGCTGGATGCGCGCCATCGTGCCCAGCGGATCCTTCCTGGCCTGGGCCTGGAACAGCTTCTGCAGCACGAAGGGCTCCAGGATGAAGAGCATCACCGCGAACAGGCTCCAGACGATCACCATGCCGTGCATCCACCACCAGCTGGCCGGCTCGGCGAAGCGGCTCCATGCATCGAGCCGCCAGGTCAGCCACAACCCGGACGCCCCCGCCAGCAGCACCGTCCACCGGGCGATGGCGGCAAAGCGGTGCTCCAGGCGCTCGAACAGCTCGAGTTGCCCGGCGGGCTCGCTGAGTGCCCGACAGGCAGGCAGCAGCACCAGGGTGACGAAGGCCACCCCGCCGATCCAGATCAATACCGCAAAGACATGCAGCGCCCGGGCAATGGCAAAGTCATTGAAACCACTCATGGAAGCGTCCTCTCCTGTTTCGATACGGGCCGCGGGGGCGCAAAGGCAGCCTCGTTACGCCGCGCTGCGGTGCCGGCGACCCAGTGAAGCAAGGAGCCTGCCGGATTGTCCTGCTGGGTCGTTTCGCAGGCGCTGACGCACTGTGCGCACTGGGTGCAGGTGAACATCGCCCGCTTGATGTTGCGGGGTTTGAGACGCATCGGACACACGTGGTCGCAGGCACTGTAGCAATCGGCACAATCCGCCGCCCGCTCCCGCTCGAAGCCCACCACCATCGCATCCTTGTTGCCCATCCAGGCCAGGCTCTGGAACATGCCCACCGCACAGGCATAGCGGCAGAAGAGGTGGCGCGCGAAGAGGAACTCGATGGACAGCAGCACGGTGCCGGCAAGGATGAAGATCGCCTCGTTGCGGCTCGGCGCCAGATCCAGCAGGTGGCCATACACCTGGAAGGGCGGCAGCAGGTAGGTGAGCAGGACCACCGCCCAGACGAAGGCGAAGCCGACCGCCAGCGGCGCCGTGACTAGCCACCAGCGGGCATCCTGGCGGACCGGGCGGCCGTCCGGCTCGCGGGGCGGCAGGGTGCGCGGCTCCCACACGCTGGGCTTGCCGCTGGCCCGGCGCATCAGCCCGTTGAGCGTCTCCACCACCGAGAAGTGGGGGCACAGCCAGCCGCAATACAGCCGCCCCCAGCGCCAGGCCACGCCGATCAGCAAGGCCCCGGCCGCCAGGATGGGCAGCAGCACCCGGCCAAGGATGCGGCCGAGCGCCCCCAGGGCATCGATCCGGCCGCTGCTGAAATCGTCGAGGCCGGCCCGCCACTCGAAACCCAGCAACCAGGCGTGGCCCGCCACCAGGTCGTAGCGCAGCAGGTTGAACACCGGCGCCAGCACGAACAGCACGAAGAAGCCTGCCTGGGCCAGCCTGCGCAGGCGCTGCCGGCCTCCGTCAGGAAGAGGCCGGGCCGGCGAGATGGGAATCACACGGCGCGGGGCGCTGGAAGAAACGGAGCGGGACAGATCGGAATCGGTATTCACATCGTCGAGGCTAGCGGCCCGGTGCACGGATGACATTGATCCGCGACAACCCAGCCTCCCCCAAGCGGGGAC
This sequence comes from Zoogloea sp., assembly GCA_009026175.1. Classification (GTDB taxonomy): domain Bacteria; phylum Pseudomonadota; class Gammaproteobacteria; order Burkholderiales; family Rhodocyclaceae; genus Zoogloea. The sequence continues at coordinate 6,303 of WBTZ01000170.1, read as the reverse complement.
AAGCCGCCCGAAAGCGCGCAAAATCAGGCCTCGACGTCAGCAAAAGGAATCCGAATGCGCACCCCACTCATGCTCTGCCTGAGCCTGGCAGCCCTCCTCCAGGGCATCCCCGCAGCCCATGCGGTCGATATGGACCTGAGCATCCGGGCGCCCGGCATCCAGCTCTACATCGGCGACCGGGACCGGGATGGCCGCTATTGGGATGGCGGCCGCTGGCGCGACGAGCGCTGGTGGCGCGACAACTGCCACCGTTACCGCGATCGCCGCGACTTCCGCGGGCACTGTGGGCCGGAACGTCGTGAATACCGCGAACGCCACGAATACCGTGAGCACCGAGAAGAGCATCGGGCGCCGCCTCCCGGCCACCAGCACTGCCCGCCGGGGCAGGCCAAGAAGGGCCTTTGCTAGGCGCCGGGGCTCACGCCTCCGCGGCCACCTGGGCCGCCAGCCTCCGGGCCTGCTCCAGCAGGCCCGCGGCATTTTCAAGCCCATCGATGAAGCGCTGCGGGATCCCCGACAAGCCCGCCTGCGCACCGGCCAGCGCGCCGGTCAACATGGCCCGGGCCAGGTTCTGCCCACCCCCGTTCACCGCATGCAGCACGGCCGACTCGAAATCGTCCGGGAAGCGCGCCGCCAGGTAATAGGCTGCCGGAAACTGGTGATACACGGCACACGGCATCCCGTACACCGTGGAGACCTTCCAGGCCGGCTCGATGCGGATGCCCGGGTCGGTCGCCGCCAGCGCCATGGAAGACGGTCCCAAGAGCGCATCCGGTGACGGAAAGCGACCGGCCACCGGGGCCTCGGGCTCGCCGGGGCGCGGAGCCTGGAGACGCCCGCTGGTCACCGTATGGAAGGGCAGCAGGCCGCTCTTGACCCGCGCCATGAGCAGGCCGGACACCTTGCCGTCCATGGGATTCCCCTCCACCAGCAGGCCCAGCACTGCCGCAAAGGCAACGGTCATGGCCACCACGGTGCCGTCGGTCTGGGTCAGCAGGGTATTGCGGGTCACCGCGTCGGCCAGGGCTTCCGGGTGCAGGGCGTAACGCACCGCAATGGCGATGATGCGCTCGGCGGCCTCGGTGGTGTCTGCATTGCCGCCGCAGCGGCCCCAGGGCTGGCCGTCCAGCACCCGCCGCCGCCACGCTTCGCGGATCGACTGACTGGTGTAACCGCCCGGCCCGGCCATTGGCGTGCCATCGATCTGCGGAAACAGGTCCTCATCCAGCCGCCGGCAGAAGTCCGACTCGTCATAGCCCCCCCGGGACACCAGCGACTCCAGGGTCAGGGCCAGCAGAATGCCGGCCTGGGAGGCCTGGCCCGCCTTCATCCCGCCGTGGTAGCGCTCCGGGCGCGGGTCGGTGTAGCCGCTGATCCAGTCCCCGTAGTCGGCGCGCAGGGCGGCCAGGTCGTAATACCAGTGGGGGCCGAGCGCCAGGGCATCGCCGATGAAGGCGCCCATCAGCGCGCCGGCGGCGCGGTCCTGCAGATCGAGACTGGGCATGAAGAGCTCCGGATGGGATGAATCCGTCAGACGCTGCGGACGCTGCCCCGTTCCCTCGGCAAGGCAAAGAACTGCCAGGCGAGCCGCAGGGCATCGGGGCCGGTCGGGTCGGAGAAGGCCTGCCCGGCCGCACCGCCGCTCCAGGCATGGCCCATGCCGGCCACCTCCAGCAGCCGCACGCGGAGCTGCCGCCCGGCCAGCCAGTCGGTACGCGTCACGGCGCGCCGCTTGCCCCGCTGTACCCTCGCCGTCCGCTCCACGATGGCCTGCCCCTCGGGCTGCAGGTCAAGCCACAGCGCCGCCGCGGCGCGGGCATTACCCGCATCGACCACCCGGTCGCCATCGCCATGGATCAGCAGCAGCGGGGGCGGCGCCCTGCCCTCCAGGTGCTTGGCGATCGCCTCGGCGTCCGGAGAGCGCCGGCCGCGCATGCTCTGGCCGGCTTGCAAGGCAGTGCCGGCACTGAAGGGCGCGGCCCCGGAGTGGCTGCCCACGGCCCCGAAGCGTGCGGGGAACTGCAGGCCCAGGGTCAGGGCCATCGCCCCGCCGGCCGACAGGCCGAGGGCGAACAGCGGCCCCCGCAGGCGCGGGTGGGCGGCCTGGACGTGGTCGACGATGGACATCAGGATCTTCGCCTCCAGCCCGATCTGCAGCGGACTACCGAACCAGTTCCAGCAACGCTGGGGATTGGCCTCGCGGGCCTGCTCGGGCATGAGCACGGCGAATCCCTTGTCCCGCGCCAGGCTGGCACAGCGGGTGGACGCGGCGAAGGCCGCGCTGTCCTGGGCGCATCCGTGCAGCAGGAGCAGCAGCGGGATCGGCTTGCGGGCCGTGGCGCCGGCGGGGATGAAGAGCCGGTAGTGACGCATGGCCATCGGCCCCAAGCCCCAGCGCCCTTCGCTCCAGGTGCCGCCGGTCAGCGGCCCCGGCGCTCCGGCCGGCGTGATCACGCCGGACAGCACATGGCGTGCGGAATCGGCGAACTTCTCTCCTGCCGCCACACTACGGCGCCCGGCGGCACGGCTGATCCGGGCCCCCTGCCGCATGCTGCTGCGGGCCAAGCGGGAAAAGGCAGTCAACAACGGGGATTTGCGGCGGGCCATGATCGTCTCCACAAAAACCAAAAAGGCCCCGAAGGGCCTTTTTGGATCATGCCACACCGCGGGGGCGGGCATGGAAAACCAGGTCCGCTTGCACGGACCGGGTGCAGGCAGCCTTAGGCCACCTTGAGGGCGCTGGCAGCAGCCTTGGCACCCTTGTCGACGTTCTCGACGGCGACAGCGGTGGCCTTCTCGACGCTGGCCTGGGCGGCGGCAGCAACCTGCTTGGCGGCCTTCTGGGCGCCTTCGTAGGCGGAGCTGGCGTTGGCCAGGGCGGTCTTCACGGCCTTGATGGCGGGCTCGGAACCGGCCGGAGCGTTCTTGAACAGGTTGTCCAGGGCCACTTCGACGTTCTTCGACAGGGCGGAGGCTTCGCCTTCGACCAGCTTGGTCAGCTCTTCCTGGGTGTCGCCACCGATGGTGGAGAGGCTGCGGCCGTAGGCCACGGACTTCTCGACGGCGGGGCTCACGGCGCCCAGGTGGAGGGCGGCCAGGGCCTTCGGGTCCTTGGCGCCCAGCACGGCCTTGGAGAAGGCGATGCTGTCGTCAAAGGCGCCACGGGCGGTCGCCAGGTTCAGGCTGGACACGCGCTCGACGGCGGTGAAAAGGGTGGTCACGAAGCTGGTGGCGGACTTCAGACCGGCTTCGACATTGGCCTTGGAGGTGGCGACGATTTGCTCGGGGGTCAGGGACATGATGATCTCCTCAATAAGTGGGGGCTGCGATCACCGAATCGGTTTCGGTATGGCGCTATGTTGCACCGCAACAAAAAAGATTGCAAGCACTTTTGCTGCGGTGCACAAATAATTTTTCACACCCCTGGAAAGCCGCTCTCCGGACGCCCTTCAGACAACCGGCGGCCCCTTTTGCATCAATCGCTTATGCTTGCCGGCCGGCATCCACCGCGAAGGCCTCGCCGGTCGCAAAGAAGTGCCCCCCGGCCACGTAATGGATGCTGCGCTGGCGCTCCGACGGGAAATGCCAGCGGCCGTCCGAATACACCTCCGGATCCGCCCAGGCGGCGACCACCTCGCCCAGGAACAGGTCGTAGGTGCGCTGAATGTGGGGTTCGTCGATCACCCGGCATTCGAGCCAGCCGATACAGCCGGCCGGCAAGGGTGGCGCCACCAGGCTGGCCGGCAGGGTGTCCAACGCCAGGGCATCGAACTTGTCGCCCTCGCGGCCCGAGCGGGTCCCGGCAGAGAGGGTCTGTACGGCGAGGTCCCGGCTGGGCACGGCCAGCACGAACTCGCGGGAAGCCTCCACCAGCTCGCGGGTCAGGGTGCTGCGGTCGATCACCACCGCCACCTTGGGCGGGTCGAAGTCCAGCGGCATGTTCCAGGCAGCCGCCATGATGTTGCGGCGCTCACCGTGGGCCGACGACAGCAGCACCGTGGGGCCGTGGTTGAGCAGGCGGTAGGCGTGATCGAGGGGAACGGACTGGAGCGGCATGGCGGATCTGCGATGGATGACGGAATGCCACGCAGTTTAGCCCCGCGGCGTCTCCCGGCATGTGACGGATTCCGGCTGCAGGGCTGCCTGCAGCACGTGGATTGCCCGTTCCGGGCGGGCCCGCCCGCACATGAAGACATCCACCGCGGCGAAGCCATGCTCCGGCCAGGTATGGATGCTGATGTGGGACTCCTGCAGCAGCAGCACCCCGGTGACCCCGAGGCCCGGTCCGAAGGGATGGAAATGCCCGCCCACCGGCGTCGCGCCGGCCATGTGCGCAGCCTCCCGCAGCAGGGTTTCGATGCTCAGCGGGTCCTGCAGCCGATCGGCGGCCACACCATGGAAGTCGGCCAGCAGATGCATCCCCTTCGGCAGGTGCGGAGGGCCGTCGCTCACTTGTGCCCCCCACCGCCGGATGACCAGCTCCCGCCACCGCTGCCACCGCTGCTCCAGCCGCGGCTGCTGCCACCCCGCTCACTGACATGCTCCAGGTTGAACAAGGTCAGCACGACAACCACGACCAGCGCAAACTTCACATAGCTTCCCCGCCCCACGCCTAGTCCTCCAGCACGTTGGTGTAGACCGGCAGCCACAGCACGGCCACGGCGATCAGGATCAGGAAGAAGCTGTACAGCCCGCCGAAGACGGCGATCGGTACATTGATCAGCAGGATCAGCACGGTGAACACCCAGGCCAGCGGGCGCAGCGCCTGACGCCGCTCGCCATCGGCACCGGCCTCGCCACTCCCGGCCAATGCAGTCACCGCTGCACCGGCGGCGAGCTTGCCCTTCCTGCCGAACCAGCCGTCGATGGTGCTGGCGGGCACCCGCTGGGCCAGCGACCAGGTGAGCTCGGCCGGACTGCGCTCGCTGCTCAGGGTGGCGCTGCCGCCCCGGTAGTCGGTGACGGCCACCGCGTCACCCACCTGCACCCGCCAGTTGAAGGCCCCGGCCACCTGGACAACCTGGGCACCATAGGCCTGCATGCGGGTATAGGCTTCACCCTCGTGGCGCACGGCGCTGGCCGATACGGACTCGGGCCAGACATCGAGCACCTTGACCTTGTCCCAGCCGGCGGACGACTCGACCAGCCACAGGAAGCCCTGCCCCTCGCTGTACAGCAGGTATTCGACCCATTCGTCGGAGCCGCCGGTCTCGCGGCACTTCATGAGGCCGATCAGGGTCCAGACCGTGCCGTCGATGCGGGCCTCGTCACCCAGCTTGAGGGTGGTCTCGAGGGCGGCCTCGCGACGGCTGGCCTCCATGACCTCTGCCGTGCCGGAGCTGGCGTCACTCTCGGCGCCGCAGGCCGGGCAATGCAGATGGGTCGCCACCGCGGGGCGCCATTCGATGGATGCGCCGCAAGACGGGCAGGCCAGGGCCTCGGCCTTGCCCTTCAGGTGGCCGGCGCTGCGCAGGATCTCCTCGGGCTCGCGCAGCAGCTGGCAACGCAGATCACCAAGGCTCACCGCCTTGCCCGCATAGCGGCGCGGCTTGCCCTCCTCGGAGTAATCCAGGGTCAGGAAGCGGACGGTCTGGCGATAATCGACGACCCGGGCCTCCCAGCCCGGCCCCACCTGGAAGGGCAGCTCGCCCTCCCCGGCGGTGCAGCGGGCCGTGCGCAGGTCGGAGGCAGTGTAGGTGATGCCATCCCAGGCGTACTGGCCGCCGGGCACGGTCTGCACGAAGGACGGCGCATCATCGGCCAGCCCGGCGTCCTCGGTGATGGCGTACTGGCCAGAGGCGTCCGACAGCCAGCCGGCACGACCATCGTCGAACAGGATGTACCACTCGTTCCAGAAACCGTCCTCGTAGCGCAGCTGGATGCGCCCGACCACCCCGAAGGCCTTTCCCGCATACATGCCCGAGGTGGTGATGCGGATCGGCGAATAGTCCTCCAGCACCACCGCCATCTTGCCCGCATCGCGCACGGCATCGCCCTCCCGCAGCAGGGTGCTGCGGCAGTACTCGCAGACGGCCATGGCCGAGGTGGCCGAACGGAAGACGACCTCCGCGCCGCAGCTGGGGCAGGCGAGCTTGAACACCCGGCGCTCAGCCGATCAGCTTCTTGAGGATCTCCGCCTTGGCGGAATCGTAGTCGGCCTGGGTCACCAGGCCCTTGTCGAGCAGGGACTTGAGCTTGGCCAGGCGGGCCTCGTGGTCGTCCGCCGCCGGAGCGGCCGCCGGCACGGGCGCTGCCGCGGGGGCTGCCGGAGCCTGGCTGCCGCGCAGGGCGTCCATCATCACC
>WBTZ01000292.1 GCA_009026175.1 Zoogloea sp. | reverse complement strand
TCGTCAAGGTCATCAAGAAGCCGCTGGATGCGGCGTCGGGGCCTTGACCTTGGGCGCTTCCAGCTTCACCACCTTCGGCGGCGGGGGCGGCGGCGGCGGCAGCTTCACCTCCTGGATCACCGCCGCATCCAGCGGCTTCTTGATGACCTTGACGATATCCCGGGCCAGGCCTGACACCAGCGCATAGCCGAGAACGACGTGCAGCCCCACGACCACGACCAGCCCGGTGGCGCTGCGGGACGGGTCCTTGGGCTGAAAATGGTAGTTTGCGGTAATCGTGCTCATTCTATGAATTGCTCGCTGCCAATGACACCAATCTTGGTGAGCCCCGAGCGTTTCGTCGCCGCCAGGATGCTCGCCACCACTTCATAACGGGCATGCCGGTCGGGGCGCAGGTGCACCTCGGGCTGGACCGGCAGCAGGGAGACATCCTTCATCTTCTGCTCCAGTTCGGCCCCGCTGCCCACCGCCACGCCCTGCCAATGCACCACGCTCTTCGCATCCACGTCGATCTTCACCACCTCCGGCTTTACATCGCTGGGCGGCGGCGTGCCGACGGGCAGATTGAGGTTGACCGCGTGGAGCTGGATCGGGATGGTGATGATCAGCATCACCAGCAAGACCAGCATCACGTCGATCAGCGGCGTGGTGTTGATGTCCATCATCACCTCGGGATCGCCGCTGGCGGCGCTGCTGCTTCCCACGTTCATTGCCATGTTCCGGTCCTCCTCAACCGCCCCGGGCGGGCGGTTCGGTAATGAAGGCCACCTTGCCGATACCGGCCAGCTGGCACGCATAGAGGATCTTGCCGACGCCCTCATACTGCGCCGTCAGATCACCGCGGATCTGCACCTCGGGCTGGGGCTGCTGCACGGAGACCTTCTTCAGGTGTTCCACCAGCGCCCGGGTGCTCGCCACCTTCGAATCCTGGATGTAGATGGCGTTGCTGCTGTCCACCGAGATCACCAGGTTCTCCGGCTTGGATTCCCGCACCTCGACGGTTTCCTTGGGCAGTTCCACCTGCACCGAGGTGGTGACGACCGGGATGGTGATCAGGAAGATGATCAGCAGCACCAGCATCACATCCACCAGGGGCGTGGTGTTGATCGCCGCGATGACGTCGTCGTCTCCCTCGGCGGGAGCTGCACTGATGGCCATGACTGCGCGCCCCGCCGATCAGGCCTTGCTGGCCGAGGCCAGGATGACCGAGTGCAGGTCGCTGCCGAAGGCCCGGACGTCGTCCAGCACGCTCTTGTTGCGGCGGACCAGCCAGTTGTAGCCGAGCACCGCCGGCACCGCGACGGCCAGGCCGATGGCGGTCATGATCAGCGCCTCGCCCACCGGGCCGGCCACCTTGTCGATGGACGCCTGGCCAGCCACGCCGATGGCGGTCAGGGCGTGGTAGATGCCCCACACGGTCCCGAACAAGCCGACGAAGGGCGCGGTGGAACCGACCGTCGCCAGGAAGGCCAGACCACCCTGCAGGCGGCTCTGGATGCGCTCGATGGCGCGCTGGATCGACAGGGTCACCCACTCGTTGAAGCCCACGTGCTGGAGCAGGCCGTCATGCTTCTTGGTGGCTTCGATGCCGGCTTCGGCGATGAAGCGGAAGGGGCTGGAGCCTTCCAGGTTCTCGGCGCCCTGCTGCACGGAGCCGGCGTTCCAGAACTGGCTGGTGGTCTTCCTGGCCTGGCGGCCGATCTTGGTCTGCTCCAGCAGCTTCACGATGATCACGTACCAGCTGCCGACGCTCATGACCAGCAGGAGCAGCAGCACGGTCTTGGCCACCGCGTCACTGCCCTTCCACAAGGCCTCGATGCCGTAGGGGTTCTCGACGGTTGCGGTATTGCCGGCCCTGGCGCCAGCGCCGCCCCCCTCCGCGGCCGCCACAGGCGCCGGGGCCGGCA
>WBTZ01000169.1 GCA_009026175.1 Zoogloea sp. | reverse complement strand
CTATTATGTCTACCATAACCTTTGCCATCAAAACTTCCAGAGTAGCCATGGAGCGGTCCCCGGGCTAAATCGAGATTACGCTTACAATCTCCCGATCCTTATGCCAAGTCTACAACTGAGAAGTCAATTTTTGGAGTCAGCGACGCCAATGCACCAACAATGTCACAAACTAACACTTATGAATGCTCGACTATCAGAAGCACGTGATATATTGCTTCCGAAATTGATGAATGGAGAAATTGAATTGTGAGCGGAAAGAGAAAAACTAATATGCCGTCGCAAACAAATTCAGTGAAAAGATTTCAAATTCTTTCGCTAGACGGTGGAGGGATCAAAGCTCTCTTCTCTGCAGCCGTACTAGCAGCTATCGAAGATGACTTGCAGGTTCGTATTGCTGATCATTTTGATTTGATTGCAGGCACTTCTGCGGGAGGAATCATTTCACTTGGACTCGGCCTTGGGATGCGACCCAAAGACATAGTTAAATTTTATCTGGAAGAGGGGCCAAACATATTTGATAAAAGCTTTGGGTTAAGATCTGTTCAACATTGGTTCTATCGTAAGTATTCATCCCAGCCATTAGAAGAAGCGCTTAAGAAATGCTTTGGAACAAAACTCTTAGGTGATAGCGAAAAGAGATTAGTCATACCTTCGTTCAATATCGATGAAAATGACGTTTACATTTTTCGAACCGCGCATGATAAGAGGTTGGTAAGAGATTACAAAGTGCCAGCATGGAAAGTCGCGACTGCCACGAGTGCTGCACCAACATTCTTTCCTTCATTCCGGGATATCAACCACTTGCGATTAATTGATGGAGGGGTGTGGGCAAACAACCCTCTTATGGTAGCTATCATTGAGGCTTATGGAACGCTAAAAATCGCTCTTGAGAATATTTCAGCTTTTAGTATTGGCACTTCCGAGACAATAATACAAAATAGACAATCTCTGAACAATGGTGGAATACTCAATTGGGCAATAGACAATGCTGCGCTTGAAACAATATTAAGAGGCCAAAGTATTGCAGCATATAACCACGCCTCTTTTCTACTTGGCGATAAAAATATTTTACGACTAAATCCACAAGTTGCAAAAGGGGATTTATCGCTTGATGGTGTCAGCAAGGCAGATGAATTGATCGCCAGGGCAAGCTATCATAGTAGGCTCATATCGCCGCAGCTTCAAAATGATTTTTTGCATCACAAAGCGAAACGGTTCGTCCCGTTCTATAAGGAGAATTGAAATCCATGCTATCAACACCAAACCAAGAAATTGAAGGTCTTTTACAAAACTTAGCAGAAGGTCTGGACATTCCTGATCATCTATACGAAGATGCAACCTTAAAGTACGAAGATGTAAGCGAGTTCCTTGCTGCGGAGGACTCAGAGTTAAGGGCATACACACCTGAAATATTTCCTCAAGGATCGTTTCGTCTCGGTACAGTTGTTAAACCGTTAACAAGAGCAGACGAATACGATATTGATCTTGTGTGTCATCTCCATTTAAAGAAAGAATCAATTACACAAAAAGATCTCAAGGAGATGGTCGGAAGGAGATTGAAGAAACGCGAGGATCTAGAAAAAATATTAGAACCATCGCGTAGATGTTGGACTTTGTCGTTTCCTAAACAATTCCATATGGACGTTCTTCCAGCGATTCCAAATATCGTCAATCCACCGTCCGGAATTCTACTGACTGATACCGAACTGAAATTATGGCAGAGTAGTGACCCAATTAGTTATGCAGAATGGTTCAAAAGCAGAATGAAAACGATACTGCTAGAACAAAGAGCTATCTTGGCTAAATCTCTCGAAGCCAATATTGAGGATATTCCTGAATGGCGAATTCGTACCCCACTACAACGGGCAGTTCAATTGCTAAAACGCCACAGAGACAAATATTTCCAAGGAAAAGAAAACAAACCCACGTCAATCATTATAACAACTTTGTCAGCTCGGTCTTATGAAGGTCAGGCAAATATTGTTGACGCATTAACAACAATAGCGATGAAGATGCCTTCATTTATCGAAAGGAGAAATGATAAGTGGTGGATTCCCAATCCAGTAGATGCAAACGAAAATTTTGCCGACAAGTGGAATGAAAAACCGGAGCGAAAAGAAGCTTTTATAAAATGGTTAGAACAAGTTCAAATGGATTTCTTTCCTGCAGACGCTGTGGATATTCGTAAATCATTTGACCGTCTCAAACCTGTATTAGGAGAAGATATTGTCGCCACAGCAGCAAACCGAATGGGTGTTGCGATTAACAGTTCTGTTCCAGTTGCTATCAGTATCCCTCAAGTTCCAGCATTAGCTGATTCTGGTCACAGTAAGACTCCTCCTTGGGATATTAAACCTTCTTATCGAGCCACAATGAAAGCGACAGTACACCCAAGACCCCATAACAAAAAGAAACTCTGGAACTTGGCTGATCGTCCTATTCCTAAAAATGTTGGTATACGGTTTCGTGTCGAAACAAACACACCTTCACCATTCAAAGTGCATTGGCAAGTGGTGAACACTGGAAATGCTGCGCGCGCTGTTGGTGGTCTCAGAGGTGGATTTTATGATAGCGATGATGAAGGAGGCAATATCCGATGGGAAGGATCTGAGTATCCAGGGACACATTGGATAGAAGCTTTCATTATCAAAGAAGGTGTTTGTGTGGCGCGAACCGGACGTAAGTATGTAAAAATTAGAGGGTAACGATACGAAAGCTCCATGATATGACAGTCGAATACTCCGAAGACTTTTTGATACAAAGGACAGTTGCTGATTACCTTCACGATAATCTTGGCTGGGAATCAGTATATGCATTCAATGATGAGGTACTTGGTGAATCGGGGACGCTCGGAAGGAAATCCGAAACTGAAGTTGTGCTTGTAAGGTATCTTCGCGCTGCCCTGGAAAAACTCAATCCCGGATTACCGACCGAAGCGTATGAGTCAGCCATAAAAACTTTAACGGAATTCAGTGCCGCAAAAGCTCCGTTGCTGATTAACAAAGACAAGTATGAAGTGTGCAAATCAGGGGTTCCGGTTACAGTAAAGAAGAAAGATGGGGGTGTTGAAACACGCAAGCTTCGGGTCTTCGATTACACTGAACCAGGCAACAATCATTTTCTTGCCGTACGGGAACTGTGGATACAAGGGGCACTCTATCGCAGGCGTCCTGATGTTCTCTGCTATGTCAACGGGCTGCCGCTCCTGTTTATCGAGTTGAAAAACATCCATAAAGACATTCGCCGCGCATACGAAGGAAACCTGAGCGACTACAAAGATACCATCCCGGATATCTTCCATCATAATGCTATCATTGTCCTTTCCAATGGCACGGATGCAAAACTCGGATCATTTTCAGCTAAGTATGAACATTTCTTCGAATGGAAACGGTTGGCTGAAGAGGATGCAGGCATTGTTGATATGGAAACGCTCCTGAAAGGCATTTGCACCAAAAGGAATCTTCTCGATCTATTCGAAAACTTCATCGTCTTCGATGATAGCACTGGCAAGCTCGTAAAGATACTTGCTAAGAACCATCAGTACCTAGGAGTAAATCGTGCCATCCAGGCAGTTGTCGAGCGAAAAGAGCGTCAGGGAAAGCTTGGCGTCTTCTGGCATACGCAAGGAAGCGGTAAATCTTATTCAATGGTGTTTTTCTCGCAAAAGGTGCATCGAAAACTCAGAGGGAATTTCACCTTCCTGATTATGACCGACCGTGAAGATCTGGAAACTCAGATCTATAAGACATTTGCGGGATGTGGCATCGTGGACAACGATAAGGTAAAATGTAGAGCTTCTTCCGGCGACGATCTTGAAAATCTCATGAAGAAGGATCAACCATTTGTGTTCTCAATGATTCACAAGTTCAATAAGAATATAAGCCCGGAACAATCTTATACGTCACGTGATGAGGTAATTGTTATCTCCGATGAAGCCCATCGGACACAATACGGCAGGCTTGCAATAAATATGCGAAATGCTCTCCCCAACGCAAGCTACATCGGGTTCACAGGAACACCGCTATTTAAAGATGATGAATTGACGAAGAGAATCTTCGGTGATTACGTTTCGACATATGATTTTCAGAGAGCCGTAGACGACAAAGCAACGGTTCCGTTGTATTATGATAATCGTGGTGATAAGCTTCATATTACCATGACTGACATCAATGACCAGGTGGCTGAAAAACTTGAGGAATATGATCTTAATCAGGATCAGAGAGCGTCGCTTGAGCATGAACTAGGACGCGACTATCATGTCTATACGGCAGGGAAACGATTGTTAGCATTAGCAGATGATTTTGTTTCCCATTATACCGGACGATGGGAAACTGGCAAAGCGATGCTAGTATGTCTGGATAAGATAACAACCGTGAGGATGTATAATCTTATTCAAGCTCGGTGGCGGGAGAGGATAAAAGAAATCGAAGGTCAAGTATCGAAAGCAAAAGATGAGCAGGAAGAAACGTTTCTTCGGCGGCAATTGCAGTGGTTGAAAGAAACAGAAATAGCCGTTGTCATAAGCGAAGAACAGGGAGAAGTGAAGCTTTTTAAGGAATGGGGTCTCGATATCATCCCCCATCGCGAGAAAATAAAAAATGGATATGAAACACCCGATAACAAAAGAATAGACATCGATCTCGCTTTTAAGGAGCCGGAGCATAAATTTCGAGTAGCAATAGTCTGTGCAATGTGGATGACTGGATTTGATGTGCCTTCCCTTTCCACTCTTTATCTCGACAAACCCCTTAAGGCCCATACCCTCATGCAGGCTATTGCTCGGGCGAATCGGGTGTATGAAGAAAAAGAGAACGGACTCATCGTTGATTACTGTGGTATACTGAAGAATCTTCGAGAGGCACTTGCGACATTTGCAGCGGGATCTGACGGAACAGGCAAGCCGGAAAGTCCAATACGACCGGAAGACGAACTGATTGCTCAACTTGCTCACGCGATCGAGGAAACTAAGTCATTTCTGTATGAGCGCGGCTTTGATCTGAAGTCGGTGACGGAATCCAGTGGATTCGATAGAGTTGCTGCAATCGCGAAAGCCAAAGAAATAATTAATCAAAGCGAGGAAACACGAAAGCGATATGAGATTCTTGCACGAGAAGTGTTTAAGAAACTGAAGGCCTGTGTTTCCATAAGGCAAGTCCATAAATACCGAGAGGATTATGGAGCGATTGATATTATCTACAAAAAGCTTCAGGATGACCGTCAGAAGGCAAACATTACGTCTTTGGTCCGTGAACTACAGGCAATCGTTGACACGGCAATCCAGCCGACGAGCATCGTAAAAGAGGATGACAAACTTTATGATATCAGCAAGATAGACTTTGACAAGCTGCGTAAGGAGTTTGCTAAGGTTCCACGAAAAAATACGATGACGTATGAACTCAAGACGATCATCGAAAAACGATTGCAGACAATGCTTGCACGAAATCCATTGCGTGCGGATCTCTACAGTAGATATCAGGAAATCATCGCGCATTACAATATTGAAAAAGACAGGATCACAATCGAAGAAACATTTGCGACACTTCTTCGATTCGTCGAACAGTTGGATCGCGAGGACAAGCGTGCGATTCGTGAGGGTCTTGATGAAGAAGCGTTGGCTCTATTCGACCTGCTTGAGAAGCCCAACTTGTCCACCAGAGAAAGAAACATCATCAAAAAAGTTTCCAAAGAACTTCTGGAAGAATTGAAGAAGACTCACCTGCAGGTAAGCGATTGGCGTGAGAAGGAAGCAACACGGGCAGCGGTCCGTGCTCATATTCACGACTTCTTGTGGAGTGAGAATACCGGGTTGCCTTCGGTCAGCTATTCATCGGAAGATGTTGAGATTAAAACAGAAATAATATATCGTCATATTTTTACACAATACATAAACTCTTGGACTAACGTATACCAAAGTCAACAAATTTATTTCGGCTAGTTTGAATAATAGTATCCCAACATACATCGACATCCATCTAGAATCGTTTGGCTTGCTTGTTTACACAATGTGAATATTAAGGTTACCGCAATTTCCTAATTCTCATGCATTCCTCGGGACTCTCTGCTTCAGTAGAATTTAAAATAACAAATCCCGCCTTGTTGGACGGGATTTGTCGAGGGCTTGTCCTGAGCCTGTCGAAGGAGCTCCGCGGGTCTATACACAATTACCACTATCTTCGTACGGCTTTCGCCAACTGCCTTAATGCAACAATGTCACGGGCAATCAATGATTCTTTCTTTGCTCGGGACCATCGCTTCACCTGTTGCTCTCGTCGAAACGCCTGTTGGAATGATTCAAATTCCTCTTCGAGAACCACCGCTATCGGCGGGTCAAGCCGTGTTGTTCGGCACCCTCTACCGGAAAAATGAGCATAATATCGTTGATGCCTGTGTCTCGTAACGCCGCAATACAATCCTGATGATCGAAGACGCAATTTGTAGAACCAGGCAGCCACTTCGCTGTTTTTTCATGATGAATTTTGGAGCTGAGAAATAGGAATGGCTATACCAGTATCGAGGGGCCCCTCGACCGCTCGCCAAAAATCTTTGTCAAGGCTCGCGCTCGGGGCCCCGAGCGAGTCCCGCCTCACCCCTTTAAAATGAAACGTCCCGCCCTCTTATGAGAGGGCGGGACGAGTCGAGGGGCTCCGCGGGTAGGGCTCGAACCTACAACCCTGCGGTTAACAGCCGCATGCTCTGCCATTGAGCTACCGCGGAATGGAGCCGATGAAAGTGAAGAACGTTGTGCCGCATGTTGAATCCGTTGCCGTTGTTTGGCAACGGATGAAATCCCGCGCTTTTTGCGGGACTCTGCCCATTCCGCTACCGCGGAATGGAGCCAAGAACGAGGTTCAATATAGCCAATGTACGGCCGATTGTCAACCCGGAATCGCCGAAAATCGCCATATTATCACTCTTTTGTGCGTGACGGCCGATTCTTGACACCCCTGCCTCATTTCGGTATATTCTTAAAAGAAACTCCCTCCCTCGTTCGTCTGTTACCAGAGAACACCACCGTCACAAGCAAGGAAAGCGAATGGAAGGCAATTTTTCGAACCGCGTCCAGGATGTCATCCGCCTCAGCCGCGAAGAGGCGCTCCGTCTCGGCCACGACTACATCGGCACGGAGCACCTGCTGCTCGGCATCATCCGTGAAGGGGAAGGGATCGCCGTCAAGATCCTGCGGAACCTTGGATGCGACCTCTATAAATTGAAGAAGACGATCGAGGACACCGTCCGGACCTCCGGCGGCACGCTCACCATCGGCAACATCCCGCTGACGAAGCAGGCGGAGAAGGTCCTGAAGATCACCTACCTCGAAGCGAAACTGTACAAGTCGGACGTCATCGGCACCGAGCACCTGCTCCTGTCGCTGCTGCGGGACGACGACAACATCGCGGCGCAGATCCTGCACCAGTTCGAGGTGCACTACGACCGGGTCCGCGCCGAACTGGACAACATCATCAGCGGCAAGCCCTCCACTCCGCCGGCCGCCCAGCCGGCCCAGACGCCGGAGAAGAAGCAGGACAAGTCCAAGACCCCCGTGCTGGACAACTTCGGCCGCGACCTCACCAAGCTCGCCGCCGAGAACAAGCTGGACCCGGTGGTCGGCCGCGAGAAGGAGATCGAGCGCGTGGCGCAGGTCCTCTCCCGCCGCAAGAAGAACAATCCGGTCCTCATCGGCGAACCGGGCGTCGGCAAGACCGCCATCGCCGAGGGGCTCGCGCTGCGCATCGTCAACAAGAAGGTGTCGCGCGTGCTGCACGACAAGCGCGTGGTGACGCTCGACCTGGCCGCCCTCGTGGCCGGGACGAAGTACCGCGGCCAGTTCGAGGAGCGGATGAAGGCGGTGATGAACGAACTGGAGAAGGCGCGCGACGTCATCCTCTTCATCGACGAACTGCACACCATCGTCGGCGCCGGGGGCGCCTCCGGCTCGCTCGACGCCTCGAACATGTTCAAGCCCGCCCTCTCGCGCGGCGAATTGCAGTGCATCGGCGCCACCACGCTGGACGAGTACCGCCAGTTCATCGAGAAGGACGGCGCGCTCGACCGGCGCTTCCAGAAGATCATGGTGGACCCCGCGAGCGTCGACGACACCATCCAGATCCTGCTGAACATCAAGGACAAGTACGAGCAGCACCACGGCGTCCGGTTCACGGACAAGGCGGTGGACGCCGCCGTGAAGCTGAGCGACCGCTACATCACGGACCGCAACCTGCCGGACAAGGCCATCGACGTGCTGGACGAGGCGGGGGCGCGCGTGCACCTCTCCAACATCGTCGTGCCGCAGGAGATCCTCAAGCTGGAGGAGGAGATCGAGAAGATCAAGCAGTCCAAGAACAGCGTGGTGAAGAGCCAGAACTTCGAGGAGGCGGCGCGGCTGCGCGACCTGGAGAAGAAGCTGCTGAGCGACCTCGAGATCGCGAAGCGCGAATGGGAGCTGAAGGCGCAATCCATGGTCTTCGAAGTGACCGAGGACGCCATCTCGGACGTCGTGGCGATGATGACCGGCATCCCCGTGAACCGCATCGCCGAGTCCGAGACGCAGAAGCTGCTCAAGATGGACACGATGCTGAAGGCCCAGATCATCGGGCAGGACGAGGCCATCGAGAAGCTCGCCAAGGCCATCCGCCGGACGCGGGCGGGGCTCAAGGACCCGAAGCGTCCCATCGGCTCGTTCATCTTCCTCGGACCCACCGGCGTCGGCAAGACCGAACTGGCGAAGGCGCTCGCCCGCTACCTGTTCGACACGGACGAGTCGCTCATCCGCGTCGACATGAGCGAGTACATGGAGAAGTTCTCCGTCTCCCGGCTCGTCGGAGCCCCTCCGGGCTACGTCGGGTACGAGGAGGGGGGCCAGCTCACCGAAAAGGTGCGGCGCAAACCATACTCCGTGGTGCTGCTGGACGAGATCGAAAAGGCGCACCCCGACGTCTTCAACATCCTGCTGCAGGTGCTGGACGACGGCCAGCTCACCGACTCGCTCGGACGGAAGGTGGACTTCAAGAACACCATCCTCATCATGACGTCGAACATCGGCGCGCGGGACATCAAGGCGTCGAAGGGATTCGGGTTCGGCGAGGAGACGGTCGGCGACAAGTACAAGCACATGAAGGACACCATCGACGAGGCGGTGAAGCGGGTCTTCAATCCCGAGTTCCTGAACCGCATCGACGACACCATCGTCTTCCACCAGCTGACGAAGGAGGACATCACCAAGATCATCGACATCCAGGTGAAGGAGCTCTTCAAGCGGATGAGCACGATGAACATCACCATCGAGCTCAGCAAGCAGGCGAAGGAGTTCCTCGCCGAGAAGGGGTACGACCAGCTCTACGGCGCCCGGCCGCTGCGGCGAGCGCTGCAGAAGTACGTCGAGGACCCGGTGGCGGAGGAGATCCTGAAGGGGACGTTCGGCGAAGGGAGCCTGATCAAGGTGAAGCTCAACAAGAAGAAGGACGAGCTGATGTTCACCTCCGGCAGCCACCCGGACGACGGCGGCGAGGCGCCGGAGGAGATGAAGCAGGAGGACGTCGCCTGAGCGTTTCCGGAGGCGTCATGAAACACCGCGGGGCGGCCAGTATGGCCGCCCCGTTCGTTTCTTACCCGTCAGACCCCGTGCTGACGATAGAAGAGGATGAGGTCCGTCCCCACCGGCGTCCCTCCCGCCTGGCGCACCAGCGTCGTGACCTGTCCGCGGTGATAGGTGGAATGGTTCACCAGATGCTGCAGCGCCATCCAGACCTTCTGCGAAACGAGCTCCCCTTTCATGTTGTGGAAGGTGAGCGTACGGTCCAGCGTCCCGTCCGGCATCGCCGCAATGAACGCCGCATGACCCGCCTCCACCTCCATCCACTTCGATTCCACCGAGTTCCATGTGGCGTACGCCGACGGCGTCATGAAGACGCCGGGGTCCGCCCCGTTGAGGCGTTGCAGCCAGATGTCCTCCGCCCCGACCAGATGCACCAGCGTGCCGTGGATGCTGCCGAAGCTGTTCTTCATGTCGATGTACAGCTTCTCTTCCGGCAGCGAGGCGACCGCCCGGCGCGTGCGGTCGTTGGCCCAGGCGTTGAAGCGGAAGAGCGTACGAAGATCGTCAATGGCAAGCATGCGTTCTCTCCTCTCAGCGGACGCTGACCGCGGGCAGTTCCATCGTCGCGCGGCGGTCCGTCTCCTTTAAAAGTTCCTGCGCCCTTCTCCGCTGTTCCGGCGTGAGCGCGGTCCACCGGTTCGTCCGTTCGGCGGGGTCCGCCGTCAAATCATACGCTTCGTACGCCGCGACGCCGTTCAGCACCGTCTCGATGAACTTGTACGGAGCGGCGATGACCGC
>WBTZ01000168.1 GCA_009026175.1 Zoogloea sp. | reverse complement strand
GTCCACCGCCGGATCACCAGGGCGCTCAGCACCCCCACCCCGACCGCGCAGGCGGCCATCGACAGCACCGGCAGCAGGTTGTCGCCCAGGTGCCCGAGCACCTCCGGCGTGAAGTACAGCCCCAGGGCGGTACCGATCGCCCACTGCCCGGCCTGGCGGCCTCCCGGTGCCGCCAGCAGCGGCACGCCCGCGGTGCGGGCCGCCGCCACGCTGAACAGGGGCCCGATCATCCACGGCAAGGGCAGGTGCAGGCGTTCTGCGGCCAGCGCCGCCCCCAGGGCCAGCACCAGGGCGGCCACGACCCACCCTGCGGGGGCCTTCTTTGCAAGAGTCTGGAACATGATCCGATGGGTCATCAGCCCGAAGCGGGCCCCAAAAAAGAAGCCCCGCCGCCTTCCCCCGAAGAGGTGGCGAGGCGGGGCGCAAACCGGCGCAAGGGAGGTGGCGCGCCGGGGTCAGGGAACACTCAGGGAATCAGAAGACCCACACCGCGTCCGGCGGAAACTCCAGCCAGCGCTGCCCGGCCGCCTCCGGGCGGTTGCCCCAGGCACGCAGCAGGGTGTCACCGGCATGGAAGACGTACTCGAAGCGGTCCCCCAGGAACATCGAGGTGGCCAGGTCCATGGCCAGGCGGTGCTCACCGGGCCCGTCGGCCAGGCGCAACTGCTCCACCCGCAGCACCGCCTTGACCTCCTGGCCGATGGCGGCGTCACTGCGCCGGCGCCCCCAGATGCGCAGCTGCCCATCGACCTCGACGCAGGCCTCGCCATCGCGGATCTCGGCGACCCGCCCCTTCAGGATGTTGTTGCTGCCCATGAAGTCGGCGACGAAATAGGTCTGGGGCTGGCTGTACATCTCCTGGGGCGAGCCCTGTTGCTCGATCACCCCACCGTTGAGCAGCAGGATGCGGTCAGACATGGCCATCGCCTCGGACTGGTCGTGGGTCACCACCAGGGCCGACAGCTGCATCTCGACGATCAGGTTGCGCAGCCAGGCCCGGGCCTCCTCGCGCATCTTGGCGTCCAGGTTGGAGAGCGGCTCGTCGAGCAGGATCACCGGCGGGTTGTAGACCAGCGCCCGGGCGATCGACACCCGCTGCTGCTGGCCGCCGGAGAGCTGGTGCGGGTAGCGCTCGGCCAGGTGGCCGAGGCCCAGGTTCTTCAGCGCCGCGTGGACCCGCTCGGCGATCTCGCCCTGCCCCACCTTGCGCAGCTTGAGGGGATAGGCCACGTTGTCGAAGACGGTCTTGTGCGGCCACAGGGCGTAGGACTGGAAGACCAGGCCCAGGTCCCGCTTCTCGGCCGGGATGTCGATGCCGGCGGCGCCGTCGTAGATGGTCCGCCCGGCGATGGTGACCGAGCCGGCGTGGGGCTGCTCCAGCCCCGCCACCGCCCGCAGCAGGGTGGTCTTGCCACTCCCCGAGGGGCCCAGCAGGGACACCACCTCACCCCGCCGCAGTTGCATGGAGACGCCCTTCAGGATGGGATTGGAACCGTAGGACAGGGCGAGGTTGTCCACGGACAGGATGGTCTTGTCAGTCATGAAGTTTCACTCCGAAACGCAGGGCCAGGGCGAGGCCGGAGCCCACCAGCAGCATGTTGATCAGGGACAGGGCGGCCACCACATCGACGGCGCCGGAAGCCCACAGGGAGACGATTTGCGCACCGATCACCTCGGTGCCGGGCGACAGCAGATAGACGCCGGTGGAGTACTCGCGCTCGAAGATCATGAACACCAGCAGCCAGGCGCCGAGCAGGCCGTTGCGGATCAGCGGCACGGTGATGTCGAGGGACACCCGGGCCCGCGAGGCGCCCACCAGGCGGCCGGCCTCCTCGAGTTCCGGCCCCACCTGCATCAGGGCGCTCTGGATCAGGCGCATGCCGTAGGCCAGCCACACCACCGCATAGGCAAACCACACGCTGAACAGGGTCGAGCGCAGCGGCGCCAGGAAGGGCACGAAGAGGAAGACCCAGAACACCGCCAGGCCGGCCATCAGGCCCGGCACCGCGCGGGGGGTGAGGACGATGTAGTCCACCAGCCGCGACAGGCCGTCCGCCTTGCGATGGGTGGCCAGCCCCACCAGCAGGTAGCCGCCCACCGCCAGTGCGCCGCCAAAGGTGCCGATCAGGATGGAGTTGAGGATGGAGCGGATCATCACGTCCTCCTCGAACACCGCCCGGAAGTGGTCCAGGGTCAGCACTTCCAGCAGGTTGATGCCCGTCCCCCAGCTGCTCACCACCGAGCGCAGGGCCACGCCGGACACCGGCACCACGATGGTCAGCAGCAGCCACAGGGCGATCACCGCCAGGGCCACCCACTTCCACGGCCCCAGGGCCAGGGGCCGCTGGCGGGCCGACTTGCCCTTCATCGCCACGAAGCGCTGGGCCGACTTGAGCAGGGCCCGCTGCAGCAGCACCAGCGGAAAGGTCACCGCGATGATGCAGGTGGCCACCGCCGCCATCAGGTGATACGAGGGCGTGCCCAGCTTGTTGGTGAGCTTGTAGAGATAGGTGGTGAGCACCAGGTGGCCCTCCGGATCCCCCAGGATCAGCGGCAGGCCGAAGATCTCGAAGCCCAGGAAGAACACCAGCACCCCCACGTAGAGCAGGGCCGGCGAAACCATCGGGATGGACACGTCGCGGGCCACCCGGAAGGGGCTGGCACCGCTCAGGCGGGCCGCCTCCTCCACGTCGGAGCCCAGGTTGCGCAGGGCCGACGACGAATACAGATACACGTGGGGGACGTGGGTCAGGCCGGCAATGACGACGATCGAGGCCAGCGAGTAGATGTTCCAGGGCACGTGGCCGAAGAGCGCCTCGAACCACACCGAGAAGAAGCCGACCGGCCCCAGGGACACCACGTAGCCGAAGGCCAGCACCACCGGTGACACGAAGATCGGGATCAGGATCGGCGTCTCCAGCCAGCGCCGCCCGGGCAGGTCGGTGCGCACCATGATGAAGGCCAGCACGGCGCCGAGGGGAATGGCGATCACGCTCATGCCGACGGCGATGATCAGGGTGTTCCTGGTCGCCATCCAGAAGTCCGGATCCTCGAAGATGAAGACGAAGGACTCCAGGCTCAGCTGCGCCGAAGGCATGAAGAAAGGACCGGACAGGACGCTCTGCCAGAGCACCAGGCCGAGCGGAAAGAAGACGGACAGGGCGAGCAGGGCCACCACTGCCCGTCGGGGCAATGTCTGCAACATGGGGAATCTCCGCGAGAGGGAGTGAGGGGAGCGGAACGGAGGCGTCAGGCCCGGCCGGCGCGCAGACGCACGACCGGACCGACGCGGCAGGGTTTCCCGCTTACTTTGCCTTGACGGCGGCGTTCCACTGCTTGAGGAAGTCGAGGCGCTTGGCCTGATCCAGGTAGGTCAGCAGGCCGGTGCCGATGGGCACCGGGCGCAGGGCGTCGCCCAGCTGCTTCTTGAGGCCGCTGGCCGTGGTGTCGCCCTCCACGTCGGGGCGGATGGCGTAGAGGTCGGCCTTGCTGGCGATGATCTCCTGGCCCTTCTTCGACAGCACGAAGTCCAGCCACAGCTTGGCCGCGTTGGGATGCTTGGCGCCCTTGGCGATGAACATCACGCGGGACAGGACCAGGGTGTAGTCCTTGGGCAGCACGATGCCGATGGACGGGTCCTTCTGGGCGCGGGTCAGGGCGTAGGCGGCATTGAGGTTGTAGCCGATCAGGTTCTCACCCGAGGCGATGCGCTCCATCATCGTGCCGGTGGCGCCCTGCACCCGCACCGCCACGCCGCCGAAGGCTTTCAGCAGGTCGGCAAAGCCGGCGCCATTGACCTGCTTGTCCTGGGTCACCAGCATGAAGCCGACGCCCGACTTCTCCGGGTCGTAGGTGGTCACCTTGCCCTTGTACTTGTCGGCCTGGGTGCTCAGCAGGCGGATGAAGTCGGCGTGGCTCTGGGGCACATCGGCCGCCGGCACCAGGCGCTTGTTGTAGACGATGCCGATCGGCTCGTAGGTGGTGCCGAAGGCTTCGTTCTTCCAGTTGGCCCACTCCGGCAGCTTGGCCGTCTCGGCCGACTTGTGGGGCTGGGCGTAGCCGTCGTTCACCAGCTTGACCTGCAGGTCCATGGCCGACGACCAGGTCACGTCCGCCGAACTGCCCGCCGCGCTCTCGGAGATGAAGCGGTTGTACAGCTCGGTGGTGCTCATGTTGCTGTACTCGACCTGCACGGCCGGGTACTGCACGCGGAACTCGCGGATCAGGTGGTTGGCCTGTTCGTTGTCGGTCACACCGTAGATCACCAGCTTGCCTTCCTTGGCCGCGGCGGCGGCGAGGTCGGCGGTGGACTGGGCGCGGGCCGGCAGGCTGCCGGCGGCCAGCCCGACGAGGGTGGCGGCGATCAGGAAGCCAAGGCGGCGGCGGGCGTGCTGGAACGGGAACTTCATGATGTCTCCTCAATGTTTTTTGTGAGCCGTCCATCGCCTCCGGGTTGGGCAGGAGCCCACTGCCGGAGCGTGTGGGACGGATCATTCACCGATCGCCTTTCGATTCGCTTTCAGTCTTTCCGGGCGCTACGCTTGCGACACTTTCCGCCTTTTACTCGAAAGCGAGCCCCATGCGCATCCTTCTCGTGGAAGATCATCCCGAACTCGGCGAGTGGCTGGCCAAGTCCCTGCGTCAGGCCGGCTACGCCATCGACGTGGCCGACCGGGGCGACCACGCCGAACATTTCCTGCTGACCCAGGAGTACGACGGGGTGATCCTCGACCTGACCCTGCCCGGCAAGGACGGCCTCGACGTGCTGCGCGGCCTGCGCGCCCGCGGCTCGCGCATCCCGGTGCTGATCCTCACCGCCCGCGGCGCGGTGGACGACCGGGTCAAGGGCCTCAACCTGGGCGCCGACGACTACCTGGCCAAGCCCTTCGAGCTGAACGAGCTGGAGGCCCGCCTGAAAGCCCTGCTGCGCCGCTCGGCCGGCTTCAACCCGGTGGTGCGCATCGGCCGCCTGGACTTCGACACCGTCAGCCGGATGGCCAGCGTGGACGGCCAGCCCCTGCACCTGACCCCGCGGGAGCTGGCCGTGCTCGAGGCCCTGCTCCTCCGGGCCGGCCGGCCCCTGGCCCGGGAGGCCCTGTTCGAGAAGGTCTTCAGCCTGGACGAGGACGCCCGCGCCGAGGCCATTGAAATCTACGTCCATCGCCTGCGCAAGAAGCTGGATGGCAGCGGCGTGCGGGTCACCACGGTGCGCGGCCTGGGCTACATGCTCGGGCCGGACAGCCTGCCGGAGGCCTCGTGAAGGGCAACAGTCTGAAGCGCCACCAGATCCTCTGGCTGGTGGGCGTGCTCTCGGTGCTGCTGGCCGTGGATGCCTGGTTCAGCTACGGCGATGCCCAGCGCGCCGCCAACCATGCCTACGACCGCTCCCTCTCCGCGTCCGTACGCGGGATCGCCGAACGAGTGTATGCCACCGAGAGCGAGGTGGTGGTGGACGTGCCGTATTCAGCGCTGGAGCTCTTCGAGGCCGGCAGCGCCGATCGCATCTATTACGCCGTGCAGCACCAGGGCGGAGCCCTGATCACCGGCTACGAGAGCCTGCCGCTCCCCGCCGCGGCCGACTTCAACAAGGCGGTCTTCTATGACGGGGTCTACAAGGGCCAGGTGCTGCGCCTCGGTGCCATCGTCAAACCCCTGTACCGGCCGGAGTTTCCGAAGCCCGTCGTGATCGTGGTAGCCGAGACCACCCATGCCCGCCAGGATGTGGTCAATCAGCTCTTCCTGTGGGAGTTTGCCCGCAAGGGGCTGGTCATCGCCGTCGCCCTAGTGGTCGTGCTGGTAGCCACCATTGTGGCGGTCAAGCCCATCGACCGCCTCGGCGCCACCCTGCTCGCCCGCCCAGAGGACGACCTGACGCCCCTCGACGGGCGCGATGTGCCTGCCGAGATCAAGCCCCTGGTGGATGCCACCAACCACCACCTGGCGCGTATCGGCAAGATGCTGGAAGCCCGCCGCCGCTTCATCACCGATGCAGCCCACCAGCTGCGCACCCCGCTGGCGGTGCTCAACACCCAGGCCGAATACGCCCTGCGCCAGGACGACCCGGGCGAAATGCGCGCCGCCGTGGATGCCCTGCACAGCAGCCTCGGCCAGGCCATCCGTCTGGCCAACCAGTTGCTCTCATTGTCCCGTGCGGAGCCGATCAACGGCCTGATGGTCCACCCCCAGCCGGTGGACCTGGGCGCCACCGCCCGCGAGGTGGTGATCGACCTGCTGCCCCTGGCGGGGCGCAAGGCCATCGACCTGGGCATGGAGGGTTCCGAGTCGCCCCTCGTGGTGGATGGGCAACCCCTGCTGCTGCGCGAAATGATCTCGAACCTGGTGGACAACGCCCTGCGCTACACAC
Source organism: Zoogloea sp. (assembly GCA_009026175.1). Taxonomy (GTDB): domain Bacteria; phylum Pseudomonadota; class Gammaproteobacteria; order Burkholderiales; family Rhodocyclaceae; genus Zoogloea. The sequence continues at coordinate 4,046 of WBTZ01000168.1, read as the reverse complement.
CGCCTGGCGGAATCGTCACGGTGGAGGTGGACGCGCCGGCCGAAATGCCCGGCAGCGCCCGCCTGCGCGTGACCGACAACGGTCCCGGCGTCCCGCCGGCCTCCCGCAACGAGGTCTTCCTGCGCTTCTTCCGGCTGCCCGGCAGTGATCACACGGGCAGCGGACTGGGCCTGTCCATCGTCAGGGAGATCGTGCTGGGGCACCACGGCGAGATCCGCCTGGTGGACGGCCAGGGCGCCGGCCCGGGCCGGCCGGGGCTGACCGTGGAGATCAGGCTGCCCCTGCGGGCACCGGCCTCAGCGTAGGGCCAGGGCCCGGAAGCGGTTAGGACGCCCCAGCATCAGGGCACCGAACTCATCCAGCAGGGCAGGACAGATGGCCTCGGGCTTGAAGGTAAAGGTGGCAAAACCAAGCCGCTCCAGGTTGCGGGACTCCAGGATGATCTCGTTGCTGTCGAAATCGGCACGCCACATCACCTTGACTCCAATCTCGTCGGCGACGGTGAACAGCGCCCCCTCCAGCTCCCGCTGGCGGTTGCGGCGCTCCTGGCATTCGAATTTCATGCCCAGGTCAAAGAGCACCTGGCGCAGCCGCTCGACGCCTCCGCCAACCCGCTCGAGCGTGCGCACGCCCGGCCCCCTGAGGGTGTAGCCCAGGGTCACCCGCTCGATACAGCCGCCGTTGCGCTCTTCCTGGGTGCGGAAATCGGTGTGCCCCTCGACCCACGAAAGATTCCGGAAGGCGTCGTCGGAATCCATGAAGAGGTAATCGCGCCCGACGCGCGGCTTGAGGTAGTTCAACTGGGTGGTGAGGTCGTGGAAGTAGCCGAACACCAGCCGCAGGCAGCGCCCCATGCCTTCCCGGACCTGGTCGATACGCTGGCTGTCGGCGCCGGCCTGGCGCTGGCGACTGGCCACCTCGCCACGCAGTTCATCGAGCAGCCCCCCGGCCAGCAGACCCGGCAGGGGAGACACCGGCTCGGCAGGCTTGGCCGCAGGCTCTGCGCTGGCCACAAAGGACGGCTCGGCCGCCTCTTCGATCCGGGGAAACATCGGATCGACCGGCTGGCCCGCCAGATCCTTGCGCACCATGCCCAGGCCGGTGTACCGGGAATCGAGTTGCTGCACCCGGCGGCGGGCAGCCTCCATGTCGAAGGACTCGATGTCTGCCAGGAGTGCCGCCGCGTCTGCGTCAAGCGTTGGCAAGCCAGGCAATGCGGTCTCCTTGGCAGAAGCCGGGGATTCGGGCTCGCCCGGGACGGCTTCAGCCGACGGACGGAAACGGGGGTCTGGGCACACGGTTCTTTATCTGACCACGAACTGTAAATTTAGGATACAACGTCCCGCGGGGCGCGTGTCGTTGCCAAGGGTGCCCCGGTCGTTCATCTTTCAGCATGCTGACATTATTCTAGCCCACGATCCCCGGTCCGGCCCCCCGCGCAGTTCAAGCCGCCCAGGGGCCAAACAGCCGGCGCGCGATGCCGTAGATCAGTTCGAGCGCCGGCGCGGGGGTTCTCCCGGCGAGTCGCACCACCGCGTAACGACCGACCAGGGTCGGTGGAAACAGGCCGAGGGGCACCAGCGCCCCCGACTCGATCTCCCGACGTACGGCCGAGAAGACACTCATCAGGATCATGTCGCTCTCCAGCGCCACCTCCCGCTGGATGTCGTAGCTGTCGCAGCAGAATGTGACCAGGCGATCCGGGTGGCCATCGGGCCCGAAGGCTTCCACTAACCGCCGCGTCAGGTCACCACTGACGACCGAGCAGGAAACGGGGTAGCGCCGCACCGCGCCCAGGTCCCGCTGGGGCATGGCCAGGATGGGATGCCCCTTCCGGCACAGGAAGTCTCCCGGCTGATCGGGCAGCCGCTCGATGTCCAGCCCCTCCGGATCGAGGATGGCGCTGGAATCCACCACCACCAGGTCATAGCGTTCTGCACGCAGCTCCTCGATGAGCTCAGGAGTCCGGCCCATGAAGGCGTTGATGCGCAGCCGGGGGTGCTCGCGGGCCAGCTCGACCATGCAGGGGCGCAGCAGGACCGAGGCCGGGGTCGGACTGAGGCCCAGGTCAACACTGCCCGCATCGCCCCCGCGCATCAGCGTCAGCTCCCGGTGGATCTCGTTGCTCTCCAGGATCATGCGGCGGGCGCGTACCAGCAGGGCCTTGCCGAAGGGCGTGATCAGGCTGCGATGCCCACTGCGGTCGAACAGGGCCACATTCATCTCTTGCTCCAGGCTCTGGATGCTGCGGCTCAGGGCTGACTGGCTGAGATGAACGGCCTCCGCCGCACGGTGAAAGGTACCGTGGTCGCACAGGGCCACGAAGTGCTTCAACTTGCGGATATCCATGATCACCCCCTCGGTTTGATGCAAAGACCGCATCAAACCAATGAATTATTTACGATTGTGTAATCCATTCTGCCAAACAGAAAATTCCTCCGCCACACCAGGCAATCACACCAGGAGGAAACATGGACACCCAATCAAGCTCGCCAGAAGCGCCCACATCCAGTCGTCGACGCTTTCTGAAAGCTGGCGGCCTGCTCTCGGCCGCCGCCCTCGCACCCGGGCTGGCCCAGGCCGCCACCGCCCGCACGCGGACCACTGCCAGCGACATCGTAATGGCGGACGCCATCGACCTGTCGGGCTGGATCCGCAGGCGCAAGGTTTCGTGCCGCGAAGTCATGACGGCCTTCCTGGATCACATCGACAGGATCAACCCCAAGGTCAATGCGATTGTTTCCCTGCAGGAGCGGGACGGGCTGCTGAAGCAGGCCGATGAACGCGACCGCCAGCTTGGCGCCGGCCAATACCTGGGCTGGATGCATGGCCTGCCCCAGGCCCCCAAGGATCTGGCCGCCACCGCCGGCATCGTCACCACCAGCGGCTCGCCGATCTTCCGCAACTACGTCCCGAAGCAGGACGCCATCATCGTCGAGCGGGCCCGGCGGGCCGGCGCGATCCTGGTCGGCAAGACCAACACCCCCGAGTTCGGCCTCGGCTCCCACACCTACAACACCGTCTTCGGGACCACCGGCAATGCCTACGACCCCAGCCGCTGCGCTGGCGGCAGCAGCGGCGGCGCAGCGGTGGCCCTGGCGACCCGCATGCTTCCGGTGGCCGACGGCAGCGACATGATGGGCTCCCTGCGCAATCCCGGGGCCTATAACAACGTCTTCGGCTTCCGCCCCTCCCAGGGGCGGGTCCCCTTCGGGCCGTCCGGCGAGGTCTTCTACCAGCAGCTCGGCTACGAAGGCCCGATGGCCCGCACGGTGACCGACCTGGCCCTGCTGCTGTCCGTCCAGGCGGGCTTCGATGCGCGGCTCCCCATGAGCATCGATCAGGACCCGCTCTCCTTTGCCACCCGTCTCAAGCGCGACTTCAAGGGCGCCCGCATCGGCTGGCTGGGTGACTTCAACGGTTACCTGCCGATGGAGGCCGGCGTGATGGACCTGTGCCGCGAGGCCTTGAAAGGCTTCGAGGCCATCGGCTGCCGGGTTGAGGAGGCCCGCCCCGACTACGCCATGGAACAGCTCTGGCAGACCTGGCTGACCCTGCGCCACTTCCTGATTGCCGGCATCGCCTCCGGGCTCTACGCCGACCCCGCCAAGCGGGCCCTGATGAAGCCCGAAGCCATCTGGGAGATCGAGAACGGCCTGCGCATCAGCGGCGCCGAGGTCTACCAGGCCTCGGTTCAGCGCAGCAAGTGGTACGAGGCCCTGCGCAAGCTCTTCCAGCGCTACGACTACCTGGTCCTGCCGACAGCCCAGGTCTTCCCCTTCGACGGGGCCAGTCACTGGCCCACCGAAATCGCCGGCCGCAGCATGGACACCTATCACCGCTGGATGGAGGTGGTGATTGGCGGGACCCTCTCCGGCCTGCCGGTCATCAACGTGCCCGCGGGCTTCAACGCCGCCGGCCTGCCCATGGGCTTGCAGGTGATGGGCCCCGCCCAGGCCGACCTGGCCGTCCTGCAACTCGCCCATGCCTACGAACAGGCCACCCGCTGGGTCCAGAGGCGCCTGCCCGCCCTGATCGCCTGAGCC
>WBTZ01000167.1 GCA_009026175.1 Zoogloea sp. | reverse complement strand
CACTCCCCCTCCACCCTCCTCCCCCGCGTCTTCTTCGCCTGTTCACTCTTCTTCTTCAAGCCCAGCGCCGCCACCTGATCCGAGCTGGGGCCATACAGCGCCCGGGCTTCGTTCTTGATGCCCAGGATCACGTTGTGGAGGTCGCGGCGGGCTTTCATGAGGGCGTAGGCTGCGGCGCTGGCTGCGGCGCTGGCTGCGGCGCTGGCGGTGGCCTGGGGGGTGATGGCGAGGAGTTCTGCATCGCGCAGGGTCTTGTAGGCGAGTTAGGACTCGACACTTTTCTGGGTCTGCCGCATGGATACCTGGATGTTCCCGCCGACAGTGTTCATGAAGCCCCTCCGACGGGAGGAATATGCCATTCAGGCACACGACAATACCGCCACCCGTTGGCCTACACAGAGCCGTCGAATCAAGGAAACGTCATTGATCCGTTCTACGGGGACTCCGCCCACGCTTCCGGCAGGGCCGGCAGCCATTGCTGCAGCTTGGCATAGAGGTCTTGCGGTTCCACCGGCTTGACCAGGAAGTCGTCCATGCCGGCGGCCTTGCAGGCGTCGCGGTCTTCACCGAAGGCGTTGGCGGTCATGGCCAGGATGGGCTTTGACTGCCAGCCGGGCAGCGCGCGGATGGCGCGGGTGGCCTGCAGGCCATCCATCACCGGCATCTGCATGTCCATCAGGATCAGGTCGTAGTCGCCGGCTTTCACCTTGTCGATAGCGATCTGGCCATTCTCGGCAACGTCCACCCGCATGGCGGCCCCGTGCAGGAGTTCGAGAGCCACTTCGATGTTGACCGGGTTGTCTTCGACGAGGAGCAGCCTTGCCCCGCCCCGCTGGCGCAGCAGTTCGATCCCAGACCTTGCCGGCAGGCGCTGCTCGGTCGGCATGGCGCCGTGGCCGCGCTGCAGGATGCAGGTGAACCAGAAGCAGCTGCCTTTGCCCGGGGTGCTTTCTGCCCCGACCTCGCCGCCCATGAGGCCGGCAAGGCGCTTGGTGATGGCCAGGCCCAGGCCGGTGCCGCCATACTGACGCGTGGTGCTGCTGTCGGCCTGTTCGAAGTCCTGGAAGAGCCTGCCCAGCTCTTCAGGCTCCATTCCAATGCCCGTATCTTCCACCTCGAAGCGCACATGCAGGCCCGCATCCGATTCGCCGAGCAAGCGGGCACGCAGCGCGACCTTGCCCTGCTCGGTGAATTTCACCGCGTTGCCGGCGAAGTTGAGCAGGCTCTGGCGCACCCTTGTGCGGTCTCCGCGCAGCCACAGGGGCACATGGTCGCCGTCCACCTCCAGCGTCAGGCCCTTGGCCCTGGCGGGCTCGGCCAGCAGCGAGGAGACATGGTCGAGGACTTGCTCCAGGGCAAAATCGCGAGCCTCCAGGGTCATCTTGCCCGCTTCGATCTTGGACAGGTCGAGGATGTCGTTGATGATCGACAGCAGGTGCTGCCCGGCCGCGTCGATCTTGGCCAGGCGCTCGGCCTGCTGGGGGGTCGTCTCGCCGGTGCGCAGCAGGTGGGTGAGGCCGACGATGGCGTTCATCGGCGTGCGTATCTCGTGGCTCATGTTGGCCAGGAAGGCTGTCTTGGCCAGCGTGGCGGCCTCGGCGGCTTCCTTGGCCCGTGCCAGCAGGAGATCGTTCTGCTTGCGCAGGGAGATATCCACCGAGACGCCCTGCAGGGCCACCGGGTGCCCTCCGGCGTCGCAGATCCGCTCGCCCCGGGCCATGATCCAGCCGTAGCTGCCGTCGGTGCGGCGGGTCTGCAGCTCCACCTCGTAGGGTTCTCCGGTATCCACCGTGTTGGCCAGGACCGACGACAGCAGGCTCCAGCTTTCCGGCTCGAACCAGCTTGCCTGCTCGGTGTAGGCCGGCGGCGGTTTGGCCGGATCGGCCCCGAACATGCGGTAGAGCTCTTCCGACCACACCACCTCATTGGTCGCCAGATCGAGCCGCCAGCTGCCCATCCCGGCGATGCGCTGGGCTTCGGCAAGATTGTTCTGGGTCATCCGCAGGTCGGTGATGTCGTAGAACCAGGCCAGCTTGGCATCCTGACCTTCGTAGCTGATGCGCATGAAGGTGCCCAGGGCCCAGCGGTGCGGCGTGCCCGGTTGATGGGGGTTGCGCAGTTCGAGCAGGCGGTTGCTGACAAGCCCCCCGGCCCGGACGGTGCGGTTGATGTTCTCGTATGCCTGCATATCCACATAGAACTCACCGGCATCGAGTGCCTCGGCGGGGTGATCGACATCGCCCCCCAGCATGTCGCGGAAGCTCCGGTTCATGAACAGGACGGCGTCGCTCTCGAGGGATACGATCCGCGCCCCGATCGGCGCACGGGACAGGATGTTGCGCAGGTTCAGCTGCTGGATGCGCAGGCCCGAATAGTCCTGGACGACCGAACGGGTCAGCAGGAAATCGCCGCGCTCGTCGTACTCCGCCGTTGCAGCCACCAGGCCGGGCAACAGGGCACCATCCTTGCGCACGAACTCGATCTCTAGGTCACCGATATAGCCGTCGGCCAGAAAGGCCGGGTAACGGCTCCGGAACAGCTCCACCGACGCCGGTGCCATGAAATCCGTGATGGGCTTGCCGAGCACCTCGCTCCGCTCATAGCCCAGCCAGCGCAGCTCGGTTTCGTTGATGCGCCGCACGATGCCATGCTTGTCCAGCGAGTGATAGCCGCAGGGGGCTTGCTGGTAGAGGTCCTCGAGCTCCCGCGCCTGGGCCCGGAGCTGGGACTCGGCACGCTTGAGGGCGGTGACATCGGTCACCAGGACAAAGAAGCCGAGCACCTGGCCGTCGACCTTGTGCGGAATGTACTGGGCCCAGGTGAGGGTGGCCTGCCCGTCGGGGGTGATCAGCTCGCGCTCGAACTGCTGGTATTCACCGCGCATGGCGGCCGCGATGAAGGGCTCGTTGAGGGCAAAGAGCCTGTAGCCGAGCAACTCCCGGATGTGCATGCCAAGAACCTGCTCCGGCTTTCGGCCGAACCACCTCAGGTAGGCAATGTTGGCAAAGCGGTTCCTGAGATCGGCATCCCAGTAGGCCACCATTCCGGGGAGGGCATCGGTGATGGTGCGGATGAACTGCTCCCGCTGGACCAGCTCCCGGGTCCGCTCCGCCACCTTGCGATCCAGCTCGTCGCGCTCGGACTTGAGGCTTTCGTACTGCGTCTGAACCTGCAGGTGCAGGCGGTTGAAGACCTCCATCAGCTCGCGCACCTCGCGGCCTCCCCTTTCCGGGAGCGTCGGGATGGAGTCACCGATCCTGTAGGTGGCAATCTGCCTCGCGGCGTCCTCGAGCGGCTTGAGCTTGTGCTTCATCAGCCACCAGACCAGTCCGACGACGAGCAGCATCCCGGACACGGCGGTCAGCCAGAGGGTGCGTGACAGGCTCACAAAGGGGGCCCTGACCTCCTCGACGGGGATATAGGCGGCGATGTTCCAGCCCAGCTCCGGCAGGTTCTCCGCCACCGAGTAGATCTCCAGGCCTTTTGAGTCGACGGTCAGGTCAAAGGCGGTGTAGTTCTCGCTCCGGCGCCGGTCAAGCAGCGGATTGACCCCTGGCTTGGGCAGGGCCTGGAGGACGCGTGAGGGATCGGTGCTGGCGACATAGACATCCTGCAGCAGCGAATAGACATGGTAGCCACCCGCCCGGCCATTCTTGAGGATGTCGGAGATATAGAAATGACTGCCGGGGCTGAGGCTCTCCGAGCCGCACAGGATGGCGCGCACGGAGCCGGCCTCATCCAGGACAGGTATTGCAAAGACGAGATTCGGCTGACCTGAAAAACGCCCGACCAGGGGTACGACTGCCAGGCGCTTTGTCTCCAGCACCTGCCGGACATAGCGGGAGTCGCGGTAGTCCTTGCCGACACCCTGGCGTCGCGGCAGTTCGGCAATGCGCCTGCCTTCGGGGGAGATGACGTAGATATCGCGGGAAAAAAGGGACGATACGACGAACTTGTCGTCCAGATAGGCCTGCACCCGGGCGCCATCCCCCCAGGCGCTGACTGGCAGCCCTTTTGCCAGATCTTCCAGGACACGGGTCCTTTCCGCCACCTCCTGCCTGATCCAGGTGGCGACCCCATGAACATTGCTTTCCTGTTCATGGCGTATCTGCTCGATGAAGCGGGTCTCGAAGTAATGGGCTGTCAGCGCGGTGACGCCAAAGATCAAGGCGCCAAACAGGACAACAAGTGTCCCCGCCAGTTGCAGACGCAAGGAATCAAAGCCAATCCACGAGTGGGCGGGGGGGCTGTCCTTGCTGCTTTCCATTCACGCTGCACCTGGCTCTACTGGATCGCTCTCCCGGATCCAGATTGTGTCCTCAAGCGGACATGATCAAATGACATGAACAGATCTAAAACAGCATAAGCCTCTCGACCGCGGTGCACTAGATCACTGGACTTTTCACGTGCTCGCTGCTCCGCAGCATGAGCGCTTGGTATCAGGGATCCGCGGCTCGGTAGCCCGATCATGGGGCTGCGGATGTGAGCTTACGGATCGAAGACTCAAGCAGGTGGTGATCCGGGACAAACCTTGCAAGGGCGGCTTCAGCCGCCCACCGATCCGCTCAGCAAGGGCAGGTAATCCCGGGTGAAGCGGTGGACCTCGTCGTTCGCCTGCGCCTCGGCAATCGGCCACCAGCGCAGGGCTTCGTGCTGCTCGTCGCAGCCGGGGATCTCGAAGCCGGCGGGCACGTCGATGCGATGGGCGAGGACCACATAATGGGTGCTCACGCCGTTGTCGCCGGCAAAGCAGTCCGGGTAGAAGTGCTCGAAAGGCCCGAGGAAGCCCGGCTGCAGCGCATGCACGTCGGCGATGCCCAGCTCCCGCGCGGCGACGCGTGCCAGCGCGTCGGCACGCCTTTCATCCTTGAGGATGCGACCACCGGGGACGAACCAGCTGCCCTGGGCCGGCCGGTTGGTGCGCAGGCCCAGCAGCACTTCGCGCCGGTCGCGCACCAGCACGAGATCCACCGACACCAGGGGCAGGGCCCTGACCAGTTCGACAAAACGTTCACGGGATTCCATCCGGGTTCCTTCCAGTCATGACCATAGTGCGCTGACGCAGTGCAGCGGAGGGTAGGCAGCATACCGCGCCGGGCGGTATGCCAACAGTCTGCCCCTGCGCAGGACGGAACGCCGCGATAGCAATCAGGCTGGCGGAAGCTACACTGATGACTACCGGCAACAATCGTGACCAGCACGCACGTGCATGACTCCAGAACATGGATCACGACGCTCCCGACCCAGGCCGCCGCGCCGGGTCCGCAGGCCGGAAGCCACTTTGGGGAGGCGGATCGGCCATGCACTTACAGCTCAGACAGAAGCTGCTTGTTCTTGTTGCGGTGGCCCTGCTGGCCCTGGTCAGCGTCGGCGTCTTCGCTTTCGTGCAGACGCACAAGCTCAATGACGCGCTCAACGAGGCCATCCCACGCCACGCCCTGATCGTGGACACCGTGGACAAGGCCCGGGGCGCCCAGGTCCGCTTCAAGACGCAGGTGCAGGAGTGGAAGAACATCCTGCTGCGCGGCAAGGACCCGGAAGCCTATGCCAGGCACCTCAAGGGCTTCGACGAGGAAGAGCGCATCGTCCGCCAGCGCCTGGAGCAGGTGAAGGCCACCGCCGGCCAGCTGGGGATTGCCGACCAGTTGAAGATCGACGCCGTGCTGGCCACCTTCGACAAGCTGGGCCCGGCCTACCGGGACGCCCTGCAGCACTACGACCGCAACGCCCCCGACCCCGCCGGCGTGGTGGACAAGCGGGTGCACGGCCTGGACCGGGCGCCCAGCGCCGCCATCGACGAGCTTGTCGCGCAGATCCAGAAGATCTCCGCCACCTTCAACACCGACGAGGCGGCCAGGGCCGAGGAGACCTTCGACAGCGTCAAGACCGGGCTGGCCGCCTTCCTGCTGGGCGCGGTGATCGTGCTGGTGAGCCTGTCGGTGGTCTTCGTCAAGTCCATCACCGGCCCCCTGGCCGGACTGGAGGCCACCATGAGCGAGATTGCCCGGCATGGCGACCTGACCAAGCGCGCGGCGATCCTCAAGCAGGACGAGATCGGCCGCATGGCGGCGGCCTTCAACGCGATGATGGAGCAACTGCAGAAGATCATCGGCGAGGTGCACGGGGCCAGCAGGCACGTATCCCTCGCATCGGAACAGCTGGACGGCTCGTCCCATGCCCTGGCCGAGGTGTCCGAGCAGCAGTCCGGCGCAGTGGCGAGCAGCGCCGCCGCCATCGAAGAGCTGACGGTGGCCATCGCCTCCGTCTCGGACACGGCGCGGGACGTGCAGCGCCAGGCCGCCGAGAGCGTCGACAAGACCACCGAAGGCTCACGCAAGGTGTCGCAGCTCGTGAGTGAGGTCGGACACATCCAGCACAACATGGGTGAGATTGCCCGCACCGTGGAGGAATTCGTGCGGAGCACCCAGGCCATCACCAACATGACCAGGGAAGTGCGCGACATTGCCGACCAGACCAACCTGCTGGCCCTCAATGCCGCCATCGAAGCCGCCCGCGCGGGTGAAACAGGGCGTGGCTTTGCCGTGGTGGCCGACGAGGTGCGCAAGCTGGCGGAGAAGTCCGCCCGCTCGGCCAGCGAGATCGACGCGGTGACCCGCTCGATCATGTCCCAGTCCGCGGCGGTGCAGGCCGCGATCGCCGCCGGCGAGCAGTCCATCGGCACCAGCACCCAGCTGGCTGGTGAAGTGGAAGGCGTACTCATGCACTCCCGCGATGCAGTGCTTCAATCCACCCACGGAGTCACTGAGATCACCGAATCCGTGTCTGAACAACAGGCGGCCTCCACCGCCATCGCCCAGAGCATGGAGCGCATTGCCAACATGGTGGAAGAGAACAGCGCCGCGGCCCAGAACATCAGCGCCTCCACCACCGATCTGCGCGCCTTGTCGCACAGCCTGGCCACGGCAGTCGCCGGCTTCCGGGTGGCGTAGGCCGGCGCGCCGGGAGCGGCCTGCCGGCGACACCCCCTGGCCCGGCCTGCCACCACGATCACGGCCGGCTGGAGCATGGCCGGCTTGACGGATGCCCCGCCGCGCCCCCATGATTGGGCCATGCACACCTCCCACGCCACCTTCGCCGCCCCCGTACGCCGCCTGCCGCGCGCATGGCGCTATCGCGCGCGTCCGTGGCCAGGCTTGGGCTGACACAGCCCCTGCATCACTTCTCCCAAGGCCGCGGTTGATCAGACCGCGGCCTTTTTGTTTGTCACTTACCTGGAGCTCCTGCATGACCGCCGCCCCCGCTTGCCCCGCGCCGGATGACCGACGCCGGTGCCCTTCATCCCAACCCATACCCCTTTCCACGCAATCCGATTGATCGACGAGGTTTTCCATGTCCGTGCCGCTCGCCTACTTCACCATCATCCTGATCTGGTCCACCACGCCACTGGCCATCCAGTGGAGCACCGAAGGCACCGGCTTTGCCTTTGCGGTGCTGGCGCGCATGCTGATCGGCGCGGTGGTGGCAGGCCTGGTGGTGGCGGTGTGGCGAATCGGGCTGCCCCTTCACGCCCGTGCGCGACGGGCCTACCTGGTGGGCGGCCTGGGGGTCTTCGGGGCCATGGCGTTGACCTACTGGGGCGCCCGTTATGTGAACTCGGGGCTGGTGTCGGTGCTGTTCGGCCTGTCGCCGCTGATGGCCGGCATCATGGCAGCCCTGTGGCTGGGCGAGGCATCGCTGACCCGCGCCAAGGTGTCGGGCACCCTGCTGGGCGCGCTGGGGCTGGCGGTGATCTTCCTGCATGGCGGCAGCGCGGCAGGCGAGCACGTGGTGGCCGGGCTGGTGGCGTTGCTGGCTGCAGTGTTCGTGTACTCGGCGAGCCTGGTCTACCTCAAGCGCATCGGTGACGACAGCCCGCCGCTGGCCACCACGGTGGGCTCGCTGACCGTATCCCTGCCCTTCTTCGCACTCGTGTGGCTGACCAGCGACGGCAGCCTGCCGGCGGTGATCCCGCCGCGCTCGGGGGCCGCCATCGTGTACCTCGGAGTCTTTGGTTCGGTGATCGGGTTTGCGCTTTACTACTACGTGATCAAGCACCTGGAGGCATCGAAGGTCGCGCTGATCACCCTGATCACGCCGGTGATGGCCCTGCTGCTGGGGCACCTGCTCAATGGCGAGGAGATCGGCGGCCGCTTGATGGCCGGCACCACGCTGATCCTGCTGGGGCTGGCCATTCACGAGGGCGAGAGCTGGCGCCCCCTGCTGGCGCGCCTGCGGCGCTGAGGCGCGGAGCGCTGAGCAGTCGTGCTCCGCGATACCTGGCCTCTGCCCCCGGCGGGCGGCTGAAGCCGCCCCTACAAGGCGGCGAAGGCGGCATGGTAGTGCACCATGCCGCCCAGCCCGTCCAGGTGCCCGGGCTGCAGTTCGAGCACCATCCAGGCCTCGTCGGGCACCTCGTATTCGCTGCGGATGCCGTGGCGGGAGGCCGGGACGAAGCCGAAGCGCGGGTAGTAGCCCGGGTGGCCCAGCACCACCACCGCGCCGGCGCCCGCCGCCCGCGCCTGGCGCAGACCTTCCTCCACCAGCGCCGTACCGACGCCGCTGCGCTGATAGCCCGGCAACACCGCCATGGGCGCCAGGGCCATCAGGCGCGCACGGGGATGTCCGGACAGATGCACCGGGGTGAACAGGATGTGGCCGACGATCAGCCCCTTGTCGTCGGCCACCAGTGACACGTAGGGAAAGGTCTTGCCGCGCAGGGCATCGACCAGGGCGGCCTCGCCGGGCCCTTCGAAGGCGGCGAGGTTCAGTTCGCGGACGGCGGCCTCGTCGGCCGGGACTTCATTGCGGATCCGCACGGGGCAGACTCTCCAAACGTCGGGACAGCCCGGCAGCATGCCCCACGCAGCCGGGCGCCGTCCACTTCAGCGCTCGCCCTCGGCGGCGGCCGCCAGCCTGTCCTTGCGCAGGGACAGCACGACCGAGGTCGCGATCAGCAGGGCCACCACACCGAGCGACAGCCCCACCGGGATCTTCACCAGGTCGAGCAGCAGCATCTTGCCGCCGATGAACATCAGCACCGCGGCCAGGCCGTACTTGAGCAGGGAGAAACGCCCCGCAAAATCCGCCAGCAGGAAATACATGGCCCGCAGACCGAGGATCGCGAAGATGTTGGAGGTCAGCACGATGAACGGGTCGGTGGTGATGGCGAAGATGGCGGGGATGGAGTCCACCGCGAAGATCACGTCCGACACTTCGACCAGCACCAGGGCCAGGAACAGGGGGGTGGCAAAACGCACCAGCCGGCCATTGAGCTGGCGATGGATGAAGAATCGCTCGCCGTGGAACTCGGTGGCGATGTTCATGTGGCTGCGCAGCCACCGCAACAAGGGGTTCCTGGCCAGGTTCTGCTCATGCTCGGCGAACCACATCATCTTGATGCCGGTGATCAGCAGGAAGGCGCCAAACAGGTAGAGCACCCAGTGGAACTGGCTGATCAGCCAGGCTCCGGCGAAGATCATGCCGGTACGCATCACGATGGCGCCGAGCACGCCATAGAGCAGCACACGCTTCTGCAGCTCGGGGGGCACGGCGAAGAAGGAGAACAACATCAGCCACACGAAGACGTTGTCGACAGCCAGGGCCTTCTCGATCAGGTAGCCGGTGACGAACTCGAGCGCCCGGGCATTGGCCGCCTCGCGCCCCAGGGTGCCATCCAGATACCACCACAGCACGGCAGCAAACAGCATCGCCACGCTGACCCACACCACCGTCCAGATGCCCGCCTCCTTCACGGACACCTTGTGCGACTTGCCGCCACCAACCAGGAACAGGTCGATTGCCAGCATCACCAGGACGACGGCGGAGAAACCCGCCCACATCCATACCGTACCAATACTTTCCACGATGAATCTCCCAAAACGGAACCAAACAAAAAGACCTTTCGTCCGGTGATGGCGAAAGGCCTTTGATTGGTCCGGCAGGGGAGCCCGGATTGCTCGTCGACACTTTGCCATCACGGCAAAGGTCTTGCTCACAACGACCGGCGACAATCCGGCCACTGCCCGGTGACCGGAAGAAACGCCGCAGACTTCGCGCGCCTTTCTTCGTATTGACGGCCCACCGACGTGGAGCTACTCCCCCTTGGGACAACCGGACTATAGAAGACGCTCGCTCAGGAAGCAAGGACGCGATGCGAGGGCTCGTCGTCGGGCAGCAGGTTCATGAATTCGGTTTCGATGCTCTTCAGATGCGCCACCCCGACTTCCGCCGCCACGCTCCGGCACAGGTCGAAGGCTTCGAGAAGGGCTTCGCGGGTGGTGGCCTGGCGCAGCTGCTGGCGGATTTCCGCATCGCCGGTGCGCAGGCTCTTCTCCATGGCATTGAGCAGGTAGAAACGGGCGAGCGCCAGGGAACGGCGCCGCCCCGGCGCACCCGCGGACACCGCCCCGGCGGCGCCCACGACCGCCTGGGAGGCCCGGCTGGCCGGCTCGACCCGGGCC
>WBTZ01000166.1 GCA_009026175.1 Zoogloea sp. | reverse complement strand
CCCGTTGAGGGACTGCTGTATTTCTCGGGCGAGGAGCTCGCCCGACGGGCCACCTGCCTGATCGACCAGATCGAGGGCGACGACCCGCCCTCTCCGGACACCCACATCGGGATGGAGCGCCACGAGGTGGCGACACTGCTCCGGAGGGTTCGTGAATACTGGGCCTGCCCGCCGCACCGGGAGCACTCCCGACGCCGCAACCAGTACTCCGTGCAGGTCTGTTGCGGCCTCGACAACATCTGGAAGATGCTCCGGGAACCCGGCTCAACCCGCCAGTCGGCGCATGCCAGCGAATGGATGGTGGTCAACGAAAGCCCCACCGGCTACGCCATCATGCAGGTCACCGCCTCGGCAGCGACCCTCAATGCCGGCATTGCCATCGCACTGCGCCGGGACGACGAAGAACCCTGGACCCTCTGCGTGGTGCGCTGGATCCGCTCGGAGACCCCCGAGCAGGTCGAGCTCGGCCTGCAGGTGATCGCCAATTCCGCCAAGCCGGTCACGGTGGGCTTCCGGAACGCCAACCGTCCGCGGGCCATGAGCCCTGCCCTGGTGCTGCCGCCGATTCAGGCGGCAGGCCGGCAGCAGGCCATCCTCGCGCCTGCGGGCACCTACTGCGCCCGCCGCTTCATGCTGGTCTCCGACACCAACCGTCTGTATGTCGCCCAGGGTCGCCTGCTGAGCCTGGACATGCAGACGGCCGCCGTCGAACTCTTCCAGTACGAAATCGATCCCTACCCGCTCTAGGCAAGCCCACGCACGCCCTGCCCAGGCTCACGCAACTGACTCAGGGGCAGGCAGGCGCTTTCATCGACACCCTCCTGCAGGCGCGCCCAGATCTGCGCAACCCGCTCCTCACCCCGGCTGGCGGCAGGCGTGGCAGGCACCTCACCGAGGCTGAACCACCTGACCAGGTCGGACAGCGGCAGGCTCTCCGCAGCCCTCGCCAGCAGCCAGCCTCCAGTGTCGCGCCTGGCCACGACCCCCTCGGAGGCCAGCACCCCGAGGATGTCACGCACCTCCTCATGCCCGACCCGGGCCGCATCCGCCAGCACCTCCACGCTGCGGCACCCACCTTCGGACTGGGCCTCAGCCAGCTCTCGGGCGATCAGGAGCGCAACATACAGCCGCCGCCCTGGAAACTCCGGCAAAGGCCGCCTGCGCAGACTCCTCTCGGGCAGCACCGCAGCGACCACCGCCCCCAGCAGGATGATCAGCCACGAGAGGTACAGCCACAGCAGAAAGATGGGCACCACCGCAAAAGCCCCGTAGACCAGCGTGTAACTCGGGAAATGCACCAGGTACAGGCCAAACAGGCGCTGCATCACGAAGAAGCCCAAGGCCGCCAGCAAGCCGGCGATGGCAGCATCCCTCGGACGGACCGTGCAGTGGGGAACAGCAAAATAGAGCGCACCAAACAGGCCGGCCAGCAGCATCACCGAGATCAAACGAAAGCCGACCACCTCCAGCCAGGCAGGCTCGTTCATGAGATCCATCGAGGCGGTCAGCATCATGCTCGCCGCCAGCACGCCACCCGCCAGGAACAAGGGACCGAGCGACAGGACAATCCAGTAGGCCGCGAGCCGGGTAGCCCAGGGGCGACCGCCGGGAACCCGCCAGATCTGGTTGATGACCTGATCGATGGTGCGCATCAGCATGAGTGCGGTGAGAATCAGCACCACCCCGCCGACGATGGTGAGATTGGTGGCCTTCTGGCTGAACTGCAGCGCATAGGTCGCAATGACCTTGCCGGCCTTGTCGGGAAGCAGATTGTCGAGCAGGAAGCCCCTGAGCACCTCGGCAAACCGCTGGGACTGGGGGAAGCGGCTGAACACCACCACGACCAGGGTGATGAATGGCACCAGGGACAGCAGCGATGTAAATGCCAGGCTCCCCGCCACCTGGGCACAGCGCCCTTCCCGGAAACGTCTGACGACCGCCCCGGCAAGCAGGGACCAGGAGCGGAGCCACGCCCGCTGGCGTCGCCCGGGATCAAGCAGGGAGTTCATTTACGTATAATGCCATTCCGCATCAAAGGCCTTGTTCATGCAGGAAATTCTTGTACTTTATTACAGCCACCGGGGCTCCGTCCGGGCCCTGGCCGAAATGATCGCCCAGGGGATCGACAGCGTCCCCGGCGCAGCCGCCCGGCTTCGCACCGTTCCCCGCATCTCCGCCGTGTGCGAGGCCACCGAGCCCGACATTCCTTCTACCGGCGCCCCCTATGCCGAGACGCAGGACCTGGAGGAGTGCATCGGCCTCGCCCTGGGCAGCCCCACCCGCTTCGGCAACATGGCCGCTCCGATGAAGTACTTTCTCGACAGCACGGCCGGGCCCTGGCTGTCGGGCGCCCTCGCGGGCAAGCCGGCCTGCGTCTTCACCTCCACGGCCAGCCAGCACGGCGGCCAGGAAAGCACCCTGCTCTCGATGATGACGCCCTTGCTCCATCACGGCATGCTGCTCGTCGGCCTGCCCTTCTCGGAGCCCGACCTGACCCGCACGCGCAGCGGCGGCTCGCCCTACGGTGCAACCCACTGGGCCGGCAAGGACGACAACATCCAGCTCACCGACGAGGAAAAACGCCTCGCCACCGCCCTCGGCAAGCGCCTTGCCGAAACCGCACTCAAACTTCACCCCCGATGAAACCCAAGACTCTCGTCCTGATCGCCAGCATCACCCTGATCGCCCTGATCGCCCTGTGCCTCGCCTGGGAAACCATCCTGGCGCCCCTGCGCCCAGGCGGCTCCTGGATGACGCTCAAGGTCCTGCCGCTGATGGCGGCGCTGTTCGGCATCCTGCGTGGCACGCGCTACACCTACCAGTGGAGTTCGATGATGATCCTGCTCTATCTCACCGAAGGCGTGGTGCGCACCAATGACGCGGCCCCCGGCAACGCGCTGGCGCTGACGGAGGCCGTCCTGAGCGTGATCTTCTTCATCGTCGTGGTGCTGTACGCCCGCAACACCGCACCGTCCCGCCTGGCCCAGGCCTCCGGCAAGGACGCCTGAACCGCGGGCCCGCAGGCCTCAAACCTGCGGGTTCATCTTCTCCACGCCGGCCTGGATCTTGTTGAGGGCATTCAGGTAGGCCTTGGCGGACGCCACGATGATGTCGGTATCCGCCCCCTGGCCATTGACCACCCGGCCATCCTTCGACAGTCGCACGGTGACCTCACCCTGCGCATCGGTGCCGGTGGTGATGGCATTCACCGAATACAGCAGGAGTTCGGTGCCGCTCTTGGCCACCACCTCGATGGCCTTGAAGGCGGCATCCACCGGCCCCGAGCCGCAGGACTCCGCCTTGGCCTCCGAGCCGCCCACCGACAGGGTCACGCGGGCACAGGGCGTCTCGCCCGTTTCGGAATGAAAAGATGAGGACACCAGCCGGAAATGCTCCTTCGGCTCGGAACTCTCGTCGCTCATCAAGGCCTGCAGATCCTCGTCAAAGATCTCGTGCTTCTTGTCGGCAAGCTCCTTGAAGCGGGCGAAGGCATGATTGAGCTGCTCCTCCGAGCTGATCTCGACACCCAGTTCCTGGAGGCGGGAGCGGAAGGCATTGCGGCCGGAATGCTTGCCCATGACCAGCTTGTTGGCGCCCCAGCCCACGTCCTCGGCGCGCATGATCTCGTAGGTCTCCCGGTGCTTCAGCACGCCATCCTGGTGGATGCCGGACTCGTGGGCAAACGCGTTGGCGCCGACAATCGCCTTGTTCGGCTGCACCGGGAAGCCGGTGATCCCGGAAACCAGCTTGGAGGCCGGCACGATGTGCGTGGCGTCGATGCGGGTATCGCACTGGAAGATGTCCTTGCGCGTGCGCACGGCCATCACAACCTCTTCGAGGGAGGCATTGCCTGCACGCTCGCCCAGGCCGTTGATGGTGCACTCGACCTGACGCGCACCGGCCCGCACGGCCGCCAGGGAGTTGGCCACCGCCAGCCCCAGATCGTTGTGGCAATGCACCGACCAGACCACCTTGTCGGAATTGGGCACCCGCTCGATGAGGCTGCGGATGGTGGCCGCGAACTGCTCCGGAACGTTGTAGCCGACGGTATCCGGCACGTTGATGGTGGTAGCGCCCGCCTTGATCACCGCCTCGAAAATGCGGCACAGGAAATCGATGTCGGAACGCCCGGCGTCCTCGGCAGAAAACTCGATGTCACTGGTGTACTCGCGCGCCCAACCGATCGCCTTCACCGCCTGCTCGACCACCTCGTCGGGCGTCATGCGCAGCTTCTTCTCCATGTGGATGGGGCTGGTGGCGATGAAGGTGTGGATGCGGCCGGATGCAGCCGGACGGATCGCCTCGCCGGCACGGCGGATGTCGTTCTCGTTGGCACGGGCCAGCGAACAGACGGTGGAATCCTTGATCGCCTCGGCCACCGCCCTGACGGCCTCGAAGTCTCCGTTGGAGGCGGCCGCGAAGCCGGCCTCGATCACGTTGACCTTCATCCGCTCGAGCTGGCGGGCGATTCGCAGCTTTTCATCCCGGGTCATCGATGCGCCGGGGCTTTGTTCACCGTCACGCAAGGTGGTATCGAAAATGATGAGCTGGTCGTTCATGATGGGCTCCCGCCGGATTCCTTGTTATTGGATGTCAGCGCAGACCCGGCGTTCAATGCCGGGCGCGCAGGATTTCAGAGAGGATCGCCGTGCCACCGGAGCAAGCCCCCGAAGGGCACGGAAAAGATTTCGACTATAAATCAGTCTTTTCGGGCGCAGCAACCGCCCCGCTTCGCCGCCCCTTGAGCCAGCCCCATGCACCCAGCACATAGCCGGACACCGCGTAGCACAGGAAAAGCCCGAACAACACGCCCGGCGGATAGCTGGACACCAGCAGGAAGCCGAGCACGAAGGCGATGATGACGATGAAGGGAACACTGCGGCGCAGGTTGATCTCCTTGCCGCTATAGAAGAGCACATTGCTCACCATCGACACACCCGCGAAGATGGTCAGGGCGCAGCCGTACCAGCGCACATCCGGCCCGGCAATGCCGTTGTCGATCATCACCCAGACCAGGCCGGCCACCAGCGCCGCCGCCGCCGGGCTCGGAAGGCCCTGGAAGTAGCGCTTGTCGATCACGTCGATATTGGTGTTGAAGCGGGCCAGGCGCAGGGCTGCACCCGCGCAGTAGATGAACGCAGCCATCCAGCCGAGCTTGCCCATCCCCTTGAGGGCCCATTCGTACATGATGAGCGCAGGCGCAGCGCCAAAGGACACCATGTCGGACAGGGAGTCGTATTCGGCCCCGAAGGCGCTCTGGGTACGGGTCAGGCGCGCCACACGGCCGTCGAGCCCGTCGAGCACCATGGCGATGAAGATCGCCACCGCAGCCTGCTCGAACAAGCCGTTCATGGCTTGCACGATGGCATAGAAGCCCGCGAAGAGCGCCGCCGTGGTGAAGAGATTGGGGAGAATGTAGATCCCCCTGCGGCGCCGTTCCGGGTTGAGCAGGGGTTTGCGTGAATGCTGATCGGCCATGGAGGGGACGATGGAAGGAATCGGCTTGGATTGTAACGCAGGACGCCGGGATGGTCCCGAAAACGACAAGGGGGACTTTCGTCCCCCTGTCGCATTCAAGCCTGCGGCGATCAGTTCTTGGACTGGTCGACCAGCTTGTTGGCCTTGATCCACGGCATCATGTCACGCAGCTGACCACCGACGACTTCGATCGGGTGGGCGGCGTTCAGACGACGACGGGCGGTCATGGCCGGGTAGTTGGTCTTGCCTTCCAGGATGAACATCTTGGCGTATTCACCGGTCTGGATGCGCTTCAGGGCATTGCGCATGGCAACGCGGGACTGCTCGTTGATGACCTCGGTGCCGGTCACGTACTCACCATACTCCGCATTGTTGGAGATGGAGTAGTTCATGTTGGCGATGCCGCCTTCGTACATCAGGTCGACGATCAGCTTCAGCTCGTGCAGACACTCGAAGTAGGCCATCTCCGGCGCGTAGCCGGCTTCGGTCAGGGTTTCGAAGCCCATCTTGACCAGCTCGACAGCGCCGCCACAGAGGACAGCCTGTTCGCCGAACAGGTCGGTTTCGGTCTCTTCGCGGAAGTTGGTCTCGATCACGCCACCCTTGGTGCCGCCATTGGCAGCAGCGTAGGACAGGGCGATGTCACGAGCCTTGCCGGACTTGTCCTGGTACACGGCGATCAGGGTCGGCACGCCGCCGCCCTTCAGGTACTCGGAACGCACGGTGTGGCCGGGGCCCTTGGGGGCCACCATCACCACGTCCAGGTCGGCGCGGGGGACGATCTGGTTGTAGTGGACGTTGAAACCGTGGGCAAAGGCCAGGGTGGCGCCCTGCTTCATGTTCGGGGCGATGTCGTTCTTGTAGACATCCGGCTGGGACTCGTCCGGCAGCAGGATCATGACCACATCGGCAGCCTTGACGGCTTCGGCCACTTCCTGAACGTTATGGCCGGCATTGACGGCCTTGTTCCAGGAGGCGCCATCCTTGCGCAGACCGACGGTCACGTTGACGCCGGACTCCTTCAGGTTCTGGGCGTGGGCGTGGCCCTGGGAACCGTAACCAACGATCGTCACCTGCTTGCCCTTGATCAGGGAGAGGTCCGCATCCTTATCGTAAAAAACCTTCATTTCATGCCTTTCTGACACAAAGAGTCGCAAATCGCGGGAGGGCACCAGCCGCCGGCCGACGCCATCCCCCGCATCACACTTTCAATACCCGATCGCCCCGGCCGACGCCGCAGATACCGGAGCGCACGGTTTCGAGAATCAGCCCGGCGTCGATGGCGCCCACGAAGGAATCAAGCTTGGCCTGGTTGCCGGTCAGCTCGATGACGTAACTGGTGTCAGTCACGTCGATGATGCGCCCGCGGAAGATGTCCGCCATGCGCTTCATTTCTTCACGATCCTTGCCGGTTGCGCGCACCTTGACGAGCATCAGCTCGCGTTCGATGTGGGCGGACTCGGAGAGATCCACCACTTTCACCACTTCCACCAGCTTGTTCAACTGCTTGGTGATCTGCTCGACGACGTCATCGGACCCGCTGGTCACGATGGTCATGCGGGACAGGGAGGCGTCCTCGGTCGGCGCCACCGTCAGGGATTCGATGTTGTAGCCCCGGGCCGAAAAAAGCCCCGAGACGCGCGACAGTGCGCCGGCTTCGTTCTCGATCAGGAGGGAGATGACGTGTCTCATAATTGTCTTGTTCTGGATGGCCAACAGCCCACGCAGCCAGTGGGCATCGAGCGCCGTAGAGGGTTCGGAAGCCTGCTGGATCTTCCCCACAGCAAGCCCCTGCGATTCAGAGATCCTCGGCCGACAGGATCATGTCCGTCAGGCCCTTGCCACCCTGCACCATCGGATACACGTTTTCTGTGGCGTCCACCTGGAAGTCGAGGAAGACCAGGTCGTTCTTCTGCTTGAAGGCCTCGCGCAGCGCCCCCTCGACATCACCCGGCTTGTCCACCCGGATGCCCACATGCCCATAGGCAGCGGCGAGCTTCGGGAAGTCGGGCAGCGCATCCATGTAGGACTCGGAATAGCGGTTGCCATGGAACAGCTCCTGCCATTGCCGCACCATGCCCAGATAACCGTTGTTCAGCAGGATGACCTTGATGGGCAGGCGGAACTGCTTGCAGGTGGACAGCTCCTGGATGTTCATCTGGATCGAGCCTTCACCCGTGACACAGGCCACCGGCGAACCCGGATGGGCAAGCTGCACGCCCATCGCCGCAGGCAGGCCGAAGCCCATGGTGCCGAGACCGCCGGAATTCACCCAGCGACGGGGCTTGTCGAACTTGTAGTACTGGGCGGCCCACATCTGGTGCTGCCCCACGTCCGAAGTCACGAAGGCCTCGCCTGCGGTGACCTCCCAGAGCTTCTGGATCACGTACTGGGGCTTGATCAGCCCCTCGCCCTGAGTGAACTTGAGGCAGTCGCGGCGGCGCCATTCGTCGATCTGCTTCCACCACGACCCGAGGGACTCCTGATCCGGCCGCTCGGAAGTGGCCTCGAGCAGCGCGAGCAGCTCGCCGAGCACCTCACCCACATCTCCGACGATGGGCACATCCACCTTCACGCGCTTGGAGATGGAGGACGGGTCGATGTCGATATGGATGATCTTGCGCGGCTCCGACGCAAAATGATCCGGGCTGCCGATCACGCGGTCGTCGAAGCGGGCGCCCACAGCGAGCAGCACGTCACAGTAGTGCATGCCCATGTTGGCTTCGTAGTTGCCGTGCATGCCCAGCATGCCGACGAACTGCGGATCGGTGGCCGGATAGCCGCCGAGGCCCATGAGCGTGTTGGTACAGGGGAAGCCGAGCTTGCGCGTCAGGGCCGTCAGCTTGTCGGCCGCGTCGCCCAGCACCACTCCGCCACCGGCGTAGATCATCGGCCGCCGGGCTTCGAGGAGCAACTGCAGCGCCTTCTTGATCTGCCCCTGATGCCCCTTGACCACCGGGTTGTAGGAGCGGATCGAGACCGTCTGCGGGTACTCGAACTCGCACTTCTGGGCGGTGATGTCCTTGGGAATGTCCACCAGGACAGGACCAGGACGGCCGGTCTTGGCCAGATAGAAGGCCTTCTTGATGGTCGGCGCGATGTCGCGCACGTCACGCACCAGGAAGTTGTGCTTCACGCAGGGACGCGTGATGCCCACGGTATCCACTTCCTGGAAGGCGTCCTGGCCAATTGCGGCCGACGGGACCTGCCCGGAAATCACCACCATGGGAATCGAGTCACAGAAGGCCGTCGCAATGCCGGTCACCGCGTTGGTCGCGCCGGGACCGGAGGTCACCAGGGCAACACCCACCTTTTCGGTGGAACGGGCATAGCCGTCGGCAGCATGAATCGCCGCCTGCTCGTGACGCACGAGCACATGGCGAACCTTATCCTGCTTGAAGAGCTCGTCGTAGATATACAGTACAGCCCCACCAGGATAGCCGAACAGATAATCGACCTTTTCTTCCTGGAGGCACCTGATTACAATTTCCGCACCGGTCATGACCATCACTGCACCCGAAGCTCTATCGGCGATGTAAAACGTTGAACCATACCGCCGCCCCGCGGATTGGTCAAGGTAGCCGTTGGGCTGCCCTGCATTCACCCGCCCCAGCGGCTGCGCCACCCCAGGCACCCGGAACCGACAGGAAGTCGGGCCAGGCGCACCCGGACCACAAAGGATTTACCCCTGTCATCCCGCCTAGAACTATCGGATTTTCTTGCCAGCGTCGAAAGGCGGGCCCTCAAGCAGGCCCTCTTTGCGGTCCGCAATGAAGAGTCGGCGCTGGATATCGTTCAGGACGCGATGATGAAGCTCGCGGAAAAGTACGGGGACAAGCCGCCGGAAGAGTTCCCCATGCTTTTCCAGCGCATCTTGCAGAACACCATCCGCGACCACTATCGCCGGCAGAAGGTCCGCAGCATGTGGACCACCCTGCTGTCCGCCTTTTCCGGACCCGAAGACGACGAACACGATCCGCTCGACACCCTCGAATCGGCCGACAGCGACTTCAAGAGCGAATCGCCTCAGGCGCAACTGGAACAAAGACAGACTCTCGTTGCCATAGAAAGGGAAATTGAAAAGCTTCCTCCACGTCAACGCGAAGCCTTCCTGATGCGTTACTGGGAAGAAATGGATATCGCTGAAACGGCAGCAGCAATGGGTTGCTCCGAGGGCAGTGTCAAGACGCACTGTTCACGGGCCACGCACACCCTTGCTGCCGCACTCGCTGCAAAGGGCATCAAACCATGAACGAACGGGAACTCCAGATCAGGATCCGGCAGCATCTGAACATGTCTGCCCGGGACATCTCCCTGCCGGTGGCCAACCGTCTGGCCGAAGCGCGGCAAAAGGCCCTGTCGCGACAGAAGGTCCGCGCCAGGAGGCTCAGCCTCGCCGGCCTGGGCCAGAGCGTCGCCGACCACATCCTTCCCGATGGCCGGACGGCGGTCGCCATGCTGGCGGTGCTGCTGCTTGCCCTGGCCAGTGGCTTCCTGGGCGAGTTGCAGCACGTGGCCGACCTCGAGGAAGTGGACAGCGCACTGCTCGCCGACGACCTTCCCATCGACGCTTACCTTGATCGCGGATTCGACGCATGGGTTCAAAACGAATCGCCCGACTGATCGCTGCGATTGCCATCGTGGCATCGGCCCAGGCCGCGGCCACACCGCCACTCACGGTTCCCGCCTGGAAGGATCTCACGCCTGACCAGCAGCGCACGCTCGCCCCCCTGGCCAAGGAATGGAAAGACCTGCCGGACGAACGCAAGCGCAAGTGGGCAGGCATCGCCGACCGCTTCCCCGGCTACACCCCGGAGGAGCAGTCGCGCCTGCAGCGGCGCATGGAGACCTGGTTCGCCCTGACCCCCGAAGAGCGCGCCACCGCCCGCGACCAATACCGGAACCTCCAGCGCATTCCTGCCGAGAAGCGCGAGGTCCTGCGTGAAAAATGGATGACCTACCAGGAGCTGCCCAGCGAGGAGAAGTCACGCTTCAAGGAAGCCGCGAGCAAGCCGGCGGCCAAGGCATCCATCCCCAAGACGGGCGCTGCCCCGCTCAAGCCACTGAGTGCCCCCCTGCCCCCGCGGGTGGTGGTCTCGAAGAAGCCGGCACCACCCCCACCGGTGGAG
>WBTZ01000291.1 GCA_009026175.1 Zoogloea sp. | reverse complement strand
CTGAGGGGGTAGTAGATCATCGGCTTGTCGTACACCGGGATGAGCTGCTTGGAGACGGCCAGGGTGGCCGGGTGCAGCCGGGTGCCGGAGCCGCCGGCGAGGATGATGCCTTTGCGTTGCATGGTCAGGATCCCTTTGAATGTAGGGACGACTTCGGTCGCCCTGTGTGCGTTGGGCCGGGCGCGGACAGTGGGCGCATCAGCTGATCTCTTCCAGCATCCGGTTCACGCCGTTCTGCCACGGCGGCGGGACGAGGCCGAAGGCGCGCTGCAGCTTGCCGGTGGAGAGCCGGGAGTTGAGCGGGCGGGCGGCAGGCGTCGGGAAGGCGCTGGTGGGCACGGGGCGGATGGCCTCGGGGGCGACCTTGACGGGGATGCCGCGGGCCCGGGCGTGCTCGATGACGTGGCGGGCGTAGTCATACCAGGTGGTCTCGCCGCCGGCGACCAGGTGGTACAGGCCGGCCAGTTCGGGCCGGGCCAGGGTCTGGCGGGCGGCGTGGGCGGTGATGTCGGCGAGCAGGTCGGCGCCGGTGGGGGCGCCGTGCTGGTCGTCGATG
This sequence comes from Zoogloea sp., assembly GCA_009026175.1. Taxonomy (GTDB): domain Bacteria; phylum Pseudomonadota; class Gammaproteobacteria; order Burkholderiales; family Rhodocyclaceae; genus Zoogloea. The sequence continues at coordinate 1,396 of WBTZ01000291.1, read as the reverse complement.
ATGGTGAGGGCGTCCCGCTCGGCCGCCAGCTTGAGCATGGTCCTGGCGAAGTTGCCGCCGCGGGCGGCATACACCCAGCTGGTACGGAAGATGAGGTGGCGGCAGCCGCTTTGCCGGATGAGCTCTTCACCTTCGAGCTTGGTGCGGCCATACACGGAGAGGGGGCCGGTGGGGGCCTCTTCGTCCCGTGGGGCGTCGCCGCTGCCGTCGAAGACGTAGTCGGTGGAGTAATGCACCAGCAGCGCGCCGCGCGCGGCGGCCTCCCGGGCGAGCACGCCGGGGGCCAGGGCGTTGAGGCTGCGGGCGAAGCCGGCTTCGCTCTCGGCCTTGTCCACGGCGGTATGGGCGGCGGCATTGACGATGAGGTCGGGGGCCACGCTGCGCACGGTGGCGACGAGGCTGTCGGGGTCGGCGAAGTTGCCGGACAGGCCGGGGGCGCCGTCGTGGTCGAGGGCGATGAGTTCGCCCAGGGGGGCGAGGCTGCGTTGCAGCTCCCAGCCGACCTGGCCGTTCTTGCCGAAGAGGAGGATCTTCATGGGTGGGCGTCCTTAGTCGCGGCCGGCGTAGTTCTTCTCGACCCAGTCGCGGTAGGCGCCGCTCTGCACGTGGGCGACCCACTCCTGGTGGGCGAGGTACCACTCGACGGTCTTGCGGATACCGGTCTCGAAGGTTTCGGCGGGGCGCCAGCCGAGTTCACGCTCGATCTTGCGGGCGTCGATGGCGTAGCGGCGGTCGTGGCCGGGGCGGTCGGTGACGTAGGTGATGAGCCGGGTGTAGCTGCCGGCGGGGTCGGGCTGGAGTTCGTCGAGCAGCGCACACAGGGTGTGCACGATGTCGATGTTGGGCTTCTCGTTCCAGCCACCCACGTTGTACACCTCGCCCGGGGTGCCCTTGTCGAGGATGGCGCGGATGGCGCTGCAGTGGTCGGTGACGTAGAGCCAGTCGCGGATCTGCATGCCGTCGCCGTACACCGGCAGGGGCTTGCCGGCCAGGGCGTTGGCGATCATCAGGGGGATGAGCTTCTCGGGGAAGTGGTAGGGGCCGTAATTGTTGGAGCAGTTGCTGGTGGTCACCGGCAGGCCGTAGGTGTGGTGCCAGGCCCGCACCAGGTGGTCCGAGGCGGCCTTGCTGGCCGAATACGGGCTGTTGGGCTCGTAGGTCTTGGTCTCGGTGAAGGCCGGATCCGTCGGCCCCAGGGAACCGTACACCTCGTCGGTACTCACATGGTGGAAGCGGAAGCCGGCCTTGTCGGCGCCTTCCAGGCTGCTCCAGTAGCCACGCGCGGCTTCGAGCAGGGTGAAGGTGCCATTGACGTTGGTGCGGATGAAGTCGCCCGGGCCGTGGATGGAGCGGTCCACGTGGCTTTCGGCGGCAAAATGCACCAGGGCCCGGGGCC
>WBTZ01000165.1 GCA_009026175.1 Zoogloea sp. | reverse complement strand
GCTCAGGCGCCCGGCCCCCGAGGCGCTGGCCGAGCGCCTGAGCTCACTGGCCGCCCGCCTGCAGCGGGCCACCCGGCAGCAGCTGGATGTCCGCCAGGCAAAGCTGGCCGCCCTGCAGCAGCATCTCGCCCACCTCGACCCACGGGGGGTGCTGGCACGCGGCTATACGATCACGCGCAACGCCAACGGCCAGATCGCCCGGAATGCCGACGCGCTCGCCCCGGGCAGCGCCATCCGGATCGAGTTCGCCGACGGAGAAGTCGGCGCCACCGTCGATCCGCGGCAGGATCGCCTGGACCTCGGATGAGGCCTTGGAACCCTTGCCTGACGCCGATCGGCGGCAGACAATCGGTAATTCTTGGCGCATTATTGTGTAGAAAACCTAATCCCGACTAGAATAGTCGGGCAATTCCCCAAACCCCGGAGAACATAAACATGGCTCACACCCTGCCCGAACTGCCCTACGCCAAGAACGCCCTGGCCCCGCACCTGTCCGAAGAGACCTTCGATTACCACTACGCCAAGCACCACAATGCCTACGTGGTCAATCTGAACAACCTGATCGCGGGCACCGAATACGAGAACCTGTCCATCGAGGAAACCTTCCTCAAGGCCCCGGCCGGCGGCATCTACAACAACGCCGCCCAGGTGTGGAACCACACCTTCTTCTGGAGCAGCATGAAGCCGAACGGCGGCGGCGCTCCGACCGGCGCACTGGCCGACGCCATCAACGCCAAGTGGGGCTCCTTCGACGAATTCAAGAAGGCCTTCCAGGCTTCCGCCGTGGGCAACTTCGGTTCCGGCTGGACCTGGCTGGTGAAGAAGGCCGACGGCACCGTCGACATCGCCAACACCGGCGCTGCCGGCAACCCGCTCAAGACCGGTGAAGGCAAGCCCCTGCTGACCATCGACGTGTGGGAACACGCTTACTACATCGATTACCGCAACCTGCGCCCGAAGTTCGTGGAAACCTTCCTGAACAGCCTGGCCAACTGGGACTTCGCTTCCGCCAACTTCGCCTGAGTCCTGCGGCAGCCGGTGGGTCCCACGTGATCCCCGGCCACGCCGCAGCAGTCGACCGGACAGCCCTGCTTCGCCCCTGGCGGCAGGGCTGTCGGCATTCAGCCCCCGCACAACCGGGGAGTACGTCTCGCCCGCCGGGCATCGAGACCCGCCAGACAACGCCACTGCCGATACGCCGGCAGGCGTGAAGTTCCGACGAGGACACCCGCATGACCCCGACGACCATCCAGCTGCTCGGCGCGATCCTGTTCGCCGTGGCGATCCTCCACACTTTCGCCACCAAGTTCTTCGAACGCCTGGCCCACGCCGGCCCCCGGCACGCCGGCCTGTGGCATCTGCTTGGCGAGGTCGAGGTGGTCTTCGGCTTCTGGGCGATGGTGCTGATGCTCGCCTTCTTTGCCATCGAAGGTTCGACGCCGGCCATCGAGTACATCGAGTCACGCAACTTCACCGAGCCCATGTTCGTTTTCGCGATCATGGTCATCGCCGGCACCCGCCCCATCCTCAACAGCGCCTCGCTGATCGTCAGCCTGGTCGCCCGTGGCCTGCCCCTGGGTGGCTCCGCCGGCACCTATCTCACCGTACTGACCCTGGTTCCCCTGCTCGGCTCCTTCATCACCGAGCCCGCCGCGATGACCCTCGCCGCGCTGATCCTGCGCGACCAGTTCTTCACCCGCGGGCTGTCTCCCCGGCTGATGTACGCCACCCTCGGGGTCCTGTTCGTGAACATCTCCATCGGCGGCACCCTGACCCCCTTCGCCGCCCCGCCCGTGCTGATGGTGGCCGCCAAGTGGGAGTGGAACACCGCCTTCATGCTGTCCACCTTCGGCTGGAAGGCGGCGATTGCGGTGGTGGTCAACGCCGCCGCCGCAACCCTGCTGTTCCGCCGTGAGCTCTCCGCCCTGCCGCCGGAGCGCCGCCAGGGCTCGGGCAGCCCGCTGGTGCTGACGGCCGTGCATGTGCTGTTCCTCGTCGGCGTGGTGGTCTTCGCCCACCATCCGGCCCTGTTCCTGGGACTGTTCCTGTTCTTCCTGGGCGTGGCCCATGCCTACACCGAGCACCAGGACCGCCTGATCCTGAAGGAGGGCCTGCTGGTGGCCTTCTTCCTGGCCGGGCTGGTGGTGCTGGGCGGGCAGCAGCAGTGGTGGCTCCAGCCCTTGCTGATGAGCATGAGCAGCGGCGCGGTGTTCGTCGGTGCCACGGTCCTCACCGCCTTCACCGACAACGCCGCGCTGACCTATCTCGGCTCGCTGGTGGAAGGCCTGTCGGACGACTTCAAGTACGCCCTGGTGGCCGGCGCCGTCACCGGCGGAGGGCTGACCATCATCGCCAACGCGCCCAATCCGGCGGGGGTCTCCATTCTCAAGGGCAGCTTTGCCGACGAGTCGGTCAATCCCGGTGGCCTGGTGCTGGCCGCCCTCGCCCCCACCCTGGTCGCCGCCGCGGCCTTCGTCCTGCTGTAGGCGGGAGGGATCTATCCCTCCCCGCGGATAAGCTTAGGCGGATTAAATGGTTCATCCGCCGGAGGGAGATGACTAGACTCCACGGCACGCGATCACCTCTGTCGCGGCGATCCGGAGACTCACCGTGCGGCATACAACTCTCATCGTTCCAGGCTTTCACGGCAGCGGCCCGACCCACTGGCAGAGCTGGCTGCAGGACCGCGTGGCCCAGGCCCGGCGCGTCGACGGCATCGACTGGGAGCGCCCCGTGCTCGCCGACTGGGCCGCCGCGGTGGGCCGCAGCATCGACGCGGCCCCCGGCCCCGTGCTGGTGGTGGCCCACAGCTTCGGCTGCCTTGCATCGGTGCGCGCCGCCACCAGGCGCCAGCACCGGGTGGCCGGGCTGATGCTGGTCGCCCCGGCCGACCCCGAGCGCTTCAGCCCGGCCGGCCTGCGCGACCAGGACCGGGAGCCCGGGCAACAGAGCATCGCCCCCCAACTTCCCGACAGCCCCCTCGGGGTGCCCAGCCTGGTCGTGGCCAGCACCAACGATCCGTGGGTGCGTCTGTCGTCCGCCGCCTACTGGGCCGACAAATGGGGCAGTCTGCTGGTCAATGTCGGTGCGGCCGGCCACATCAACGTGGACTCGGGGCACGGCCCCTGGCCCCGCGGCCTCGAGCTGCTCGACGCACTTCATGCCACCTGCGATGGGTTGCCCCTGGGCAGCATCAACGAGCGCCCCGGCCAGCAGGCCGCCGCCCACTGATTCCCGCGTACACCGCCACCGGCCCCCGCCAGATACAGCAAGGCCCGGGCGGCAGGCATGCCGGTCCGGGCCTTGCTGATTGCGGAGAGGCCGGTCAGAACTCCGGACCGTAGCCCTCCTTGTCCGGCCGCAGCGCGGCACGCACCACGACTTCGCTGAGGGACTCCGAGCACAGCTCGATGAAGCGGTAGGCAAAGCCCCGCAGGAAATGACCGCGCCGCACGGCGATGCGGGTGACGTTCTCCTCGAACAGGTGGCTGCTCGGCAGCATGTGCAGGCCCTGGTCCCGGCTCGGGTCATAGGCCATCGATGCCACGATACCCACGCCCAGCCCCAGCTCCACATAGGCCTTGATCACGTCCGCATCGAGGGCCGACATCACCACGTCGGGGGTCAGCCCGGCCTTGGCGAAGGTCTCGTCGATCTTCGCCCTGCCGGTGAAGCCCTCGTGGTAGGTGATCACCGGATGCTCGGCAATCGCTTCCAGGGTGAGCGGCTCGACCGCCTCCAGCGGATGCCCGACCGGCACGATCACCGAGTGGTGCCAGCCGTAGTACGGGAACGACACGAAATCCGGCACTCCGGCCAGGGACTCGGTGGCGATGCCGATGTCGGCACGGCCGTCCTGCAGCATGGTGACGATCTCCGTCGGGCTGGCCTGGTGCAACACCAGATGCACCTTCGGGAAGGCCTGCTTGAACTGGGTGACCACCCGCGGCAGCGCATAACGTGCCTGGGTGTGGGTGGTCACCACGGTCAGCTGGCCGTGGTCCTTGTTGCTGAACTGCTCGGCGATGCTCTTGATGTTGCGGGCATCCATGAGCATGCGGTCCACGATGTGGACCAGTTCCTGGCCCGGCTCGGTCAGGCCGAGCAGGCGCTTGCCCTTGCGGATGAAGAGCTCGAGGCCGAGCTCGTCCTCCAGGTCCTTGATGTGCTTGGACACGCCTGACTGGGAGGTGAACAAGGCATTGGCCACCTCCGTCAGGTTGAAATTGCGGCGCACCGTCTCGTGAATGATGCGCAATTGCTGAAAATTCATCAGATCACCCAGTTTGGCGCCTGGCTGGCGCCACTTGCTGCAGCATTACGTTCGAAAACCCTGAGGCGCGAGGGTACCAGACGAACGGCCTGACCTTCCTCCAGACCCAGCCGGGCGACCTCGTCGCGGGTGATCTCCACCTCGAAGACCTCTCCCGTGGAGCCGTTCAGGCCATCCAGCTCGACCCGGGCCGTCACGCCAAAAGCCAGGATGCGGCTGATCTTCGCCGCCACCCCGCCGGTCTCCCGGCCGTCCACCACGATGTCGATCTCGTGGGGGCGGGCGAAGGCGAACACCTCGGAGCCGTGGGCAAGATCCACCTTTCCCGGCGCCAGCCGGTCCCCGCCCACATGCACCGCCTCGCCTTCGACGCGGCCGTGGAAAAGGTTCACCGAGCCCAGGAAGCTATACACGAAGGGCGATGCCGGGTGGCGATAGACCTCTTCCGGAGTACCCACCTGCTCGACCTTGCCGTGGTCCATCAGCACCACCCGGTCGGCCACCTCCAGGGCTTCCTCCTGGTCGTGGGTCACGAAGATCGAGGTGATGTGCAGTTCATCGTGCAGGCGGCGCAGCCAGCGGCGCAACTCCTTGCGCACCTTGGCGTCTAGAGCGCCGAAGGGCTCGTCGAGGAGCAGCACCCGCGGCTCCACCGCCAGGGCGCGGGCCAGCGCGATACGCTGGCGCTGGCCGCCGGACAGCTGGCTCGGGAAGCGGTCGGCCACCCAGTCGAGCTGGACCAGCTTGAGCAGCTCCAGCACCTTGGCCTTGATCGCCTTCTCGGACGGGCGCGTGGCGCGCGGCTTCATGCGCATGCCGAAGGCCACGTTGTCGAAGACGGTCATGTGGCGGAACAGGGCATAGTGCTGGAACACGAAGCCCACCTGGCGCTCGCGCACGTGGGTGTCCGACGCGTCCTGCCCTTCCAGCAGCACCTGGCCGCTGTCGGCCGACTCCAGCCCGGCGATGATGCGCAGCAGGGTGGTCTTGCCGCAACCGGAGGGGCCCAGCAGGGCCACCAGCTCGCCGGTGGGAAAATCGAGGGACACGTCCTGCAGCGCCGTGAAGCTGCCGAACTGCTTGCGGATGTTATTGACCTGGATGCTCATCTGTTCATTCCTCGCGTGTATTCGCCTCCGCCCCGGGGCGGTCACTCATTCGTCGTCGTTGCCGAAGCTGGACTTGCCAGCCTGGCGCTCGACCCACCCCTTGATGACCAGCGTCACCAGGGCCAGCAGGGCCAGCAGGGAGGCCACCGCAAAGGCGGCGGCAAACTGGTATTCGTTGTAGAGAATCTCCACGTGCAAGGGCATGGTGTTGGTCATGCCGCGGATGTGGCCGGACACCACGCTGACCGCACCGAACTCGCCCATTGCCCGTGCGTTGCACAGGATCACGCCGTACAGCAGGCCCCACTTCACATTGGGCAGGGTCACATGCCAGAAGGTCTGCCAACCCCGCGCGCCCAGCACGACGGCGGCTTCCTCTTCCTCCTTGCCCTGGGCCTCCATCAGCGGGATCAGCTCCCGCGCGACGAAGGGGAAGGTCACGAAGACCGTCGCCAGCACGATGCCGGGCACCGCGAAGATGACCTTCACGTCATGCTCCGACAGCCACGGCCCGAACCAGCCCTGAGCGCCGAACACCAGCACGTAGATCAGGCCCGACACCACCGGCGACACGGAGAAAGGCAGGTCGATCAGGGTGATCAGGAAGTGCTTGCCGCGGAAGTCGAACTTGGTGATGGCCCACGCCGCCGAGACACCGAAGACGAGGTTGAGGGGCACGGCGATCAGCGCCGCCGTCAGGGTCAGCCGCACCGCGGCCAGCGCATCCGGCTCGAGCAACGCGTTGATGTAGGTCTCCCAGCCCTTCCGGAAAGCCTCCACGAACACCGCCACCAGCGGCAGCAGCAGGAAGAAGGCGAAGAAGCTCAGGGAAACGCCGATCAGCGTCCATTTCACCCAGGTCGGCTCGCGGGTCGCGGCCTTCGATTCAAAGCGGGCGGACTGGTCCCCCGCCCCATGCAGAACTGCAACGGCGCCGGCCATCAGCGGGCCCTCCCGGTACGTTTGGCTGTCCAGGCCTGGAGGCCGTTGATGATCAGCAGCAGGATGAAGGAAAAGATCAGCATCACCACGGCCACCGCGGTGGCGCCGGCATAGTCGTACTGCTCCAGCTTGGTGATGATCATCAGCGGGGTGATCTCCGACACCATGGGGATGTTGCCGGCAATGAAGATCACCGAACCGTACTCACCCACGGCACGCGCAAAGGCCAGCGCGAAGCCCGTCAGCAGGGCCGGGAACAGGGTCGGGAAGACCACGTAGCGGAAGGCCTGCCAGCGGCTGGCACCGAGGCTCACCGCCGCCTCCTCGTACTCGGTGTCCAGATCCTCCAGGATCGGCTGGACGGTCCGCACCACGAAGGGCAGACCGATGAAGACCAGCGCCACCAGGACCCCTAGCGGCGTGAAGGCGACCTTGATGCCCAGCGGCTCCAGCACGCTGCCGACCCAGCCGTTCTTGGCATACAGGGCGGTCAGGGCAATGCCGGCCACCGCCGTGGGCAGGGCGAAGGGCAGATCCACCAGGGCATCCACCAGGCGCTTGCCGGGAAAGGAATAGCGCACCAGCACCCAGGCCAGCATCAGCCCGAACACCGCGTTGATGGCCGCGGCAATCAGTGAAGCGCCGAAGGACAGCCGGTACGAAGCCAGCACCCGCGGCGAGGTGGCCGCATCCCAGAAGTGCTCGAACCCCAGCGAACCCGCCTTGAAGAACACCGCCGCCAGCGGGATCAGCACGATCAGCGACAGGTAGCCCAGGGTATAGCCCAGGCTCAACCCGAAGCCGGGCAGCACGCGGAAGGAAGTCGACGAAGCGGCCATCAGCGTTTCACCACGATCTGGTCATACACGCCGCCGTCGGCGAAGTGGGTCTTCTGCACCGCATCCCAGCCGCCGAGCTTCTCCTCCACCGTGAAGGTCTTGACCGCGGGGAAACGGCTGGCGTACTTCTTCAGGACCGCCGGATCGCGCGGGCGGAAGTGGTGCCGGGCGATGATCTCCTGGCCTTCGGGGGCGAACAGGAAGTTCAGGTAGGCCTCGGCCGCCTTGCGGGTACCACGCTTGTCCACCACCTTGTTCACCACCGCCACCGGGGCGGCGGCCTCGATGGACAGGGAGGGGTAGACCACGTCGAACTTGTCACCGCCCACCTCCTGGTCGATCAGGGTGGCCTCGTTCTCGAAGGTGATCAGCACGTCGCCGATATCCCGCTGGGTGAAGGTGGTGGTGGCGCCGCGGCCGCCGCCATCGAGCACCGGCACGTTGGCAAACAGCTTGCTGACGAAGTCGCGGGCCCCGGCCTCGCTGCCACTCTTCTGCAGCGCATAGCCCCAGGCGGCCAGGTAAGTGTAACGGCCATTGCCGGAAGTCTTGGGATTGGGCACGATCACCTGCAGGCCCGCGCGGGTCAGATCGGACCAGTCCTTGATGCCCTTGGGGTTGCCCTTGCGGACCAGGAAGATGGTCGTGGTGGTGTAAGGCGCGGCGTCATGGGGAAAAGCCTTGCGCCAGGCCGGCGACACCAGGCCGTTCTTCACCAGGGCCTCGATGTCCGGCGCCTGGTTCATGGTCACCACGTCGGCCTCCAGGCCGGCCACCACGGACTGAACCTGCTTGCTGGAACCACCATGGGACTGGTTGATGCTGAGCTTGTCGCCCCCCGTCTTCTGCCACTTGGCGATGAAGGCAGGATTCACATCCTTGTAGAGCTCCCGGGACACGTCGTAAGAAACGTTCAGGAGGGTGGTATCCGCCTGGGCGGATACCGGGCCCAGCGCGGCGAGAGCCAGGAGTGCAGCCGCCAGGGGGCGCAGAATGATGCGGGTCGGGGACATGGAGCTTCTCCTTTTATTCGAGTAGGCCTCGAGTCTAGGGAGGAGCCGCAATGCACCAAACCAATAAAAACGGCTTTATATATTCCCCAATCGAAAATGCAATGACTGCGATCCGTTTAAATGGTTATAAATGACCCGACCTCTCCTCCCGAGAACACCCTGCAAGGAGTGCCAATCATGAAGTCCCTCACCCCCATGGCATCCGCACTCGCCGCCCTGTGCCTGAGCCTCGCAGCCTGCGCCCAGCTTCCCGGGAGCGGCGATCCAGGCGCCATCCGCAGCCTGGCCGATGCACAGCGCATCCTGGGTACCCCGGCCATGCGCTGGGCAAAGCCGGATGGCGGCGAACAGCTCGCCTTTCCCCAGGGGCCGATGGGCTACCGGACCTGGATGGTGCATACCGATGCGGACGGGCGGGTGCTGTCCCTGGAGAACGTGATGAGCATGGCGCATTTCGCCCGCATCCAGCCCGGCATGAGCCAGGACGAGGTGCTGCGCATCCTGGGCCCGTCCTATCCGGGCTGGACGGTTTATTACAAGGCGCGGGACGAGCTGGTGTGGGAGTGGCGCTACTGCGACGTGTGGGCCGAGCCGGCGCGCTTTGACGTGCTGTTCGACGGCCGCAGCGCAACCGTGCGCAGCACCGCCGGCCAGCCCGAGAGACTGTCCCAGCCCTGGGGCCGGGGCGACCGGCGGGACTGGTGCAGTCCGTGAATGTCTCCGGAAGCTAGTCTTCTTCGACCTGCTCCAGGGCCAGGGACATCAGCACCTTGTCCACCCGGTTGCGGTCCATGTCCATGACCTCGAAGCGCCAGCCCAGCACTTCGAAGTGATCGGTGGCCACCGGCACCCGGCCCAGGCTGTGCATGATGAAGCCGCCCAGGGTGTTGAAGGAATGCTCCTCCTCTCCCGGCAGATCGTCGAAGATATCCAGCTTGGACTTGAGGCGCTCGATGCCCACGTCACCATCCACCAGCCAGGAGCCGTCCTCGCGCTGCAGCATGTCGCGGTCTTCCGGCGCCTCGGGCACCGACAGCTCGCCGACGATCGCGGCGAGCACGTCGGTCAGGGTTACCAGGCCCTGCACGTCGCCGTATTCGTCGATCAGCAGGGCGAACTGCAGACGGGCCCGCCGGAAGCTTTCGAGCAGCTGGGTGGTGGACACCGTCTCCGGCACATACAGCGGCGGGCGCAACATGGTCTCCAGGTCGGCCAGCTTGAGGCGTTCGCCGCGCAGGGTCTTCTTCAGCAGGTCGCCGGTCTGGAGCACCCCGAGGATGTGCTCAAGGCCGTCGCGGCATACCACCACGCGGGAATAGCAGGTATCCACCAGGCTCTGCCATACCGTCTCCTCGTCTTCGTCGAGATCGATCACGAACATCTCGCGGCGGGGCGTCATGATGGCCGAGATGCGCTGCTCGTCGAGGCGCAGCACATTGGAGACGATCTCCTGCTCGCTCTCGTGGAAGACCCCGGCTTCGGCGCCCTGCTCCATCAGCACCTTGATCTCGTCGTCGGTGACGGGCGGCTCTTCCTTGCGGCGGGCGCCCAGCACGCGAAGGATGGCCGCCGACGAGCCTGACAGCACGGTGACCAGCGGATGGGAGACGCGGGCCAGGATCATCATCGGCCGGGCGATCAGGGTGGCGATGCCCTCGGGTGCCAGCAGGGCCAGGCGCTTGGGCACCAGCTCACCGACCACCACCGAGAAGTAGGTCAGACCGATCACCGTCAGGGTCAGGGACACGCCCTTGGCATAGGGCTCGACCAGGGAGAAGCGGGACAGCCATTCGGCCAGCGGATCGGAGATAGCGGCTTCGCCGATGGCACCGCTGAGAATCCCTACCGATGTGATCCCGACCTGGATGGTGGACAGGAAGCCCGAGGGCTCCTGGTGCAGCTGGAGCGCCGACTCGGCGCCGGGGCTGCCGTCGTCGGCCAGGTTCTGAAGACGGGCCTTGCGGGATGACACCACCGCCATCTCGGACATGGCGAACACGCCATTGAGGAGAATGAGCAGCAGCAGGAGGAGTAGATCCATCAGTTGGGCGGGCCGCACACGCTGGACGGCCCGGGGGTTTAACGAACCTCCATTGTAACGGCTGGAGGCCCTGGCGCAAAAACGGGCATCCCTGCGTTCCGCCGGGCACTGGGGGGATGCACGTCGCAAAACGGGGTATCCCGTTACAAAAAGCATCCCGGGCAGACAGACGCCGGTCTAAAATCCGGTCGATGTTTTCTGCGCACCACCCTTCCCCGTCGCGGTCCCTGCGTCTGGCGATCGCGATTTCGCTGGTCGTCCATGCGCTCGTCCTGCTGATCCCGTCCAGCCCTCCGGAAGGGCGCGACACCTTGGCCGCACCACTGCAGGCCCGCCTCGCGCCCCAGCCCCGGGAGCAACTCACGCGCCAGCCCGCCACGCCCGCCGAGCTCCGCCCCGCCAAACGGACACCCGCCAGGGAGACCCGCCAGGCCAAGGCTCCTGAATCGCGGCCGCGTGTCCTCACCGCCCGCAAGC
>WBTZ01000164.1 GCA_009026175.1 Zoogloea sp. | reverse complement strand
GGATAACTGTGAAAGAATGCAACATCACCATCCGCCGAGTCCGTATGACTGCCAGCGTGCCCCAAGCCCCCGCCGAGCCTCCCGATGCCCCGGACGGAGGGGGCGATCAGCGGGGCTGCGTTGTCGGGCCCGGCGTCAGCGCGCCCGGTGTCGGCGGGGCGGCGGCAGAGGGGCTGGCGGCGTCCGAGCGGCGCTATCGCTCCTTGTTCGAGAACATGCACGCGGGCTTCGTCCTCTTCGAGGTGGTGCTCGATGGGGAGGGCGTGCCTGTCGATCTGGATATCCTGGCTGCCAACGCCGGCTTCGAGCGCACCACCGGCCTGACCGCGGCGGAGGTGGTGGGGCGCCGCCTGAGGGATGTCCTGCCGGGCATCGAGAAGGACTCCTTCGACTGGATCGGCTCCTATGGGCAGGTTGCCCTGAGCGGCGTCCCGATGCAGTTCGAGCAGGGCTCCGACCTGCTGGGTGTGTTCTACGCCGTGTCGGCCTACCAGTCGGGGCCGCGCCAGTGCGGCGTGACCTTCCAGGACATCTCCGCGCGCAAGGCGTCGGAGCGGGCCCTGGCCAGCAGCGAGCGGCAGCTGCGCTTCGTGCTGGAGGGCTCGGAGCTGGGCTTCTGGGACTGGAACATCGCCACCGGCGAAGTCTTCCGCAATGCCCAGTGGGCCGCGATGCTGGGCTATTCCCACGAGGAGATCCAGCACACTACCCAGCAGTGGACGGACTTCATCCACCCGGAGGACCGCCAGCTCGCCTGGGCGTCCATCCAGGCCGTGGTGGAGGGGCGTTCGAACGTCCACCGGGTTGAATACCGCATGCTGCACAAGGACGACGGAATCCGCTGGATCCTGGACCAGGCCAGCGTGATGGAGCGGGATGACAAGGGCAGGCCCCTGCGCATGTGCGGGACCCACACCGACATCACCCAGCGCAAGCACAACGAAGAGGAGCTGGAGCGGCACCGCCACCACCTGCAGGAGCGCATCGACGAGCAGACCCGCGAGCTGCGTTTCGCCAAGGAGGTGGCCGAGAGCGCCAGCATCGCCAAGAGCGCCTTCCTGGCCAATATGAGCCACGAGATCCGCACCCCGCTCAACGCGATCATCGGCATGGCCCATGTCCTGCGGCGCAGCGGGCTGAGCCCGGAGCAGGCGGGCAAGGTGGACAAGGTGGAGGCGGCCGGCAAGCATCTGCTGGAGGTCATCAACGCCATCCTCGACTTGTCCAAGATCGAATCCGGCAAGCTCCAGCTGGAGGTGTCGGCAATCTGCCTGAAGGAGGTGATCGACAGTGCGCTGGCCATGGTCGCCGGCAGCGCCCGGGCCAAGGGCTTGAGCCTGCAGGCCCGGGTGCCGCCGCTGCCGGCCGTCCTGCGCGGAGACCGGCTGCGTCTCCAGCAGGCCTTGCTCAACTACCTCTCCAACGCGGTCAAGTTCACCGAGACCGGCGGCATCACCGTGACGGTCCAGGTGCTGGAGGAGGGGGCGGACGCGGTGTGCCTGCGCTTCGAGGTGACCGACAGTGGTGTCGGCATTCCGCCGGAAGCCCTGCCGCGCCTGTTTGCAGCCTTTGAGCAGGCCGACAACTCCCTCGCGCGGAAGTACGGCGGCACCGGCCTGGGCCTTGCCATCACCCGCCAGATCGCCCAGCTCATGGGCGGCGAGGCGGGGGCATGCAGCAGCCCCGGGGCGGGTAGCACCTTCTGGCTCACAGCCCGCCTGGGCAAGGCGGCTCCCGAACCGGTGGAGGCGCCACCCCCGGCGAACGCCGAGGCGATCCTGCGTGCGCGCCATGCCGGTGCGCGGGTGCTGCTGGCCGAGGACGAGCTGGTGAACCGGGAGGTGGCCATGGCCCTGCTCGACGAGGTCGGGCTGCTGAGCGACCACGCGGCGGATGGCAGGGAAGCGCTGGAGCGTGCTGCAGAGCATGACTACGCCCTGATCCTGATGGATGTGCAGATGCCCCGCATGGACGGCCTCGAGGCCACCCGGCGTATCCGTCAGCTGCCGGCCGGCCGGAGGGTGCCCATCCTGGCGATGACGGCCAATTCCTTTGATCAGGACCGCCAGCGCTGCCTGGAGGCGGGCATGGATGATTTCATCACCAAGCCGGTGGCTCCGGCGCATTTCTATGGCCGGCTGCTGAAGTGGCTGTCCGGGGCATGAAGGCAGGCGGCGCCGGCCGGCATTGACACCGCGCCGAAGCCGCGGTCAGTGCTTGCGATCCCCCGTGCGGAAGGCATCCACCGTCTCCATGAAGGCCGCCAGGAGCGGGGATTGGTCGTCCTTCCGGTAGATGCAGCTCAGGTCCACAAGGAAATTCGGCGGCGTGTCGGACAGGGCGCGGTAGACCACGCCGGGGAATTGCAGGGTGGTGGCGGAGTCGGGGACGAGGCAGATGCCGAAGCCGCTGGCGACGAGGGCGACGCCGGTCACCGCGTCGCCCACTTCCTGGGAGATCTGCGGCTGGAAGCCGCTCTCGGTGCACCAGCCGATGACCCGGTCGATGAAGCTGGGGCGGGCGCCGGTGGGGAACAGGATCATCGGGTGGTGCTGCAGTTCGGCGAAGCGCACCACCGGCTGGCGGGCCAACGGGTGGTCGGCCTGGATGGCCACCAGCAGGCCTTCCGTGCCCACCTGGCAGACCCCGATGTCGTCCAGCGGCGCCAGCATGCGGTTGAAGCCCACGGTGATGCGGCGCTGGCGCAGGGCTTCGATCTGTTCGGCCTTGGTCATGGTGTGGAGCACCACCTTGACGTCCGGGTAGCGGTTGCGGAAGGCCAGCAGCAGCTTGGGGATGGCGTCGAGGATGGCCGAGCCGAAGATGCCCACGTCGAGGCGTCCGAGCTTGCCCTGGCCGGCCCGCTGGGTGCGTTCGGTGGCCTGCTCGACCAGGGCGCGGATGTTGCGCGCCTCCTCGAGGAAGAGCTCGCCCGCCTGGGTCAGCTCCATGCCCCGCGGGGTGCGGATGAACAGGGTGACGCCGAGCTCCTCCTCCAGCTGCTGGATCTGGCGGGTCAGGGGCGGTTGGGAGATGTGCAGGCGCGCGGCGGCACGGCCGATGTTCTCTTCCTCCGCCACAGCAACGAAGTAGCGCAGGTGGCGCAAGTCCATGGGGGTCTCCTGGTGCGGGCGTCCGGCTGACGCTTGCGCTGGATCATACCCTGGAGGTATTGAGCAGGGGAAATAATGGTATTGGACGGTAATCCTCCGAGTCGATAACTTGCGCTCCAACCCGCTGCGCTGCACGCGCCGGACGGGCAACAAAACGCGAGATACACACAAAGAGGAGGAAGTCATGAACATGCGTTTCTGCGGACAAGGCGCGCCCTGCCGTGCCAGCCTGCGCCGTGCGCCGGTGGCTGTTGCTGCCGCGCTGGCAATGCTGGCGGGCGGCCAGGCTGCCGCATTCCAGATCGACTCGGGCAACCCGGACGTGACGATGTCGTGGGACAACACCGTCAAGTACAGCAACGCCTTCCGCGTGCGCAGCGTGGATCCGAAGGTGGCCGACAATTCCCTCGGCCCCCAGGCCAACACCAACGACGGCGACCAGAATTTCGGCAAGGGCCTGATCTCCAACCGCCTCGACCTGCTCTCCGAATTCGAATTCCGCTACCGCAAGGACTTCGGCTTCCGGGTCAGCGGCGCGGCCTGGTACGACGACGTCTACAACCGCGGCAACGACAACCGGGGGGCCCTGGGCGGCGCGCTGGTCAATACCCGTTCGGTGCAGGCCGGTGAGTTCACCAAGGCCACCGAGCAGCTGCACGGGCGCAAGGCCGAGCTGATGGACGTCTTCGGTTACGCCAACCTCACCCCCGGCGACCTCAACGTCAATGTGAAGGCCGGCCGCTTCACCCAGCTCTACGGCGAGAGCCTGTTCTTCGGCAATAACGGCATCGCCGGTGCCCAGACCCCCCTGGACCTGGTCAAGGCCTTGTCGGTGCCCAACTCCCAGTTCAAGGAGATCGCCCGCCCGGTGGGGCAGCTGTCCACCCAGGTGCAGCTCAGCCCGACCATGTCGGTGGGCGCCTACTACCAGCTGGAATGGCGCAAGTCGCGCCTGCCGGCGGCGGGCAGCTACTTCAGTTTTGCCGACTTTGTGGACGCGGGCGGCGAGTCGCTGATCCTCGGCCCGGGCGCGGTGGTCTTCCGCGGCCAGGACATCGAGCCGCGCAACTCCGGCCAGGGCGGCTTCCAGTTCAAGCTCAAATCCGGCGACACGGAATACGGCTTCTACGCCGCCCAGTTCCACGACAAGATGCCCCAGTTCTACGCCC
Organism: Zoogloea sp.; assembly: GCA_009026175.1. Taxonomy (GTDB): domain Bacteria; phylum Pseudomonadota; class Gammaproteobacteria; order Burkholderiales; family Rhodocyclaceae; genus Zoogloea. The sequence continues at coordinate 6,461 of WBTZ01000164.1, read as the reverse complement.
GCCCCGGCGTCAATGTGCAGCCCGGCAGCGTGGGCGACTACGTGATGGTGTACGCCGAGAACATCCGCACCGTGGGCGCCAGCATCAGCACCCTGGTGGGCGAGACCAACGTGGCGGCGGAGCTCTCCTTCCGCGACAACATGCCCCTGGTGGCCTCCGGCAATGCGGTGATCACCAGCGCCGACTCCAACGGCAAGAGCCGCGCCGCCTTCCCGGTGGGCAAGACGATGCACCTCAACGTGTCGGCGATCAGCGTGCTGGGCGCCAGCGCCCTGTGGGAAGGCGCCTCCTTCCTCGGCGAGTTCGCCTACAACCGCCGCCTGGCGATCAGCGACAACGCTGGCCAGCTCGACCCGCTGGCCACCAAGGACGCCAGCGCCCTGCAGTTCATCTTCCAGCCCGAGTACTTCCAGGTCATGCCCGGGGTGGACCTGCAGGTGCCGATCGGCCTCGCCTACGGCATCAGCGGCCGCTCCTCGGTGAACGGCGCCCTGTTCCCGGCGGAGCACGGCGGCAATCTCAGCATCGGCGTCAAGGCCGACTACCAGAAGACCTGGCAGGCCGGCCTCAACTACACCCACTACATCGGCTCGGCCGGCTCGGTGGTGCGCTACGGCACGGCCGTGCCCGAGCTGTCGTACCAGAACTTCCACGGCGACCGGGACTTCATCTCCCTCTCGTTGCAGCGCACCTTCTGATCCGCCCAGGACCGAACCGAAATCTGCTGGAGACTCACATGAACAAGATCACCTTCATCGCCGCCACGCTGGCTGCCCTGCTGGCCGGCCACACCGCCCAGGCCGCCGTCAGCGCCGAGGAGGCCGCCAGGCTCAAGTCCACCCTCACCCCGCTGGGTGGTGAGAAGGCTGCCAACAAGGACGGCAGCATCCCCGCCTGGACCGGCGGCATCACCAAGCCCCTGCCGGGCAAGAAGCTGGGCGTCATCCCGACCCAGATCTTCACCGACGAGAAGCCCCTCTACCAGGTCACCGCCAAGAACGCCGCCCAGTACGCCGAGCTGCTCTCCGATGGCGCCAAGGCCCTGCTGGCCAAGTACCCGGACAGCTTCCGCCTGGACGTGTACACCACCCACCGCACCGCCGCGGCGCCCCAGGAGGTGTACGACAACGCCTTCAAGAACGCCACCCGCTGCAAGACCAAGGACGGCGGCTACTCCCTCGAGGGCTGCATCGGCGGCACCCCCTTCCCGATCCCCAAGGACGGCGTCGAGGTGATGTGGAACTTCCTGATGCGCCTTGAGGCCGAGTCCATCGAGTACCGCTTCAAGAACATCGTCGGCAACGCCGACGGCAGCAAGACCCTGGCCACCCGCAACGAAATCGCCTTCCAGTACCCCCAGTACTACAAGGACGCCACCCCCGAGAGCTGGTCCGGCGAGTACGCCATGTTCCGCTTCAACACCCTGGAGCCCCCGTTCAAGGCCGGTGAGTCCCTGGTGATCCGCGACAGCATCGACATGAAGCAGTCGCGCCAGGCCTGGCAGTACCTGGTAGGCCAGCGCCGGGTGCGGCGTGCCCCCACGGTGTCCTACGACACCCCGGACTTTGTCGCCTCCGGTGCCAACTACTTCGACGAAGTGCAGGGCTTCTTCGGCGCCCTCGACCGCTTCCAGTGGAAGCTGATCGGCAAGAAGGAGATGCTCATCCCCTACAACAACAACGGTTTCGTCGGGGCCAAGCTGGACGACGCCATCGGCAAGCACCACCTCAACCCCGACCTCGTGCGCTGGGAAAAGCACCGCGTCTGGGTGGTCGAGGCCACCGTCGCGGCCGGCAAGCGCCACGCCGTGCCCAAGCGCCGCTACTACCTCGACGAGGACACCTGGCTGATCAGCCAGGTGGACGGCTACGACGCCGAGGGCAAGCTGTGGCGCACCAGCCAGGTCACCCCCTTCGTGGTGCCCTCGCTGCCCGGCACCATCATGAAGACCGCCACCGTCTTCAACCTGCAGGCCGGCACCATGAGCGTGATCCAGGCCCTCAACGACGAGGACTTCAAGATCGTGCCGCGCAAGAAGGAAACCTACTTCACCGGCGACGCGGTGGCCGCCGAAGCCGCCCGCTGACGCGCGCCGATAAATCTACTGCGCGGCTCGATTTCGCTCCCGCGATGCTCGCCGTACCCCTGTACGGCTGTGCATCCCCGAACGGAATCGAACCGCTCGCCACGATTTCTTGGCACGCGTCGAGTTCTTATTTTCGGTAGCCCGGATTCAGGTATTCGACGATGCAAGCCTTCCTCTCTGGTCGCCGCCTGGCCGCGACCCTCTCCTGTGCCGCCATCGCGGTGGCGACGGCCTTCGCCGCCAGCGGCGACGGCGCCTCCCGTGCCGTGCCCGACCTGCTGGCCCAGCCGGCCCAGGCCAATGTGCGTGCCGCCAGCTCCCTGCAGCTCTCGGTCAGCCGTGCCGGCAAGCGCCTGGTGTCGGTGGGCGAGCGCGGCCTGGTGCTGCTCTCCGACGACGACGGCCGCAGCTGGCGGCAGGCGAAGCAGGTGCCGGTCAGCGTGGCCCTGACCCAGGTCCAGTTCGTCTCCGACAGCCTGGGCTGGGCGGTGGGGCACAGCGGCGTGGTGCTGCACAGCGCCGACGGCGGCGAGACCTGGCAGCTCCAGCTGGACGGTATGAAGGCCGCCACCCTGGTGGCCGATGCCGCCCGCGCCAAGGCAGCCGATGGCGATACCGCCGCCGCCAAGCAGCTGCGCGAAGCCGAAGCCCTGGTGCAGGACGGCCCCGACAAGCCCTTCCTCGGCCTGCACTTCGCCGACGCCAGCCGCGGCTGGATCGTCGGTGCCTACGGCCTGGCCCTGGCCACCGCGGACGGCGGCAAGACCTGGCAGTCCCTGGTGGGCCGCATCCCCAACCCCGGCGGCAAGCACCTCTACGCCGTGCGGGAGGAGGGCGGGCGCCTGCTGCTGGCCGGCGAGCAGGGCACCCTGGTCCGCTCCGGCGATGGCGGCGCCAGCTTCCAGCGCCTCGTCACCCCCTACACCGGGACCTTCTTTGGGGCCCTCGAGGTGGCCGGCGGCGGCCTGCTGGCCTATGGCCTGCGGGGCAACGTGTGGCGCAGCAGTGACGGCGGCGCAAGCTGGAGCCGCATCGAACTGGCCCAGGCGGTGACCCTCAGCGCCGCCCTCAAGCTGGCCGATGGTGCCGTGCTGCTGGCCGACGAAAGCGGCCGCCTGCTGCGCGGCGACGCCGCCGCCAGCCGCTTCACCCCGCTGGCCGGTGGCCTGCCCACCGGCCTCACCAGTCTCGCCCAGGCCGCCGACGGGGCCCTGGTGGTGTCCGGCGCCCGCGGCGTGAGCCGCGCCGATCCCGCCATCCTCGCCGCTGCTGCCACTCCGGCTGCTGTTGCCACTCCGGCCACCCCCAACGCGGAAGCACAAAAATGAGTCACCCCCACGATCTGCCCGACGGCCTGGTGATCCGCAACCTGGCCGACTTCGACACCCGCTCCGGCACGCTGCCCGAGCGCCTCCTGTTCAACAACCGGCTCATCATCGTCGTGCTGTGCGCGCTGGTCAGCGCGGTCCTCGGCTACCAGGCCCTGGGCCTGTCGCTGAACGCCGCCTTCGAGAAGATGATCCCGACCAAGCACCCCTACATCGTCAACTTCCTCGAGAACCGGGGCCAGCTGGCGGGCATGGGCAACAGCCTGCGCATCGCTGTGGAGGCGAAGCAGGGCGACATCTTCGACCCGGACTACCTGGACACGGTGAAGAAGATTTCCGACGAGCTCTTCCTCTACCCCGGGGTGGACCGCCCCTACATGAAGTCCCTGTGGGCGCCCTCGGTGCGCTGGACCGGCGTCACCGAGGACGGCCTGGACGGTGGCCCGGTGGTGCCCGACGACTACGACGGCTCGCCCGACAGCCTGGCCCAGGTGCGCCTCAACGTGGAGCGCTCCGGTGAGATCGGCCAGCTGGTGGCGGCCAACTACAAGTCGAGCATCGTGCTGGTGCCGCTGCAGGACAAGGTGGCCGAAACCGGCGCGCGCATCGACTACCACGAGCTCTCCCAGCGCATCGAAACCCTGCGCGCCAAGTATGAATCCGACAAGGTGGCGATCCACGTCACCGGCTTCGCCAAGGTGGTCGGCGACCTGATCGAAGGCCTGCAGCAGGTGCTGCTGTTCTTCGCCGCCGCCATCGCCATCTGCACCGCGGTGCTGTTCTGGTACACCCGCTGCATCCGCAGCACCCTGCTGGTGGTGCTGTGCTCGATGATCGCGGTGGTGTGGCTGCTCGGCCTGCTGCCGACCCTCGGCTACGAGCTGGACCCCTACTCGGTGCTGGTGCCCTTCCTGGTGTTCGCCATCGGCATGAGCCACGGCGCCCAGAAGATGAACGGCATCATGCAGGACATCGGCCGTGGCACCCACCGCCTGGTGGCCGCCCGCTACACCTTCCGCCGCCTCTTCCTGGCCGGCATGACGGCGCTGCTGGCTGACGCGGTGGGCTTCGCGGTGCTGATGGTGATCGACATCCAGGTGATCCAGGATCTCGCCGTCACCGCCAGCATCGGCGTGGCGGTGCTGATCTTCACCAACCTGGTGCTGCTGCCCATCCTGCTCTCGTATACCGGGGTCAGCCCCGAGGCGGCCCGCCGCAGCCTGCGCGACGAGATCGCCGACGGCGCCGATGCCGGCCACGCCAAGCATCCCTTCTGGGCCTTCCTGGATCTGTTCACCCAGCGCAAGTGGGCCAGCGTGGCCGTGCTGGCCGCCACCGCCATGGGCCTGGCCGGCCTGGTGGTGAGCTTCCAGCTGAAGATCGGCGACACCGACCCGGGCGCCCCGGAGCTGCGCCCCGACTCCCGCTACAACCGCGACAACGCCTACGTGGTGGCCAACTATGCTGCCAGCAGCGACGTGTATGTGGTGATGGTCAGGACGCCCCAGTACGCCTGCGCCCACTATGACACCCTCACTACCGTGGATGCCCTGGAGCGCGAGCTGCAGCAGCTGCCCGGCGTCGAAGCTACCAGCTCGCTGGCCGGCCTGGCCAAGGTGGCCAACGCGGGCATGAACGAGGGCAGCCTCAAGTGGTTCGAGATCCCCCGCTCCCAGGACAACCTCAACGCCATCATCACCCGCGCTCCGCGCGAGATGTTCAACCAGAACTGCGACCTGCTCACGGTGTACGCCTACCTCAAGGACCACAAGGCCGACACCCTGACGAGCGTGGTGAGCACCGTGGAAGCCCTTGCTGCCCGCCACGGCAGCGATGAGCTGCGCATCCTCAACGCCGCCGGCAACGCGGGCATCGAGGCCGCCACCAACATCGTGGTGAAAAAGGCCAACCTGGAGATGCTCGGCCTGGTGTACCTGGCGGTCATCGTGCTCGCCTTCATCACCTTTCGCTCCTGGCGGGCGGTGATCTGCGCGGTGCTGCCGCTGATGCTCACCTCGGTGCTGTGCGAAGCCCTGATGGTGTGGCTGAACATCGGCGTCAAGGTGGCCACCCTGCCGGTGATCGCCCTGGGCGTGGGCATCGGCGTGGATTACGCGCTGTACATCATGACCGTGACCCTGGCCCGCTTGAAGGGCGGGATGAGCCTCTCCGAGGCCTACTACAAGGCCCTCACCTTCACCGGCAAGGTGGTGGTGCTGACCGGAGTGACCCTCGGCATTGCCGTCGCCACCTGGGCCGGCTCGCCCATCAAGTTCCAGGCCGACATGGGCATTCTGCTGGCCTTCATGTTCATCTGGAACATGCTCGGCGCCCTGATCCTGCTGCCGGCTCTGGGGCATTTCCTGCTCAAGCCCCGCTAATTACGTGGGGGCGGCTTCAGCCGCCCACGGACCTTGAATCAGGGCATGCCGTTGATCGGCGTCCGCGGGCGGCTGAAGCCGCCCCTACATCCCCTATTCACCGAGGAGATCCGCCGCATGTACTCGCACCTGCTCGTACCCTTGGACGGCTCGGCGCTGTCCATCGGCCTGGTCACCCAGGCCGTCGATTTCGCCCGCAGCCTGGGCGCCCGCATCACCTTCTTCACTGCCAGGGAAGACCTGGGCGCCAGTGGCGACGGCGCCCTGTTGCGCAGCCTCGAGCCACAGGACTACCTGGACGCCGCCGCCGGCGACGCCCGCGCCATCCTGGCCAAGGGCGTGGCCGCGGCGGGGGCCTTCGGCATCCCCTGCGAAGCGGTGGTGCGCACCGGCCCGCGCCCTTACGAGCTGATCCTCGACGTGGCTGCAGAGCGCGGCTGCGACCTGATCTTCATGGCCTCCCACGGGCGCAGGGGCCTCAAGGCCCTGGTGGTCGGCTCGCAGACCCACAAGGTGCTGGCCCACAGCACCCTGCCGGTGCTGGTGGCCAGCGTCGAATCCAACACCGCCGGCAGCGCTGCCGATGTGGCCATCGCCATCATCAAGGACGAGCACCGGGCCATTGCCGCGGTGATCCGTGGCCTGCGCGACGCCGCCGCCCAGCTG
>WBTZ01000163.1 GCA_009026175.1 Zoogloea sp. | reverse complement strand
ATCCTGCACGACCCGGAGGTCGATCACGGCGGGCTGGCGGGCCTCATGGCGCCCGCCCTGCAGAAGGCCGGCGTGCGCTGCGTGGTGGCGCCGGCCTGGCGCACCGGGGGCCCGGCCGATGCGGCCTACCACAGCACCCTGCTGCGCCTGCTGGCCGGCGGCGGGCGCTTCGCGGACGCCCATGCCGGGGCGGTGGCGGCCTGCTTCGACGCGGCCCCTCTGGACGGCCACTGGGCGGCCTACCAGGCCTGGGGCGAGCCGGACTTCCACTTCCCCGCCCACTCCCCGGCCTGAGAACCTCAACCGGCGCGGGCAGCCCGGTACTTCTGCCAGCCGCTCCAGCTGTACAGGCCCAGCCCGGCCCAGATCAACCCGAAGGTGAGCAGGCGGGCCGGCTGCAGGGGCTCGCCGAAGATCAGCACCGCCGTGAGGAACTGCAGGGTCGGGTTGATGTACATGAGCATGCCCACCGTGGCCAGGTTGAGGCGCTGGGTGGCCGCTGCAAAGAACATCAGCGGCAGGGCGGTGATCGCCCCGGCGGCTACCAGCAGCCACTGGGTGGAGCCGTCGAAGCCGGTGAACACACCATGCCCCTGGCTGCCCTGCCACAGGCTGTAGAGCCCGATCAGCGGCAGCATGGAACAGGTCTCCAGCCACAGGCCGGACAGCGCATCCACCGGCACCTGCTTGCGCACCAGGCCGTACAGCCCGAAGCTGGCCCCCAGGAAGATCGAGATCCACGGCAGGCTGCCCAGCGTCACGAACTCGCTGCCCACCGCCGCCAGGGCCAGGGCCACCGAGGCCCACTCCTTGGCATTGAGGCGCTCCTTGAGCACCATCATGCCCAGCAGCACGTTGACCAGCGGCGTGAGGAAATAGCCCAGGCTGGAGGCCACCACCTGGCGTTGATCCACTGCCCACAGGAAGGCCAGCCAGTTGGAACCGACCAGCAGGGCCGCCACGAACAGGCGGAGAACCGTCCCCGGCCGCCGCGCCACGGCCAGGGTCGCCCCCCAGTGGCGGCGCACGGTGAGGATCAGGCTGACGAAGATGCAGCCCCACACGGCCCGGTTGCACAGCACGTCGACCGGGCTCACGTGCCCGAGCTGCCGGAAGAAAAGGGGGAAGAAGCCCCAGATGCCATAGGCACCGAGGCCGAAGGCGATGCCGGCGAGGGTGGTGCGAGGGTCCACGGGATTGACGGGCACGGAAGGGAGGCCCTCCAACTTACCACCAGGGCCGCAGCGACGCCCTTGGGGTTTTCCTCCACGCCAGCCCGCGGGCCTACAATGGCGTCATTCCACTGCGAGGACCCTTTCACCCATGCTGATCATCTTCAAATCCCCGGCCGGCGGCGACGTCATCATGTTCGAGAAGAACGGCAAGGACATGCTCACGGTGCTGGGCAAGGACCCCGCCGACGCCAAGGGCATCGTCACCGTGGAGCAGTTGCCGGCCGCCATCGACACCCTGAAGGCCGCCATCGCCGCCGACAAGGCCCGCCAGGCGGAACAGGGCGATCCGGACGAGGCGGACGCCAAGCCCGGCGGCGGCAACGTCAGCTTCTTCCAGCGGGCCGTGCCCCTGCTCGAACTGCTCGAGCGCGCCCTCAAGGACAAGAAACCCGTCACCTGGGGCGTGTAGGGGCGGCTTCAGCCGCCCTCCTCCCCTCAGTCCCCAATCGCCTCCCCGTCCGGCACCACCACCGCGAACAGGTCGCCCAGCGCCGCCAGGGCCACCGCCTGCACCGTCGCCGCTTCCACGACGCCACCACCCGGTACGGGCAGCGGGCGGGTCGCGGTGGCTGCCGCCGGCACCGTCACCGCAAAGCCCAGGTTGAAGGCGCCGCGGGTCGTCGAGTTGATGCACATGTGGGTCATGAAGCCGGCCACCACCAGGTTCTTCACACCGGCCGCCTTCAGGCGCGCCTCCAGGTCGGTGCCGACGAAGGAGTTCGGATAGTGCTTGACCACCACCGCCTCACCCTCCAGGGGTGCCACCTTGGCGGCAATCGCGCCGGACTCCGCGCGGATGTCGTAGGGCGTGCCCGGACCGGCATCGTGCTGGATGTGGATCACCGGGATGCCGAGGCCCCGGGCCCGGGCCAGCAGGCGGGCGCATTCATCGAGGGCCGGCTCGATGCCGGTGAGCTGCATGATGCCTTCCCGGTAGGTGTTCTGCGCGTCGACGATGATCAGGGCCGACGCGGACAAGGGCGCGGGCTCAGTGGGCAGGCCGGAAAGCTGGCGAAGGGTGTGGGCTGCAGTCATGCGTGTCTCCTCGGGGTGGTTGCGGAAAATCAGTGCGCACAGGCTAAACTCCAGCCATCCCTGCGCAAATAGACATCCATACTCGAGACACCTGCAAAAATGCAGCCCCCATCCACGCTCCCCAACTGGGACGACCTGCGCTTTCTCGCCACCATCGGCCGGGAAGGCACCCTGGCCGCCACGGCGCGCCGCCTGGGCGTGGACCAGACCACCGTGGCGCGCCGGCTGCGCGCCCTGGAGGAAGCCCTCGGCACACCCCTCTTCGAGCGCCATGACGGCCGCTGGCACCCGACGCCGATCGGCACGCGGGTGCTGGAGCGCTGCGGGCGCATCGAGGACGAGGTGGCCGGTGTTGTCCGGGTGGCCGATGCCGGCACCCAGGCCGTCAGCGGACTGGTGCGCATCACGGCGGTCAGCGCACTGATCGGCGACTACCTGGCCGGCGAGCTGGCCAGCCTGTACACCCTCCATCCGGAGCTGAGCGTCGAACTGATCGCCAGCAACGACAATCTCAGCGTCTCCCGCCGGGAGGCGGACATCGCCATCCGCCTGGCGCGGCCGGCCAGCGGCGATTTCCTGATCCGCAAGCTGGCCGACGTGGGCTTCGCCATCTACGGTGCGGCGCGGGGCGACCTGCCGGTACGGCCCGGCGACTGGGTCGCCTACAACCCCGACCTCGACCACACCCCGGAGATGCGCCAGCTGGCCGCCATGCTGGGAGACGGGCGGATCCGCCTGCGCTCCAACAGCCTGCGCGGCCTCGCCCGCGCGGTGGCGGACGGCATCGGCCAGGGCATCCTGCCGTGCTTCCTGGCCGCCCCGGATCCCCGCCTGGCCCGCCTGTCCGGCCCTCAACCCGTATTGAGCCGCGAGTTGTGGATGCTGATTCACCCGGACGCCCGCCAGCAGGCCCGTGTCGCGGCCACCGCCGACTGGCTGGTGCAGCGCTTCGAGGCCGCAGCAGGGGTTTTCAGCGGCACACCATGAATAGACAATTCTTGATCCAGGTCGCTTCCCGGCCTGCGCCAGCGCCCTAGAGCAGGCATCTGTCCGTCCCCGGCGGGAGCACTGGCTACCGGGCCCTGCGCCATCTGGCGAAGGGCGGGCGCCTGGTCTGTGCCGGCATCCACATGAGCGGCATCCCGGGCTTTCCCTACGCCGACCTGTGGGGCGAGCGGAGCATCCAGTCCGTGGTCAACCTGACCCGGCAGGACGGCCTGGCAGGGGCTTGCCGCAGATCAAGATACGAGGAATTTTCCCGTTCCGCGCAGCACTTGAGCAGGCGAAGCCGGAGCCCCTTCGGATAAGATCGGGCGATGATCCTGAAACGGTTTTTTACAAGCCTCCTCAGCCGCATGATTCTTTTCGGGCTGCTGCTCGTGCTGCTCGGCGGCGGGGCCCGGTACGTCTTCCTGTCCCGCTTCCTGCAGGAGGATCTGACCCAGGTGGTGTCGGCCCAGCAGAAGGCGCTGGCGGAAGCAGTCGCCCAGGACATCGATGACAAGCTGGTCGACCGGCTGAACCTGCTTCAGCAGCTGACCACGACCCTGCCGCCCGAGTTGCTGACCCAGCCGGCCCGGCTGGAAGCTTGGCTCGCCGAACGGCATGGACTTCACCCGGTGTTTTCCCTGGGCCTGATCGTGGCCGACCCGCAGGGCCGGATCATTGCCGATTTTCCGCCGATCACCGGTCGGCGCGGTGCGTCCCTGGCAGCGCATGCGGACTTCAAAGCCGTGGCAGAGGGCGGCAGCGGCATCGGCAAGCCCCGGCGCGGCGATTTCTCCCACCAGTGGATGCTGCCGATGGGCAAGGCGGTGAAGGACGCCGCAGGGCGTACCCGGGCGATCATGATCGGCATCACCGCCCTCAACACACCCGGCTTCCTGGACCGGATCTCCCATGGACGCGTCGGCGACGCCGGGGGCTTTCTGCTGGTCTCACCGGCCGACAAGCTGTTCATCGCCGCGGGGGATCCCGACCTGGTGATGAAGCCGACCCCGCCCCCCGGGGTCAACCCCTTGCACGACAAGGCCATGACCGGCTTCCGGGGGACCGGCATCACGACCAACGCGAAGGGCGTCGAAGAGCTCTCCGCCATCGTCAGCGTGCCGAGCACCGGTTGGTTCGTGGTGGCCCGCATGCCCACCTCGGAAGCCTTTGCGCCCGTGCGACGCGCCCAGGACACGGTGATCCGTCACAGCTTCACGGCGATGCTGATGGTGCTGCTGGTGGCGGGCTTTTTCATCCGCGCCATGCTCGGCCCGCTGCACCGGGCAGCTCATCTCGCCGACCGGATGACCCAAGGGGATCTGCCACTGCAGCCCCTGCCGGTGGTTCGCAATGACGAGGTGGGACACCTCACCGTGGCCTTCAACCAGTTGCTGGACAAGCTGCGCACCAGCCAGGTGGAACTCGAACGCTTGGCCCATCACGACAGCCTGACCGGCCTGCCCAACCGCATCCTGCTGGCGGACCGGATGCAGCAGGGGCTGGCCCGGGCCCGCCGCAACGGCACCTGGATCGCCGTGCTCTACCTGGATCTGGACGGCTTCAAGCCGATCAACGACCAGCTCGGCCATGAAGCCGGCGACCAGGCGCTGATCGAGGTCGCGCAACGCCTGTCGGCAACCCTGCGCAGCAGCGATACCCTGGCGCGGATCGGCGGCGACGAGTTCGTGCTGCTCGCCACCGATCTGTCCGGTGACTGGCAGGAAGGCGCGATCAGCCTGGCCAGCAAGTGCATCACCACCCTTTCCGCCAGCATCCGGCTGGACGGACTGATCTGCCCCCTGGGAGCCTCCATCGGCATTGCCGCGAGCGCCGGACACGACACCCCGGAAGCCATCCTGCTCGCCGCCGACGAGGCCATGTACGATGCCAAACGCGCCGGCAGGGGGCGCTACGCCATGGCCTCCGCCAGGCCGGACAGCGACCCCCGCGGCACCACCAGAATCAACTGAGCCCCTTGTCGATGAGCGCCAGCAAGGCGCACATCTGGACGCCGTCCGGGCGGGCCAGGTCGTCGAGCACGGAGAAATGGTGGCAGCCAGGCAGCGGCAGGTAGCTGACCGGCTCTCCGGCCTGCCGGGCAGCCAGGGCATAGTCGCGGGAATGGCGCACCAGCTCCGGCAGTTCGTCGTCGCCCACGGTCACCAGGGTCGGCACGCCCTTGACGATCCGCCGCAAGGGGCTGAAAGCCTCGATCTCGGCCGGCGTCAGCTGCAACTTGTCGTTGAGCCAGCACAGGCTGATCGGCTCCAGGTCCACCAGGGCGCTGATCGGCATCGCATGGGTCACCGCCGGGTGGCTGCGGTACAGCGCGGTCAGATGCCCCCCGGCGGAGTGTCCGCTCAACACCACACGCCGCCCGCGCAGGCCGAACTCGCCCTCGCTGGCCGCCAGATGGTCGAGGAGCCGGCCGATGTCGCCCACGATCCGGCTCATCGACGCCTCGGGGGCCAGGGTGTATTCCGCCAGCACCACGTCAAACCCCTGCTCCAGGGGCCCCCGGGCGATGAAGGCGAAGTCCTCCTTGGTCGTGGCCTGCCAGTAGCCGCCATGGATGAAGATGAAGACCGGCGCATCGGGGCGCCCGCAACCAAGCCAGTCGAAACGCTGGCGCGGCCCGGGCCCGTAGGCGCCATCACGCAGGGCGGGGTATTCCGGGTAGAGGCAGGCGCTGCGCGCCTGGAAATCGGCCAGGATGGCCGGAAAGCCGGGGACGGCACGGATGTTGTTATAGGCCAGCTCGAGCTGTGCCCGGTCCAGGCCACGATAAAGGGGCTGGCCGGAGGCGGCTGGCATGGATTCGTCGCGCGCAGGAGTGCTCATGGCGGTTAACCGGGTCAAGAAGGACCTGGTGATCCTGTAGAAATCAGCCCCCCCTGACTATCCGGATCCATGACGGCCTGTATCCGGCTTTTCCGGACAACGGGCTGGCGGCCCGCCGGACGGGGCCGGCAACCCCAGGCCCTTGAGCGCGCTCAGAACGGCAGCACGTCCAGGCGGCGGATGGTTCGGCCATCCTTGCTGAGCGTACCGGGCACCAGGGTGGCCTGCAGCAGCGCACTCTCCACCGCGGACGGCGTGGCCGCCGGATAACGGGACAGGTAGAGCGCCGCCGCACCGGCTGCATGGGGGCTCGCCATCGAGGTTCCCGAGCCGAAGGCCAGGCCGCTGTTGAGATAGGTGGAGAGGATGTCCACCCCCGGCGCCCACAGGTTCACACAGCTGCCATAGTTGCTGAAGGACGCCTCCGCATCGGCGCTGTCGGTCGCGGCCACGGTGATGGCCCCGGCCAGCGGCCCGACCCGCGCCGGCGACTGGGTGCAGGCATCCACCGCGCTGTTGCCGGCGGCAATGGCGAACACCACGCCCGCCGACACGGCCTTGGTGAGCGCACTGTCGAGCATGCTGCTGGCGGCGCCCCCCAGGCTCATGTTGGCAACCGCCGGCTTCACCGCGTTGGCGGCGACCCAGTCCACGCCCTTGATCACCCCGGACGTCGCGCCCGAGCCGTTGCAGTCGAGCACCTTCACGCCGGTCAGGCGCCCCCCTGGCGCCATGCCGACCACATAGGCGGCATCGTCGCGGGCACCGATGGTGCCGGCCACATGCGTACCGTGGCCATTGCAATCCGTGTTCTTCCGGTCGCCCACGAAATTGACGTGCTTCACCAGGTTCAGATCGGGATGGGTCGCGATGCCGGTGTCGATGACATACACATTCACACCACTCACCGTGCCGGCCCCATTGCCGGCAAGCGTCGATGACAGCGGCGCGTCGGTCCTGGCAATCCCCCACGGCAAGGTCTGGCCGATGGCCTTCATGGGCTTGTCCTCCTCCACCGCCAGGACGGTCGGATCAGCCCGCAGGCTGGCCAGCTGGGTCGGCGTCAGATCGGCGACAAAGCCCTTCAGGACGTGGCTGAAGGCATGACGCGCACGGATCCGGTAGCGGGCCTCCAGACTCTGGGTCCGCTCCATGACCCGCTGGTCCACATAGGCCCAGCCTTGCGGGTCCTCGGCGATCCGCGTGTCCCTCACCGGCGCACGCACCGGCGCCTGAACCGCCGTGTCCCGGTACTGGACGATGTAGCTGCGGGCGGTCTCGGCGTGGGCGACCGGAAGTCCCAGGCCGAGAGTGACCAAGAGGGCGAGAGGGCGGAGAGACATGCGGGGCTCCTTCAAGGGTATCGGCTGGTATTGACGGCCCCGCATTGCCGACCCTGGGATTCATCACAGAAAGACTGTGATGCAATTCACACTCCCCGCAGCCCCCTGCGGAATCAGTTCCAGTCACTGTCGCGGCTGCTTCCCCCGTCGTCCCACGAGCCTGCATCGCTGATGCCGAAATCAGCGCCTCCCATGTCATCGCCTTCGAGCACCGGCGTCCCCAGGTCGAGTCCCGGAGGCACATCGTCGGAGACCCGGGCCGGCGGCGCAGGGGGAGCGGGACTGGCCGCCCTGTCCCTGCCATCCATGAAGCGGTGCATCAAGGCCTCGCCTGCCACCATGCCGGCACCGACCGCGGCCCCCGTGGCCAACCCGCCCAGGACCCGCGAGCCCAGCCCCGGCTGTGCGGGGGCCGGCTCCGCGGCCGGCCAGGCTCCGCCCCCGTAGGACGTGGAGGCCGGCACCGGCGCCGCGGCGGGCCAGCCGCTGGCACCTGCCGGAACCCCACCCTGCGGAACCGTCTGCAGGTTCCGCCGGCTCATGAAGCGGGCGGCAAGGATGATGAAGGCGATCAGGCCCAGGCCGGCTGCGACCACGCCCCAGGGCTGACCGGGCGATGTCTGGATCGCCGGCTGGACGACACCCGGAACGCTGCTCTTCGGGTGACCCCCGACCAGGCCGCGCAGGGCCTGGACCGCTTCGGGACGGGCAAAAGGCAGGCCCGGCGCCAGGCGCTCCGCCGCCTGCAACTCGGCCGCGGCCCGATCGGCCTGCCCCTGCCGGGCCAGCAGCTCTGCCTCGACGTAATGGGCCTTGCCACTGCCGGGGTGGGCCGCCAGCACCTGCTTCATCATCGCCTGGGCCTCGGCGAAGCGGCCCGCCTCGGCCGCCTGATAGACCTGATGCAGGCTCGGCTCGGCGGCGCCGGCCACGCCGCCGGCCATGGCGAGCAGGACGGCCAGGCCTACGGCTACACATGTCTTGCGGAACATCGTGTCACCCTTTCCTTTCGTGCTGTCTGTCGGCCCGACCGACCGGCCGGGCCCGCTGCGGCTAAAATAGGGTCGCCTGCGGCCTGCCTCAAGCCGGCATTTGCAACAAAGTTTTGGCCGCCCCTCCACCCTGCCCGTTCCGCATGCCCGACCTCCCCGAGCCCGCCAGCAGCCCGCTGCGCCGCCTGCCCCAGCGCCTTCTCGCCCACCTGCGGGGGCTGCCCCGGCCATCCCGGCGCAGCCTGCGGCGCATCGCGCTGGCGCTGCCCGTGCTGGCCCTCGCCTACGTGCTGCTGCTGATCCCCTTCACGCCCGGCATCCGCGACATCCGCAAGGCCAAGGTGGAGCAGCCCGCCCGGGTGCTGTCGGCCGACGGCAAGGAGCTCGCCGTGTTCAAGTGGGCCAACCGCCAGTGGGTGGGCCTGGCGGACATCTCGCCGCAAGTCACCGCGGCGCTGATCGCCACCGAGGACCACCGCTTCCGCGAACACCACGGCATCGACTTCTACCGCCTCGGCGGCGCGGTGCTGCACACCTTCTCCGGCGAGCGGCAGGGCGGCTCGACCCTCACCCAGCAGCTCGCCCGCAACCTCTTCCCGGATGAGATCGGCCGCGCCCCCACCCTCACCCGCAAGCTCAAGGAGGCCATCACCGCCCTGAAGATCGAGGCGCTCTATTCCAAGGACGAGATCCTCGAGACCTACCTCAACACGGTGCCCTTCCTTTACAACGCCTGGGGCATCGAGATGGCGGCGCGTACCTACTTCGACAAGCCGGCGCGCAACCTCGACGTGCTGGAGGCCGCCACCCTGGTCGGCATGCTCAAGGGCAACAGTTACTACAACCCGGTGCTCAACCCCGAGCGGGCGGTAGCCCGGCGCAACACGGTGCTGGCCCAGATGGTCAAGCGCGGCCAGCTCGACGAGCGCCGCCTGGAGCCCCTGCAGAAGAAGCCCCTGCGCATCGACTTCGAGCGCCAGCTGGAATCCCCCGGCCCGGCCCCCCACTTCGCCGTGCAGATCCGCAAGTGGCTGATCAGCTGGGCCGACCGCAACGACTACAACATCTACGCCGACGGCCTGGTGCTGCGCACCACCCTGGACAGCCGCCTGCAGGCCCAGGCCACCCAGGCGGTGATGCGGCGGGGACGCCAGCTGCAAGGCCTCGCCGACCAGGCCTGGAACAGCCGCAAGGGCTGGTCGGGCAACCCCGAACTGGTGGCCGCCCTGGTGCGGGAGTCGAAGGAATACCGCGCCGCCGTAGCCCGCGGCCAGGATCCGGACGAAGCCCTGGCCCGCCTGCTGGCCGACAAGCCCTTCATGGACGCCCTGCGCCAGGACAAGACCCGGGTCCAGGTCGGCTTTCTGGCCGTGGACCCACGCAGCGCCCAGGTCCGCGCCTGGGTGGGCAGCCGCGATTTCGTGCAGGACCCTTTCGACCACGTCGCCCAGGCCCGCCGCCAGCCCGGCTCGACCTTCAAGCCCTTCGTGTATGGCGCGGCCTTCGACAAGGGCATGCGTCCCGCCGACACCCTGGTGGACCAGGCCGTGGAGATCCCCCTGAAGAACGACGAGATCTGGCGCCCCGACGACGAATCGCCGCCCAGCGGCAAGCCGGTGAGCCTGCGCGACGGGCTGGTGTACTCCCGCAACCGCATCACCGCGCAGCTCATGCAGGAGGTCGGCCCGGCCCGGGTGGCGCGCCTGGCGAAGAAGATGGGCGTGCGCCAGAGCCCGCTGGAGGAAGTGCCCTCCCTGGCCCTCGGCACCAGCCCGGTGACCCTGCGCGAGATGGTCAGCGCCTACGCCACCCTGGCCAATGGCGGCGGCTTCATCGAGCCGGTGCTGGTGACCCGCATCGAGGATCGGGAGGGCCGGGTGCTCGAGGAATTCGCCCCGGCCGAGGCCGAGACTGCCCTGGACCCGGGCACCGCCTACACCCTGCTCGACGTGATGCGCGGCGTGGTGGACCGGGGCACCGGGGTGGCCATCCGCAACCAGTTCGGGCTGCGCGCAGACCTGGCCGGCAAGACCGGCACCACCCAGGACAATACCGACGGCTGGTTCATCCTGATGCATCCACAGCTGGTCGGCGGAGCCTGGGTCGGCTTCAACGACAACCGGATCACCCTGCGCAGCGACTACTGGGGGCAGGGTGCCCGCAGCGCCCTGCCCATCGTGGGCGACACCTTCCACTACGCCCTGGCCAACCGCCTGATCGATCCCAAGCTGCGCTTCCAGTCGCAGGAGGCGCCCGGCCTGCTGCGACGGAGCTGGAACTGGCTGAAGGCCTTGTTCGTCACCCCAGAGCCGGAACCCGCGCCCGAGCCGCGCCGTCCACGTCGACAGGCCGCCCCGCGCCCGGCCGCCCCC
>WBTZ01000290.1 GCA_009026175.1 Zoogloea sp. | reverse complement strand
GGTGTCGACGCTGCCTATTCTTATTGCGCAGTCGATGCCTTCGGCGATGAAGTCGGGCAGGCGGTCGTGGAGCAGCCATTCGACGGAGACGTGGGGGTGTTGCTGGAGGAACTGGACCAGCGGGGGGATGAGTTGCTGCTGGCCGAACACCGTGGGCACGAGCACCCGCAGCTTGCCGCGCGGTTCGTCCTGCACGCCGCGCAGATCGGCCTCGATGGCCTGCCAGCGTTCCAGCAGTTCCTTGGCGTGGCCGTAACAGCGCTCGCCATCTTCGGTGAGTTTCATCACATGGGTGGAGCGCTGCAGCAGGTGCAGGCCCATCAGGCGCTCAAGCTGCTGCAGGCGCCGGCTGATGGTGGGCTGGGTGGTGGCTTGCTGTTGTGCGGCGGCCGAAAGGCTGCCCGCTTCGACGATACGGACGAAGGTTTCGAGCAGATCGAGTCTGTCGCTGCCGTTTGAAGGTTTTTGCATGCGCTGAGCGTATAGCAGTTGTGCGTGTGGGGCTACTACAACGCTTTTCATGTATCCGGAGAATGAAGGCCTGGGTAATTTGATTCTTCTGGAGGCCTTTCATGTCATCCCCAAGCCTGACGCATCCCGCAACACACGCCCCGGCAGGCCCGCTGCCCGGTTCTTTGGTCCTGTTGCTGGCGACGGGAGCCGGCTTGTCGGTGGCGTCGATCTATTACAGCCAGCCTTTGTTGGGCAATCTCGCCGAGAGTCTGCATGTGAGCACGGCGCAGGCGGGGCTCATCCCGACTTTGACGCAGCTGGGCTACGCGCTGGGCATTCTGTTCCTGGCGCCGCTGGGGGACAGGCATGATCGACGCAGGCTCATCGCCATCAAGTCGCTGGTGCTGAGCCTGGCCTTGCTGGGCTGCGGCCTGGCATCGGGCATCGGCACGCTGATGCTGGCCAGTCTCTTTGTCGGCATCGCCGCAACCCTGGCTCAGGACATTGTGCCGGCCGCGGCCACGTTGGCGGCGGATGCGCAGCGCGGACGCATCATCGGCACGGTGATGACGGGGCTGTTGCTGGGGATTTTGTTGTCTCGCGTGGCGAGTGGCTGGGTGGCCCAGCAGTTTGACTGGCGTACGGTGTTCATGCTTGCGGCGTTTGCGGTGGCGGCCATCGGGCTGGCGTCGTGGCGCGGCCTGCCCCGCTTTACGCCCACCACCACGCTGGGCTATGCGGCGCTGCTGAAGTCGATGAGCACGCTGTGGCAAGGCTATCCGGCGCTGCGCCGGGCGGCCTGGGCGCAGGGCTTGCTGTCGATGGCCTTCAGCGCGTTCTGGTCCACCCTGGCGGTGATGTTGTATCAGCGTTACCAGATGGGTAGTGCCGCCGCCGGTGCCTTTGGCCTGGCGGGCGCAGCCGGGGCACTCGCCGCGCCGCTGGCTGGGCGCTTGAGTGATCGCCGTGGTCCGGTCTGGGTGACGCGGGCAGGCGCTGCCTTGACGGCCCTGAGCTTTGCCGCGATGGCGCTGGAGACCCAGCTGCCGGCTTCATTCCACCTCGGCTTGCTGATCGTCACCACGGTGGGCTTCGACTTCGGCGTCCAGGCGACCCTGGTGGCTCACCAATCGCTGATCTACAGCCTGGAGCCTGCTGCACGCAGCCGGCTCAACGCGATTTTGCTCACCGCCATGTTCATCGGCATGGCCAGCGGCTCGGCCCTTGGCAGCCTGGCCCTTGCACAGGGCGGATGGCTGGCGGTGGTGGGTTTCAGCACGCTGATGGCGGGTGCGGCGTTTGCGGTGAGGTGGTTTGAGCGGCCGTCCGGGGGCTGAACGGGCTGCGTGTGAGGCAGGGATGGGCGCTGATCCATAGGGCATGCGATATGTCGCCAAGCGTGATCTATATTGCTTGAGAGTCATTCCCTATGGAGACATGCCATGCAAAACAGCGCATCCCAAATTGCGTTTGCACCGTGTTCATGTGGGCTGGCTCCTGAGAGCATGCACCGGCGCCGCTTCCTGGCGGGGGC
>WBTZ01000289.1 GCA_009026175.1 Zoogloea sp. | reverse complement strand
CTTCAGACCCCGGCGCGCGTCCGTGCGCACCTGGTCCAGCGTCAGCCGCACGATCGCGTCGATCCCACCCAGGTGGATGATCCCCGTCTCCTGGGTGAATGGGTTGGTCTTTACTGTCGATGACATCTGTGACCCCTCAACTTTTTTTACCCGAGGGTCCGGCAACCTGGCCGCAAGCCCCCTGAGCATCGATTGATGTGCCGAACGGAGACGCAGGCGGGCGCCCCATCAATCGGCATGACAGGAACAAGAACCCCGCACGCAGTCGCTCCGCGGGCCGACGGCCGGCGGCAGGAGCGCGTGACGGATGGATCTTTCGGCTATCCAGGCACGATGCCTGGATAGCCGCGGCGTTCAGGTGCTGGCGGCAAACTTCTCGTAGTGGAAGGAGGCCGACTGCACGTTGCGCTCCTTGAGAAAACCGGCAACGGCTTCAACCATGGGCGGGGGGCCACAGAGGTAAATGTCCACATCGCCGTCGTTGAGCTGGGCCGGCTCGATGTGCTGGGTCACATAGCCCTTGCGGGGCTGCGCACTGCCCGCATCAACCACGCAGACAGCATAGGTGAAGTTGGGCAGGCTGGAGGCAAAGGCTTCGAGGCGATCAATCTCGACCACGTCCCGGTCGGTATTGACGCCGTAGATGAGGTGAATGGGATGCGCGCTGCCGCCACTGGCGACAATCCTGTCCAGCATCGCCAGGAAGGGAGCCAGACCGGTTCCCCCTGCGAGCATCAGGACAGGCCGGCGGATATCCCTGAGATAGAAGCTGCCGAGCGGCCCCACCAGTTGCATTTCCATACCCGGCGCAGCCTGACCATCGAGGAAGCCGCTCATGAGGCCCCCCGGTACATTGCGGATCAGGAAGGACACCGCGCCGTCCTTCACCGTGGAGCTGAATGAATAGGCGCGATGGACATCATGACCAGGCACCTGGACATTGGCATACTGGCCGGGCAGAAAGCCCAGCTTGCTCAGTCCGCTCCCCTCCAGGACCAGGGAAAAGGTGCTTTCAGAAAGACGGCGCACTTCCCGAATCTTCGTCGAATAGGCGACCTGCTTGGTATTGCATACGGCCGACGAGGCCGGCACCAGGACGACGCAGTCACTCTTCGGGCGCATCTGGCAGGTCAGGACATAGCCCTCCTTGGCCTCCGCATCGCTGAGGGCGTCTTCGATGTAGTCGCCCATCACGAACTGACCCGCCTCGGCAAAGCACTTGCAGGTCCCGCAGGCACCGTCACGACAGTCGATCGGCACATTGATGCCCTGCCTGTAAGCGGCATCGGCAACAGTTTCCGAAGGGCCGCAGGTAATGAAGCGGGACACCCCGTCCTCGAAATTCAGGGCAATCGTATAACTCATAGTCTTGTCTCCATTGAGCGTGGCGTGTCGGCTGCCCGCCTGATCCTTATTAGTCACTTCCCGAGACCTTGAAATACCGGCATGCAGCCCGCACACCGGCATCCGACACGAAGATGATAGGAGCCGCGCACCGTGGGGATATATCCGCTTTCTTTGCGATTTATATCCATTCTGCAGAGAACATGGCTTTATCGATAAGCGGATATCGATCCCCAACAAACCGGATATTGCCGCTACGACGGTAAATCTAATCTAGTCCGGGAAGACGGTCGGCCTCCCTCCCCAGTCCGGACCTCCTCCCATCCGGGTCCGGAACAGGGGTCGGCCGTCTTCATCTGCTGCAGCCGAACATAACAACACATCATCACGACCGTGAGGAGACTCTATGACCACCACAGGCGTCATGCGCCCTGGGCACATCCAGGTGCGCGCCCTTGACCTGGACGAAAGCGTTCGCTTCTACACCCGCGTTCTCGGCTTGATCGAAACCGGACGAGACAGTTCAGGGCGCGTCTATTTGAAGGCCTGGGACGAGCGCGACCACCACAGCGTGGTCCTGCGCGAGGCTGACAGCGCCGGCATGGACTACATCGGCTTCAAGGTGCGCGACCGGGCCACCCTCGAAAGGCTCG
>WBTZ01000288.1 GCA_009026175.1 Zoogloea sp. | reverse complement strand
CATTTCAACTTCGCTGAGTCTCAGGAGGAGACAGTGTGGCCATCGTTACGCCATTCGTGCAGGTCGGAACTTACCCGACAAGGAATTTCGCTACCTTAGGACCGTTATAGTTACGGCCGCCGTTTACCGGGGCTTCGATCAAGAGCTTGCACCCCATCACTTAACCTTCCGGCACCGGGCAGGCGTCACACCCTATACGTCCACTTTCGTGTTTGCAGAGTGCTGTGTTTTTATTAAACAGTCGCAGCCACCATTTCACTGCAACCCCATCGGCCTTCGTCCGCGAGGGACTACAACCTACCGGGGCACACCTTCTCCCGAAGTTACGGTGTCAATTTGCCGAGTTCCTTCTCCTGAGTTCTCTCAAGCGCCTTAGAATTTTCATCCTGCCCACCTGTGTCGGTTTGCGGTACGGTCGACTCTAGACTGAAGCTTAGTGGCTTTTCCTGGAAGCTTGGTATCAATCACTTCAGCACCGTAGTGCCTCGTCATCACGCCTCAGCTAAGCCCCCCGGATTTGCCTAAGGGGCACGCCTACACGCTTAAACCACCTATTCCAACAGATGGCTGACCTAACCTTCTCCGTCCCCACATCGCATCTAGAATCGGTACAGGAATATTGACCTGTTTCCCATCGACTACGCATTTCTGCCTCGCCTTAGGGGCCGACTCACCCTACGCCGATGAACGTTGCGTAGGAAACCTTGGGCTTTCGGCGAGGGAGCTTTTCACTCCCTTTATCGCTACTCATGTCAGCATTCGCACTTCTGATATCTCCAGCATCCTTTACAAGACACCTTCACAGACCTACAGAACGCTCCCCTACCATATCCTTACGGATATCCGCAGCTTCGGTGCATGGTTTGAGCCCCGTTACATCTTCCGCGCAGGACGACTCGACTAGTGAGCTATTACGCTTTCTTTAAAGGATGGCTGCTTCTAAGCCAACCTCCTAGCTGTCTATGCCTTCCCACTTCGTTTCCCACTTAACCATGTCTTGGGGACCTTAGCTGGCGGTCTGGGTTGTTTCCCTCTTGACAATGGACGTTAGCACCCACTGTCTGTCTGCCTTGCTCGCACTTGACGGTATTCAGAGTTTGCCATGGTTTGGTAAGTCGCGATGACCCCCTAGCCATAACAGTGCTTTACCCCCGTCAGTGATACAAGACGCACTACCTAAATAGTTTTCGGGGAGAACCAGCTATTTCCGGATTTGTTTAGCCTTTCACCCCTATCCACAGCTCATCCCCTAATTTTTCAACATTAGTGGGTTCGGACCTCCAGTACCTGTTACGGCACCTTCATCCTGGCCATGGATAGATCATCCGGTTTCGGGTCTACGCCGTGCTACTAAACGCCCTTATCAGACTCGCTTTCGCTACGCCTCCCCTATTCGGTTAAGCTCGCAACACAACGTAAGTCGCTGACCCATTATACAAAAGGTACGCAGTCACCCCACAAGGAGGCTCCCACTGTTTGTATGCATGCGGTTTCAGGTTCTATTTCACTCCCCTCCCGGGGTTCTTTTCGCCTTTCCCTCACGGTACTGGTTCACTATCGGTCGATCACGAGTATTTAGCCTTGGAGGATGGTCCCCCCATGTTCAGACAAGGTTTCACGTGCCCCGCCCTACTTTTCGCTAACTTAGTACCACGGATTGGTTTTCATGTACGGGGCTATCACCCACTACGGCCGGACTTTCCATTCCGTTCCATTAACCATTCCGCTATCACTAGCAGGCTCTTCCCCGTTCGCTCGCCACTACTTGGGGAATCTCGGTTGATTTCTTTTCCTCCGGCTACTTAGATGTTTCAGTTCACCGGGTTCGCCTCAATATCCTATGTATTCAGATAAAGATACTCATTGCTGAGTGGGTTTCCCCATTCGGACATCGGGGGATCAAAGCTTCATTGCCAGCTCCCCCCCGCTTTTCGCAGGCTTGCACGTCCTTCATCGCCTGTGATCGCCAAGGCATCCACCACATGCACTTAGTCGCTTGATCCTATAACCTTG
>WBTZ01000162.1 GCA_009026175.1 Zoogloea sp. | reverse complement strand
TCCCGATCCGCATCGACCGGGACGCCCTCACGCTGGGCTACGCCGGCGTGTATGGCTCCTTCCTGCTCTTTGCCAAGCGCGCCTCGGTGAAGTACGGCATCCCGGCCCGCGACATCCTGGTCGAACTCGGCCGCCGCGGCATGGTGGGCGGCCAGGAGGACATGATCGAGGATACGGCCATCACTATGGCCCGGGAGCGGGGCCTGAGCGTATGAAGCTCGACCAGGCCACCATTGCCCGGCTCGCCGAGCATCTCGAGACCTGTGAGCTTGAGGCCCGTGATACGCCCAAGATCACCGACGAGTACCCGGACATGGACTGGGACGACGCCTACGCGATCCAGGACAGCATCCGGGCCCGCAAGATCGCCCGGGGTACCCGTATCGTCGGCCTCAAGGCTGGTCTGACCTCCTTTGCCAAGATGAAGCAGATGGGGGTCGAGACGCCGGTCTTCGGTTTCATCACCGACTACGGTTCGATCCCCGACGGTGGCGAGGTCAAGGTGTCGGAGCTGATCCACCCCAAGGTCGAGCCGGAGATCGCCTTCGTCATGAAGCACGCCCTCAAGGGGCCCGGCTGCCACATCGGCGCCGTGCTTGCGGCGACCGACTTCGTGATTCCGGGGATGGAAGTCATCGACAGCCGCTATCGCGACTTCAAGTTCGACCTGAAGAGCGTGATCGCAGACAACACCTCGTCCGCCCGCTTCGTGGTTGGTGGCCTGCCGCAACCGGTGAGCGAGGTGGATCTGCGCACCGTGGGCATCGTCATGGAAAAGAACGGCGAGCCGGTTGCCTTTGGCGCGGGTGCCGCGGTCCTCGGGCATCCGGCGGCAGCCATCGCCGCGCTGGCCAACCACCTGGGCGCGCGGGGCGAGGAGATTCCGGCCGGCGCCCTGATCCTCTCCGGCGGTATCACCGAGGCGGTGGCCGTGCAGGCCGGCGACAACGTCACGCTGCGGATCCAGGGCATGGGCTCGGTGTCCATCCGCTTCAAATAGAACTTCAGGGAGAAGAAGCATGCCGTTCGCACAGATCTACATGATTGAAGGCCGTACCGAAGAGCAGAAGCGTGCGGTGATCGAGAAGGTCACCCAGGCTCTGCACGAGGCGGTCGGCGCGCCCAAGGAGAATGTTCGCGTCTGGATCCACGATGTGCCCAAGGAGAACTGGGGCATCGCCGGCGTCAGCGCGAAGGACCTCGGCCGCTAGTATCGGGCTTGCAGCACCGGGCCGGCACCGGGGCGCCTGAGCGCACCTGGCGTCGGCCACACAGGGAACCCCGATAAACGGGGAAGGGCCTTATTGCGCCCAAAAAATAGAATAAAGCTGGAGGAGACCCAGTGAGTACAACAAGAATGTGCCGTGCACTTCGCATGGCAGGCATTGCCCTAGGTGCGTCCTGGCTTGCCGGATGTACCAGCCAGACGGATCTTTCCGCGGTTGCCGTAGAGGCTGCCAAGCCTGTGCAACGCTACGACATCACCCAGGCCCTGGCCACCAACGGCAAGGTCGTGGTGGCCGGTACGCAGAGCGGGGCGGTTCTCGTATCTGCCGACCAGGGGCGCAGCTGGAAGCGCGAGATGCTCGGCGGTGCGTCGCTGATCGGCATCACCCACTGTCCGGATGGCAGGTTCGTCGCCATCGACTTCTATCGCCGGGTCTGGTCTGCCGATGCATCCGGTGCCGGCTGGAAGTCCGTTCCCTTCGACAAACCCCGCATCCCCCTGGCGATCAGTTGTGACAGCAAGGGCCGTTGGTGGATCGCCGGCACCGGCGCCACGCTGGCGGTCAGCGCCGACGCAGGGGCCAGCTGGACGGTGACCGATCTGGCGGAGGACGCCCAGCTTACCGGTGTTCAGATGGTGGACGAGACCCACGGATTCGCCACCGGCGAATTCGGCCTGGTCGCCACGACCAGCGATGGTGGCGCGACCTGGAGCCGCGGCAGCAAGATGCCGGACGAGTTCTATCCCTACGCGACGCTCTTTTCGAGCTCCAGTGAAGGCTGGGCAAGTGGTATCGCCGGCCAGATCCTGCATACGGCGGACGGTGGCAAGACCTGGAGCAAGCAGACCAACACGACCCGTGCGGCCCTTTACCGGCTGTTCATGCATGAGGGCGTTCCCCATGGAGTCGGCGCCGGTGGCGTCGTGGCCCGGCTGGAAGGCGATACCTGGCGTGCCGTCCCCTACCCGGACGCAGTACCGGTCTTCCTGGGCGCCGCCGTGTCCCTGCCCGAACAGCACGCCATCATCGCGGGAGGCCCCGGTGGCCTGCTGCGCGTGATCGGTACCCAGGCCGACAAGGCCGCCGCTTCAGCCCGTTGAGACCCATCATGGTCAGCCAAACCCGTCACCGCATCACCCACGCCCTGCACCGGGCCGAGGAATGGATCTTCGCCAATCCGAAGATCGTCCTGGCCCTGGTCCTGATCGTCACTGCACTTTTTGGAGCGGCCCTGCCCAAGCTGCGGATCTATTCCGATTTCGCCGACCTGCTGCCCCAGAACCACCCCTATATCCAGACCTATAACCGCCTGAAGGAGAACTTCGGCGGTGCCAACATGATCGTCATGTCGGTCGAGGTCGAGAAGGGGACCATCTTCAACGATGAAACCCTGGCCCTGATCCACAAGGCCACCCAGGGCGTGGACGACCTGCCCGGGGTCAACCACAACCTGGTGTCCAGCCTGACCCACCGCACTGCCCGCAAGATCTTCCTGGACGAGCAGGGGGGCTTTGCTTCGGAGTCCTACTACGATCCGATGAAGACCACCCGCACGGTGGCCGAACTGGAGCAGCTCAAGAAGGACGTGATCGCCAACCCGACGATCTATGGCCTGCTGGTGTCCCCCGACCTGAAGGCGGCCCTGATCAAGGCGCAGCTCAACGAGGCGGACATCGACTATCCGAAGACTTTCGAAGCCCTGCAGAAGGTGCGCGAATCCCTGTCGATCCAGGGGCACAAGATCTACGTCACCGGCAATCCGGTGCTGACCGGCTGGGTGTACACCTACCTGGCCCAGATCGTCGAGATCCTGGCCTGGACCCTGGCGCTGATCACCTTCCTGCTGGTGGTGTACTTCCGGCGCTTCTATGGCATTGCCTTGCCGCTGCTGGGCATCGCCCTGTCGTCGATCTGGGGCCTCGGCTTCATGGCGATCATGGGGATCAACCTGGAGCCCCTGTCGCTGCCGATCCCCTTCCTGATCGCCGCCCGCGCCACCTCCCACGGGGTGCAGCTGGTGGTGCGCTACTACGAGGAACTGGCCATCGTCAAAAATGGCCAGAAGGCGGCCCGCAATGCGCTTGACGCCCTGTTCCGGCCGGGCTCGCTGGCGATCATCGTGGATGCGGTGGGCATCGCGGTGCTGGTGCTCGGGGCGGCGCCCTTCAACCACAAGCTCGGCGTGGCCGCCGGCTTCTGGGGCTTCTCGGTGATCTTCACGGTGCACTTCATGGTGCCCCTGGCCCTCACCGTGCTGCCGGCGCCGAAGAACACCGTCAATGCCAACGAGGGCGTACGCAACTTCCTCGGGGCAGCCATGGCCCGCACCGGCGGTACCGACGGTGGTGCCCGCAGCATCCTGCTGCTGACCCTGATCGGCGCGATCGGCGGCCTCTACTTCGTGGGCAAGGTCCAGCTGGGCGAGTCCGAGCCGGGCTCTCCGCTGCTGCACCTGGATCATGACTACAACGTGTCCACCAAGGCCATCAACACGCGCTTCCCCGGGTCCGAGGAGCTGCACGTGCTGATGCGCACCGACGAGAAGGGGGGCATCAAGCGGCCCGAGGTGATGGCGGCGATCGAGCGCTTCCAGGCGCACATGATGTCCGACCCGACCCTGGGTGGCGCAAAGGCCATTCCCGGCGTGCTGCGGGTGGTGAACAAGCTGACCCACAACGACGATCCGCGCTGGATGCAGGTGCCGGACACCGCCGATGAAGTGGGCGGCCTGATGTTCGCCTACATGGCGGCCAGCCCGATCCCGGGGGCTCTCAAGGAGTTCGTGAACGCCGACGAGAACGAGGCGAACATGGTCTTCTATTACAAGGACCACCAGGCCGACACCATCCAGCGGGTGGTGGCCCTGGCCGAAGAGGGCAAGAAGAAGCTCGAGGCCGAGGTCAAGGGCATCCACATCGAGCTGGGCGGCGGCATCGTCGGCGTGACGGCGGCAGGCAACCAGGCCTTGCACACCGACCACATGATCATCATCCCGACCGTCATGCTGATCGCCTTCGTGATCGTCATGATCTATTACAGCTCGGTCCATGCCGGCTGGCTGATGGTCCTGCCGATGCTCTTTGCAACCTTGATGACCTATGCCTACATGGGCGCCGCCAACATCGGCATCAGCGTCAATACGGTGCCGGTGATCGCTGTCGGCGTGGGGGTCGGTATCGACTATGCGGTGTATTTCATGGACCGCATCCGCGAAGAGTACGCCGCGCTGCAGGACATCAAGCAGGCGGTGGTCCGCGCCGTGGCCACCACCGGCTACGCGGTGTCCTTTACCGCTGCGACCCTGATCGCCGGGGTTGTCATGTGGATTTTCATGTCGGACCTGCGCTTCCAGTCGGATGCGGCAGTGCTGCTGTCCTTCATGCTGATTGTGAATGCCATCGCCGCGGTGCTGATCGTGCCGTCCTGGTGCGTGGTGTTCAAACCGAAGTTCGTGACCGCAGCCCATTACGATGCAGACGGGGTGCTGGAAAACGACTGACGGCCGGGGCCCGGGGGAGGGGTCTTGCACACATCCCCATCCCCGGCCGCGCCGATTTAGGGAGGGCGGCCCGAAACAGGGCCGCAATCGGTAAAACCAAGGAGGAGACACCATGAGAAACAGACCAAGCCGGAAAGTACCGGTCCTCAGCCTCACCGCCCTGGCGGTGGCTGCCGCAATGCCGGCCTTCGCCCAGGAAAACCTGCCTGACATGGGCAGCTCCAGCGAACCCTGGCAGGTGGATACCTACTACGAGAACCACACCGCATTCCGTGGCCGCGACAACACGGGCAAGGTCGTAGGCCTGTCCAAGTTCCGCAACACCATGCAGGTCGAGGCCGACAAGAAGCTCTCCAGCGGCTGGGTCTTCCACAGCGTCCTGCGGGGCAGCTGGGACGGCGTCTATCGCATGAACAAGGGGCAGTACGGCGAGGATGCAGGCGGCTCCATCGGTGCCCAGAGCACCCTCGGCGGTACCCTGGCCGACGTGCCCTGGGGCAGCACCTCGCCGGCCGGCCCGCTGGGCTATTCGGCAGTGGCCGGCCTGGGCTACCCGGGCTCGGCCAACAACAAGTTCATGGATGCCTATCCGAACAACCCCAACGAGGGGCTGCGTGTCCTCGGCGATCGCTGGCACAACGTCAATGGTGGCGTAGCCTTCGCCACTCCGGTACGCCCGTGCAACGTGGACAGGCGGGGCTGTACCGACTTCGGTGGCTATGGCGACAAGAACACCACCGAGCTGGAATTCCCCGAGTTCAATAGCCGCCTGGACTTCATCCGCGAAGCCTACGTCAAGAACAGCCTGGACATCGGCGGTGGTCAGGAGCTCTTCCTCAAGCTCGGCAAGCAGCAGGTGGTGTGGGGCCGTACCGACCTGTTCCGTGTGCTCGACGTGATCAACCCGGTCGACTACTCGCGCAACAACATCTACGACGAACTGCAGGACATCCGCATCCCGATGTGGATCGCCCAGGCCGAGTGGCGCATGGGTGCGTCCGAGACGATGCAGGACCGCAACCTGCAGCTGATCTGGAACTTCGACCAGTTCCGTGCCAACAACCTGGGGCAGTGCGGTACCGCCAACGTGGCGCTGGACGCGGGCTGCTTCTTCCGCGGCATGCGGACCTTGTGGGATTACGGCGGCACGGTCTCCAACTTTGCCAACGTCGGCCCCGACACCTACCTGGCCACCAACTTCGGCCCGGGGCAGATCGGCCTGGCCAATGTGAACCTGCCCAAGTGGAGCCTGGCGAACACCCAGATCGGCGGCAAGTTCGAAGGCGTGACCATGGGTGGCCTGAACTTCTCCCTCAACGCCCTGCATTACCGCTCGCAGCTGCCGTCGCTGCACGGCGGCAAGCGGGCCACCAACTCCTTCACCGGGCAGTACCAGAACGCCTGGCCCTACCTGATCTCCTTCGACATGGAGTTCCCGCGGGTCAATCTGCTGGGCGGCTCGATGGACTTCCAGTCCGAGGCGCTGGGTGCGGCCTTCCGCTTCGAAGGTGCGATGACCTGGGGTGAAGAGTTCGCCAACACCAACCGCGAGCAGCTTTACTCCAAGAACCGCGTCTGGCGCAGCGTGATCGGGGTGGACCGTCCGACCTTCGTGTCGTGGATCAACCCGAACCGTACCACCCTGTTCTCCGCCCAGTTGTTCTGGCAGCACATCTTCGATCACGAGCGCGAAAACGGTGGAGTGGGTGAGCGCGGCATTCCCGACTTCAAGGACAACTTCATTGGCACCCTGCTGATGAAGGGCTTCCTGGCCGGTGACCGGATCAGCCCGCAGCTGATCATTGCCCGCGACTTCCGTTCCCGCACCCACGCCATCGCCCCGGCGCTGGAGTGGAGCACCACCGACAAGCTCAAGTTCACCTTCGGTGCCAACTTCAAGGGCGGCTCCAACGGTGGCAACTCTTTCGACGACTGCCGTTCCTGCAACCCGTTTGCGCCCTACACCGCCGGCACCTATCCGGGTGATCCCATGACGGCCTATTCCCGTGGCTTGTCCGGCATGGAACCCCTGGGCCGCTTCCGTGCCGGCCCCATCGGCGCCGCCATCCGGGAAGACGAAATCTTCCTGACCATGCGCTACAAGTTCTGATCGAGGAGACACATACAATGAAGAAGACCCTGATTGCAGCCACCGTGGCCCTGCTGGCCACCGGCTTCGCCCACGCCACCACCGAGGCGGACGTGGAAAACACCTTCAACCCCTACAAGGGCGGCTTCCCGAAGGTGAACGGCCTCAACCCCGGTACCGTGATCAACAAGGCCAATGCCGACCAGTTCAAGGACGCCATCCCCGCCGGTGTGTTCAAGCTCGTGAAGGACGGCATGTTCGAGATCAAGGTGGGACCGACCACCCAGTTCGAACTGTCCAAGGCCTACATCGAAGCGACCCGCAAGAACCTGGGCAAGGCCAAGCTGGGCGCCAAGAACGGCGACCTGGAAGGCTACGTGGCCGGTCGTCCCTTCCCCGAAGAGCCGGATGCCAAGGACCCGCGTGCCGGCGAGAAGCTTGCGTGGAACTACAAGTACGGTGTGAACTGGGGTGACGGCGCCGCCATCTCCCCGTTCTACTGGAAGTACCGCAACATGCAGACCGGCCAGGTGGAGAAGACCATCAAGTTCAACTTCCACTTCCTGAACTTCAAGCACCGGGTCAAGGATGCGCCGGTGCCCGAAGTGACGCCGAACCCGTCCGAACTGTTCCGCGCCATCTACGTGAAGGCCCTGGATCCGCAGGATCTGAAGAACACCCAGCTCCTCATCCAGCGTTACGAGGATGACCAGAAGCTCGACGACGCCTACCTCTACCTTGGCTTCCAGCGCCGCGTGCGTCGCCTGGCCACCGGCCAGACCACTGACGCCTTCCTCGGCTCCGACCTGATGATCGAGGACTTCGAGGGCTACAACGGTCGCATCTCCGACATGAAGTGGACCTATAAGGGCACCAAGAACGTGATCCTGCCCATGTGGAACCACAACGAGCTCAAGCTGGCCACCGACATGCCGGCCGAAGCCGATGGTTACAAGTACGTGGACTTCGGCGGCCAGGGCGGCTGCTTCCATAGCGCCAGCTGGCAGCTGCGCAAGGTCTATGTGCTGGAAGCCGCTCCGGTGAATGCCAACCATCCGGTCAGCAAGCGCGTGTTCTACATGGATGCCCAGCTCGGCAACCTGAACGGTGCCAACGAGATCTACGACCGCAAGGGCGAGCTGTGGAAGGTCTTCATGGTCGGCAAGTCCCATCCGGACAGCCACCTGCCGATCAACAAGGGGTCCGGCATCGGTATCGATGACGCCTTCTCGATGGTGGACGTGCAGAGCAAGCACTGCACCACCGGCCAGTTCAAGGGCCAGGTCGATCCCAAGCTGAACCCGCCCTCCATGTTCCAGGTTCAGTACATGCGCGGCGGCGACTGATCCTAAGTCCCGGCCTGTCGGGCCAGCTGGCGGCGTGTCCGCCGGCTGGCCTTTTTTTCACCCGGATTCTCACCTGGAGACGCATTGCGATGAAGATGGACATGCGCATTTTTGGAATCTTCCTTGTTCTGGCACTTGCCTTGGGTACCGCATTCGCTGCCGGTGCCACAGAAGGCGGCCTGCAGGTCGTGTTGGCCGTGGCTGCCGTGCTGCTCGGGGCCACGCCCTTGCTCCTGATGCGGCGGGCGCAGTCGGTCCAGCCCCAGCTGGATGCCATCCGCGGCCTTCTTGACGACGAGAGCCCTGCGGCTGACGCCGCCGATTCGGTGCGCAAGCTCGAAGGCCTGCTCCAGCAAAAGGTGGCGGCCGCGGGCCGCATCGGGGAGCTGACCCGCGACCTGATGGTGTCCTCGGGAACGCTGGTGTCCTCATTCACTGACGTGGTGCAGACCGCCGACCAGCAGTCCGAGTTGGCCATTGCGGCGTCGACCACCGTCGAGAGCATGGCGGGCGGCATCAGTGCGGTATCGGCCGAAGCGGCCAGCCTGCTGACCATCGCGGCCGAGGCCCATGACCGTGCCTCCAGTGGTGGCGGGCGGGTGGCGGCGATGTCGGACGGTGTGCGTGACCTGGTTGGCGTGATGGACGCCGTCGGGCGGGAGTTTTCCGGGGTTCACGCCCACATCGAGCAGATCGGCAAGATCGTCCAGATCATCCAGGCCATCGCCAGCCAGACCAATCTGCTGGCCCTCAATGCGGCCATCGAGGCGGCCCGGGCGGGCGAGCAGGGGCGGGGCTTCGCGGTGGTGGCCGACGAAGTGCGCAAGCTGGCCGAGAGGACCAGCGAGGCGACGGTGAGCGTCGGCGAGATCATCTCGGCCATCGAGAGCGGCAGCGAGGGCCTCAACGTCCTTCTTGCCAGCGTGCAGGCCAAGGCCGGCGCCAGCGCCGAAAGTACCGGGGAGGCGGCCGAGACCCTGGTGGCCATCGCTGAGGGGGCGCGGCACACCATGGCCGCGGTGCAGGACATCGTTGGCCGCGCCAACAGCGAGGCGTCGTCCGGCGGGCGGCTGGTGGAAGAAATGGGAGGAGTCGCCGGCCTGGCCCGCACGCTGGATCAGCGCGTCAACGGGTGCGACGCCGGGCTGCGGCAGCTGATGACCGGACTGGTCGAACTGAACACCCTCAGCGTGGCGATCGATGTGCGTCGTGACGCACTGCGTGTGTTGCTCGATGTCATCGAGGAGATTCGCACCAACAGCATCCTGGTGGTCAATTCCCGCGATCGGGAGCAGGTACGGCCCCACGCGGAGCGGATCGAGGCGCTCGACCGGGTGCTCGATGCCCAACTGCCCGAGATTGCCCGGATGGCGCCTGGTGACCAGGCCGCGCGGGCGTTGCAGGCTTTCAAGGAGGCGCTGGGCCGCTATCGCCAGGCGCGTGGGCGGATGCTGCAGAAGGCCCTGGCTGGCGACCTGCTGTGGGTGAGGACGACCGGCATCGCCGATGTGCGGCCGACCTTCAAGGCCCTCAAGGACACCTACGGTGCACTGGCCGAGGCCTGCCGGCAGGTGGCAGTCTGAAGCCGCCGCTGGCGGCTTTCAATTCAGTTTGCCGGCGCCAGCCGCCCCTGCGGGTCAGCCCAGCGCCTGGAAGGCGAAGATGGCGACGCAGGTGGGCGGCAGGGCTGCCAGGAAGAGCCCCAGGGGGCTGATCGACTCGTCGTCGAAACTGCCCTTGAGGATGGCCGCGCCGGCCGGGTTCGGCGCATTGGCAATAATGGTGAGGCCGCCGCCGGTGACCGCACCGGCCACCACCGCATACTTGAAGGCTGGCGAGACGCCTTCCACCAGGGAGGCCAGGTAGGTCAGCGCCGCGTTGTCGGTGACCGCCGTCAGGGCCGTGGCCAGGAAGTACAGCACCGTGGGCTCCACGTCGGTCAGCGCCGCCTGCAGCCACCATTGCTGCAAGCCGCCCAGCACCACCAGGCCCGACAGGAAGAAGGCCACCAGCAGCCCCTCCCGCAGGATCAGGCGATCCTGGTGCTGCTTGTAGGCCTCGGTATAGCCCAGGAAAAACAGGAACAGGCCCATGAAAACCACCGGGTGATGGGCGAACAGCACCACGCCGACCAGGAACAGGAGATGGATCGAGGCCACGGTAAGCGGCATCCGCAGGGCCTCCCCGTCGCCCTGGGGATGCCCCTTCTCGGCCAGCTCATGGCGGAAGAACCAGGTCAGCACCAGGGCGTTGAAGAACACCGCCGAGGCGGCCTTCCAACCGAAGTGGGAGAACATGAAGAGGGCGTCCCACTGCCACTTGGAGGCCACCATCAGCACGGGCGGAGCCGCGAAGTGGGTCATCACGCCACCGATCGAGACATTCACGAACAGCATCCCCAGCGCCGCGTACTTGAGCCGGTTGCTCAGCCCGTGCCGGAAGTAGCCGTCGCGGAGGAGCAGCGCGGCCAGGGTCATGGCCGCGGGCTCGGTGATGAATGAGCCCAGCAGGGGCACCACCGACAGGCACAGGAAGAACACCGTGACCTCCCGGGAGACGGGGATCATCGTGGCGATCAGGCGGATCGCCCCGATCACCGTACTCACAATGGGCCGGCTCGCCGCGATCACCATCACCACGAACACGAACATGGGCTCGCCGAAGTTGCGCGCCTCCAGGTAGCTGACCGCGGCCTCCTGGCCCGACATCCAGAGCAGCGAGACGACCAGCACGAAGGCCCAGAAGCCGAAGACCACCTCCACCTCGGCCAGCAGATGCCAGAGCCCGGCGTGACGGGGCTGCAGGTGGGCGAGGTGGGCGAAGAACTTGGTCGAGAACGTGTGCAGTACGGCCACCGAAAAAATGATGGCGGCGACGAGTTCGGGCGTGGAGGCGGCCGGCAGGGTCATGGGGTGAGGGCGGGTTGGGGGGCTGAGGGCAGAATGATAGCGCCAGGCGCCGGCCGGGACCATGTGATGACCCTGGCTGGGATGGTCGGCTGTGACATGTGTGCAACAAT
>WBTZ01000287.1 GCA_009026175.1 Zoogloea sp. | reverse complement strand
GGGCGATGGGTTTGCATGGCGTGTCTCCTTTTTCGTTTTCTGGGCGTGGCCTGCCCCGCCGCGCCGTCGGAGTGACGGTGCGGGGCCTGCCGCGCGGGTGGGCTGAACCGGTCTTGGGGGCTACTTCTGGAGCTTGAACACGTGGATCGTGCCGCCCTGGGGGACGACGGTCTTGTGTTCGAGGACGGCGTCGAAGGCGCCCTGCATGCGCTGGGCATCCACGCCCCAGCCGGATTGAACGGCCACGTATTGCTCGCCATTCACCTCGAAGGACGAGGGCACGCCGGTGACGCCGGACGGGGTGGGGGTCTCCCACAGGACCTTGCCGCTCTTCGCGTCGAGGGCGCGGAACATGCGGTCGTTGGTACCGCCGCCGAAGACCAGGTTGCCGGCGGTGGTCATCAGCGGGCCCCAGTTCATCTCGGGGTAGGTGTGGGTCCATACCAGCTTGCCGGTCTTCAGGTCCCAGGCCTGCACTTCACCAATGTGCTTGCGTGATTTCTCGGTCATCCGCACGTTGGTCAGGATGTTGTCGAGGGACACGCCGATGAACAGGTTGCCGGCGTTGTACTTGACGGGTTCGCCGGTCAGCTCGGAGCACAGGTTGTTGTTGGCGGGGATGTAGAGCAGGCCGGTGCCGGGGTTGTAGGCTTCCGGCGGCCAGTCCTTGCCGCCCCACAGGGACGGACAGAAGTTGGTGGTCTTGCCGGTGCCGGGGACGCGCTTGGGGTCGTAGCTGGGGCGGCCGGTCTTGGGGTCGAGGCTGGTGAACACGTTCTGGGTCACGTAGGGCCAGGCATCCACGTAATTGACCTTGTCACGAGTGCGCTCGAGCAGCCACAGGTAGCCGTTGCGTCCGGCGTGGACCAGGGATTTGACCTTCCTGCCCTTGTGCTCTACGTCGATCAGCAGCGGGGCGGAGACTTCGTCCCAGTCCCAGGCGTCGTTCCAGTGGTACTGGTGGTGCCCCTTGATCTTGCCGGTGTCCACATCGAGGGCGATCGTGGAGTTGGCGTAGAGGTTGTCGCCCGGGCGGGTGTCGGGCATCCACGGGCCGGCGTTGCCGACGCCCCAGAAGGCCAGGTTGGTTTCCGAGTCATAGGTGCCGGTGATCCACACCGAGCCGCCACCCGTCTTGTAGGTTTCGCCGGGCCAGGTCTCGGCCCCCGCTTCGCCGGGGCCGGCGATGGTGTAGGTGCGCCAGGCCTCCTTGCCGGTCTGGGCGTCGAAGGCGGCGACAAAGCCGCGGATGCCCAGTTCGCCGCCGGACGAGCCCACCATGATCTTGCCCCGTGCGGCGAGGGGGGCGAGGGTCATGTAGTAGCCTTTCTTCCAGTCGGCCACGGCAACCTTCCACAGCTCCTTGCCGGTGGCCGCGTCGAGGGCCACCAGGAAGGCGTCGGTGGTGGCCAGGTAGAGCTTGTCGCCGTACAGGGCCACGCCGCGGTTGGTGGGGTGCAGCTGCATCAGCTCGTCGGGAATGGTCTTCTTGTAGCGCCACAGCTCCTTGCCGGTGGCCGCCTCGAGGGCGATGACCTGGTTGTTGGGGGTGGTCACGTACATGTAGCCGTTGTTCACCATGGGCGGAGCCTGGTGCCCCTCGGTCATGCCGGTGGCGTAGGACCAGGCCGGCACCAGCTTGCCGACGTTCTGGCTGTTGATCTGTTTCAGCGGGCTGTAGCCCCAGCCTTCGTAGTTGCCCCGGTACATGAGCCAGTTGGCGGCTTCGGGTTTGGTCAGGCGGGCGTCGGTGACCGGGCTGTAGGCGGGCAGGGCGGCGCTGGCCAGCAGGGGCAGTGCAGCCAGGCTGGCGCACAGGGCCTTGAGTCGGGTTTGCATGTCTGGTGTCTCCATTATTGGTGTGGGTGAGCGGGTGCTGCGGACTTCAGGCGCGACGGGTGCTGCGGGAAATCAGATGGAGTCAGGCCGACTTGGCGACCCCAGGGGCGGAGGTGAAGGGGCCGGCTACCACCAGCACACCGTTCTCTTCGCGCAGGGGCAGGAGGGGCAGGGTGCGGGG
>WBTZ01000161.1 GCA_009026175.1 Zoogloea sp. | reverse complement strand
CCTGCTCCAGGTGGAAGCCGCCCACATCGTCGCTGACCGCATCGAGCTGACCCCCGGCCTCACCGCGGCCCGCCCCTGAACGCCCCACCACCGGGCGTAGAATGGCGCCCGGACCGGACAACAGGGAATGCACCGCGCATGGAAGCACGTCGATACGGAGTTCAAGAGGTTTCCTACGCCCTGGCCGGCGCAGGCATCGTTGCCATCCTCAACCTGCACCTGCTGCAGGCCCTCTTTGCCGGCATGCTGGTGTTCATGCTGATCCACCTGGCCCAGCCCCTGCTCGGCCGCTACGTCACCGGCCTGCGCGGCCGGCAGCTGGCCACGGCGGCGCTGGCCATCCAGGTGATCGCCGCGGTGGTCGGCGTGGGACTGTGGATCGGCGACATCCTGCATGGGCAAGGAGACCTCGACGCGATCTGGGCCAGGATGGCCGAAACCCTAGACGGCGCCAACGATGTGATCCCCCCGTGGCTGCTCGGCCGCCTGCCCAGCAGCGGCCCCGAACTCAAAGCCGAGGCCTCCCACTGGCTGCGCGAACATGCGCCGGAACTGCGCCTGCTCGGCAAGGAAGCCGGCGTGGCCGCCGCCCACATCCTGCTCGGCATGGTCATCGGCGCCATGGTGGCGGTGCAGGAGCTGGCAGCCACGGAGCAGCACCGCCCCCTCACCCGGGCCCTGCTGGAGCGCATCGGCGCCTTCTACAGCGCCTTCCGCCGGGTCTTCGTGGCCCAGGGCAAGATCGCCGCGATCAACGCCTTCTTCACCGGCATCTACCTGCTGGCCGTCCTGCCCGCCATCGGCTACCACCTGCCCTTCAGCAAGACCATGGTGCTCATCACCGCCCTGGTGGGCCTGCTGCCGGTGGTCGGCAACCTGATCTCCAATTCCATCATCGTCATGATCAGCTTCTCGGTGTCACCGCAGGCCGCGCTGTTGTCGCTGCTCTTCCTGGTGCTGCTGCACAAGGCCGAGTACTTCCTGAACGCCCGCATCGTCGGCGGCGAGATCGACGCCAAGGCCTGGGAGATCCTCATCGCCATGGTGCTGATGGAAGCTCTCTTCGGCTTCGGCGGCGTGGCCATCGCCCCGGTGGTGTATGCCTGGATCAAGACCGAGCTGCGCAACAAGGCGCTGATCTGAGGCGGAACGGGCGCGGCATGGGCCGACTCGACGGACACTGCAAAAAACCCCTCCGGCCGGCACGGCGGGAGGGGTTCCGGATTCGAGCCAGGGGCTGGTGCCCCCCGGGCCGCGGCCTCAGTCCTTCTTGCGGAAGTCGTCGTGGCAGCCCTTGCACGTGGCGCCGAGCTTGCCGAACTGAACCTTCACCGCGGCGGCGTCGCCCGCGTTGGCCACCTTGGCCAGTTCATTGGCCTCGGTGATGAACTTGCGGGCAGCCTCGCCAGCCTTGGCGCCATCGGTGAACAGCTCCGGCTTCACCGAGGTCTCGCGCCAGCCCTTGCCGGTCTCGGTGCCGGCCGGGTACAGGGCGCCCAGGCCGGAGTTGGCGATGGCGGCAATGCCGTTGGCGGCGCGGACCACGTCATCCTTGTTGTAGGTGCCATCCACGTTGGCCTTGATGCGGCCGTTGTACCAGGCGAGGGTCTGGTACACCGACTGACGCCACTTGATCACCTGCTCGGGCTTGGGGGCCTGCTGGGCGATGGCCGCGGACGAGGCGGCGGACACGAGCAGGATGGCGAGCAGGGGTTTGACGAGCTTCTTCATTGTTTCTCCGGATGGTTTCAGGTTGATATTGCGCTGGACTGTCGCCCTCAGGCCTTGAGGTGCGTCTTGAAGAACGCCACGGTGCGCTGCCAGGCCAGCTGGGCGGCCTTGGCGTCGTAGCGGGGCGTGGTGTTGTTGTTGAAGCCGTGCTGGGTGCCTGGATAGAAGTACGCCTCGTATTTCACCCCGGCTGCCTTCAGGGCCTCCTCGTACTTGGGCCAGCCGGCGTTGATGCGCTCGTCGTTCTCGGCGTAGTGGATCAGCAGCGGAGCCTTGATCTTCGCGGCCTCCTCGGCCGGCGGCTGGCCGCCGTAGAAGGGCACCGAGGCGGCCAGGTCGGGGAGGCGGGTGGCCAGGAAGTTGGCCACCCCGCCGCCGTAGCAGAAGCCGGTGACACCGACCTTGCCGTTGCCCTGGGGCAGCTTCTTCAGGTAGGCCGCCGCGGCAACGAAGTCTTCGCGGGTCTTGTTCTGGTCCAGCTTCGGGAACAGCTCGCGGGCCTTGTCCTCGTCGCCCGGATAGCCGCCCAGGGGGAACAGGGCATCCGGCGCAAAGGCGATGAAGCCGTCCAGCGCCAGGCGTCGGGCGATGTCCTCGATATGCGGGTTGAGGCCCCGGTTCTCATGCACCACCAGGACGGTGGGCAGCTTGCCGGAGGCATTGGCCGGCGCCACCAGGTAGCCGCGCAGGGTGCCATAGCCGGAGGGCGACGGAATCTCCACGAAACTGCCCTTGATGCGGGCATCCGTCGGCTGGACCTCCTGGGCCTGGGCGAAGTTGGGGCTCAGGGCTGCCAGCAGGCCCTCGGCGCTCACCCCGGCCACAGCGTACTTGCCGGCGCTCTTGAGGAACTCCCGGCGCGGGATGAGGCCATGGACATACCTGTCGAAGAGCTTGAGGACTTCCGGATCAAAATCGGCAACGGTCTTGCGGGTCATGGTGGGAATCTCCTGGAATGGATTGGCGGGGATGTCCGGCTGGGTTTGCGGGGGGCTGCAGGGGCGGCTTCAGCCGCCCGCAGGTGCCCTGCACCTCCCCTACTTGGCGCGGCCAGTGTAGCCGGCGGTGAGCACCGGCACGCGCCACACGGAGCCGCTGCCGACCACGTAGAGCTGTTTCTTGTCGGGCCCGGCGAAGGCCAGGTTCTGAGGCCTCTTGGGCAGGGCAATGGTTCCCAGCGCCTCACCCTTGTTGTTGAAAACCTGCACCCCGGCATTGGAGGCCACGTAGAGGCGCCCTTCCGCATCCACGGCCAGCCCGTCGGCACCGCTGGTGGGGCCGTTTTCGGTCTGGCGGAAGCCTTCCAGCCTGGCGAACTCGCGCTTCGGCCCGACCTTGCCGTTGGCGGCGATGTCGAAGGCCAGCACATGCTCACCGGCGGTGTTGGCCACGTAGAGGGTCTTCTCGTCCGGGCTCAGCTGGATGCCGTTGGGCCGCGTGATGTCGTTGGCGATGCGCTCGAGCAGGTATTCCGGGGAGATGCGGTACACCGCCGGCCTGGCCGTCTTGCTGAGGTCGGGAGCCGGGCTGGCATTGGCATTCACACCGGAATCGGTGAAGTACACGAAGCCTTTGCGGTCCACCACCAGGTCATTCGGACGACCCAGGTTGAGGCCACCCTCCACCTTGCCCACCAGGCTGCGGGCATTGCCCTGGGGCTGGATCACTCCGACCTTCGGGTCGAGGGTCTGCACGGTCACCAGGTCACCGTTGGGGGCAAAAGCCAGGGCATTGGAGCCGTTGGCGCCGGAGAGGTACACCGAAGTCGAGCCGTCCGGCGCGATGCGGATGATCTTGTCGTTCTGGTTCTCGGTGAACAGCAGGCCGCCGTCGGGAGTGGCGATCGGGCCTTCGGTGCCCTTGAAGCCGTCCTTGATCAGTTCGATCTTCGTACCGGCATTGACCACGCCGGCAATCGCCGGGGTGACGGCCGGCGCGGCCTCCTGGGCAAGGGCGGAACCCGCGGCGGCCAGCACGGCGAGCGAGGCGAGCGTAGTACGCAGGGCTTGGGTGGAAGCTTTGAGTTTCATGGCTTTGGTCCGTGGCAAGGGGATGAAGATCCGGGGGCCGCAGCGGCCCATGGCCTGGACAAGTGCACTCACCGTGCCAGTTGCCACACGCAGGCCGGATGCCGCCCCACAGGCCGGCTTCATTCAATTGATTTATCGGAAGAAATGCCGCCGGTTGAATTTTCCAATACCCCTTCCGGGGCAGGGGTCAAATGAGGGGTCGGGCTGTTGCCCAGCCCGCAGGCTGCTGCGATCGCAACCATGCTGCTGCCGGAGGAGCAGCCCGCCCCGGCAGGCCGGGACGGGCCGGGAAGCGCCTTAGAGCAGTTCCACCTGCACCGTATCCAGGCTGCCGCTGAAGCTGAAGGGCACCTTGTATTCACCGCTGACCGGGGTGCCCAGGTCGGCACCGATATCCAGGGTGTCGTAGCTGCCGTAGGCGATCTTGCTGATGCGCCCTTCGCCCACCTGCTTGCCATTCACGTACAGGCGGCCGGTGCCGGGCACGGCGGGCTGCGGCTGGCCAGGACCGGCTGCGGCGGGCACGGCGGACGCCGGGCCATCCGGCTCGAAGCGGAACTCCACCTGCACCTTGCCCCGCGGCAGGCGCTCCGAGGCCACGATGTAGCCGCTGCGGTGGCCGTGGGCGTTGGCCTCGTAGCTCAGGCGGCCGTCCTTCACGAACAGGCTGAAGCCGCCCCAGCGGCCCCCATCGGCGATGATCACGCCGTCCCCGCCCTTGCCCGACAGGTCCAGCCCGGCGCGGATGCTGTGGGCCCGGCGGGTCACGTCGGGGCCGTTGCGGCTGGGGATGCGCCCCACCCCGGCGCGGTAGGTGAACAGCTTGCGGCCGGCGGTCAGGCTGGGGCGGCCGACGCCCGCGTCCGGCGCCAGCGGATAGACGTCGTTGGCCCACGCCTCCTTGTCGAAGGCCGCCACCAGTTCGGCCAGCTTCTCGGGATACTGCTCGGCCACGTTGCGGGACTGGGTGAAGTCCTCGTCCAGGTTGTACAACTCCCATTTGCGGGTACCGAAGGGGGCCTGGTTGAGGGCCGAGTTGGCGCCCTGGGTCACCAGCCGCGAGCCGGCCCACCAGCCATCCTTGTAGATGCCGCGGGTGCCGCGGATCTCGAAGTACTGCAGGCTGCGGCGGGAAGTGGCGCGGGGCTGCTCGAAGCTGTAGCCCAGGCTCTTGCCCGACAGGGGCACCTGGTCGACGCCCTCCACCTTCTGCGGGAAGCGGATGCCCGCCAGCTCGTAGATGGTCGGCGCGATGTCGGTGGCGTGGCTGAACTGGCTGCGCACCGTGCCCCTGTCCTTGATGCCCTTGGGCCACGACACCACCAGCGGGTTGCGGGTGCCGCCCAGGTAGGCGGGGATGCCCTTGCCGTACTGGAAGGGCGTGTTGTCAGCCCACGCCCAGGCGGAGCCCACCTGGTTGTCGAAGGCCGGGCCGCCCAGTTCCTCGATGCGTTTGACCCGCTCCGCCACCGTGGCCGGGGTACCGTCCGGCGCCACCAGGTCGCGGCCCAGCAGGGCAGTGTTGGCTTCGGCACCGTTGTCGCCGACGATGTAGAAGACAATCGTGTTGTCGCCCTTGCCCTGGGCCCGGATCTCGGCCAGCAGGCGCCCCACCTGGTAGTCCGTGTAGGCCAGGTAGGCGGCCGTCACCTCGGCCTCGCGGGCCAGCAGGCGGCGCTGTTCGGCCGGCAGCGACTCCCAGGCCGGCAGCTCGGGCGGACGCGGCGTCAGCACCGCATTGGCGGGGACCACGCCCTTGGCCTTCTGGCGCGCGAAGATCTCCTCCCGCAGGGCATCCCAGCCCTTGTCGAAGCGCCCCTTGTAGCGGTCGATCCAGTCCTTCGGCACATGGTGGGGCCAGTGCGTGCCGCCGGGGGCGAACCACACGAAGAAGGGCTTGTCCGGGTACACCGCATCCACGTTGCGCAGCCAGCGGGTGGCCTCGTCGGTCATGTCGGCGGTCAGGTGGTAGCCCTGCTCCGGCGTCGCCCTGGGTTCGATGGCGGTGGTGTTGCGGAACAGGCGCGGCTCCCACTGGTTGTCGGCGCCGCCGTGGAAACCGTAGAAGAACTCGAAGCCCAGGCTGGTGGGCCAGTGGTCGAAAGGCCCCACCGGGGTGATCTCCCACTCCGGCGTGTTGTGCCACTTGCCGAAGGCCGCGGTGCTGTAGCCGTTCTGGCGCAGCACCTCGGCCAGGGACACGGTGTCCTTGGCCCACACCGAGTTGTAACCGGGGAAGCCCGCCGAGGCATTGGCCACGTTGCCGAAGCCGGCCTCATGGTGGTTGCGGCCGGTGAGGATGGCGGC
This sequence comes from Zoogloea sp., assembly GCA_009026175.1. GTDB lineage: Bacteria > Pseudomonadota > Gammaproteobacteria > Burkholderiales > Rhodocyclaceae > Zoogloea. The sequence goes on along the minus strand of WBTZ01000161.1, from coordinate 5,190 downwards.
CCGGGTGGGCGAGCACAGGGCCGCCACGTGAAACTGGTTGTAGGACAGGCCGTTCTGCGCCAGCGCCTCCAGCGCCGGCGTCTCGGCCACCCCGCCGAAGGTGGACGACTGGGCGAAGCCCACATCGTCGAGGAGCACCACCACCACGTTGGGCGCGCCCTCGGCGGCCTTCACCTGCTTCGGCCAGGCCGGGGTGGACTGGGACTTGTCCAGGGCGATCCGGCCGGCAAAGGGCTCGGGCGGGCGGGGCAGGACCTGGGCAGCCTGCTGGGCCTGGGCGGCAACGGAGGCCAGGGCCAGGCCGATGGCCAGGGGAAGGGTCTTGGATCTCATGCGGAGGGGTCTCTCGGGCAAAGGTAAGGGAGGAGTGGAAGCCTTTACTGGGCGGCTTTCCTTTGTTTAGCGTTGAATTGGCCGGGAGTTCGCCCCGGCGGGCGACTCAAGACAAAGGAAAGCCGCCCAGCAAAGGCACCCCCTCTCAAAAAGACGAGTAGACGCACAGACCGTACCACCCCTCCGATCGGGGTTTGACGGCCCGGACACCTCCGCCGCTGCTGCACATCCAACCGCAGCGCAGCAAAGCTGTTGCCCAGCCAACACCTCCGCCCTCCCCCACCGGGAGCAAGGCCGCATCAGGCGGGGCCCGGCGCGCGTGGAACGGAATTTGCCCGGGGAAAGGGTTTGCTTGCTCCCGGCGGGCCGCCCTGGCGCGCCTGCCCCCCGCCTCCATGTGGATCGTCAATATCGCCCTGCGCCGCCCCTACACCTTCGTGGTGATGGCGCTGCTCATCCTGCTGTCCATGCCCTATGTGCTGCGGAAGATGTCCGTGGATATCTTCCCGTCCATCGACATCCCGGTGGTGGCCATGCTGTACAACTACAGCGGCCTGCCGGCCCCGGAGGTGTATAGCCGGATCACCCGCAGCGCCGAGCGCTCGATGACCCAGTCGGTGGACAACATCGAGCACACCGAGTCCATCTCGGTGGCCGGCGGCGCGGTGGTGAAGGTGTTCTTCCAGCCGGGCACCGACATCGGCACCGCCCTGGCCCAGGTCCAGTCCGGCGCCAACGCCGCCTACCGCTCCATGCCGGCGGGGATCGCCCCGCCCCAGGTGGTGCAGTACTCGGCCACCGACCTGCCGCTGCTGCAGGTCGGCGTGTCCAGCGCCACCGTGCCGGAGACCGAGGTCGGCGAGCTGACCAATGACGTGGTGCGCAACACCCTGCGCATGAAAAAAGGGGTGGAACTCACCGCCCCCTTCGGCGCCCGCAACCGGCAGATCTCGGTGGACATCGACACCGCCGCGCTACTGGCCCGCGGCATCACCCCCGCCGACGTCACCAACGCCATCGGCAACCAGACCCTGACCCTGCCCACCGGCATCATCAAGATCGGCAGCCAGGAATACGACGTGGCCCTCAACGGCTCGGTGGCGACCATCGGCAAGATCGGCGACATCCCGATCAAGACCGTCAACGGCAAGACCGTCCACGTGCGCGACGTGGCCAGCGTGCGCGACGGCGCCGGCCCCCTGCAGACCATCGTGCGGCAGAACGGCGACCGCGGCATCCTGACCTCGGTGTTCAAGGTGGGCGGTGTGTCCACGCTGGAGGTGGTGGACCAGGTGCGCAGCGAGCTGCCGCGCATCATGGACAAGCTGCCCGAGGACATGAGCGTCAAGCTGATGTTCGACCAGTCGCTGTTCGTCCGCGCGGCCATCGGCAACGTGCTCCACGAGGCCCTCATCGCCGCCTCGCTGACCGCCGCGATGATCCTGCTGTTCCTGGGCAACTGGCGGTCCACCTGCATCATCGCGGTATCCATCCCCCTGTCGATCTGCTGTTCGCTGATCGCCCTCTACCTGCTCGGCGAGACCCTCAACCTGATGACCCTCGGCGGCCTGGCCCTGGCGGTGGGCATCCTGGTGGACGACGCCACCGTCGAGATCGAGAACATCGAGCGCCAGATGGCCCTCGGCAAAAATCCCCACCAGGCGATCCTCGACGGCGCGCAGGAGATCGCCGTGCCGGCCTTCGTGTCCACCCTGTGCATCTGCATCGTCTTCGTGCCGATGTTCTTCCTCAGCGGGGTGGCCCGCTCCCTGTTCGTGCCGCTGGCCGAGGCGGTGGTGTTCGCCATGCTGGCCTCCTACCTGCTGTCGCGCACCCTGGTGCCGACCCTGGTGATGTACATGATGGCCTCGCAGCACGGCGTCCACCGGCCGGCTCCGGCCACCGGCCTGGCGGCGGCCTTCCATCGGGTGCACCTCGGCTTCGAGGCCGGCTTCGGCCGCCTGCGGGAACACTACACCGTGCTGCTGGCCGCCCTGCTGCGCCAGCGCCGGCGCTTCGGCGCGGCCTTCCTGGGCCTCGGCCTGCTGTCCCTCGGCCTGGTGCCCCTGCTCGGGCAGGACCTCTTCCCGGCGGTGGATGCCGGGCAGATCCGCCTGCACCTGCGCGCCCCCTCCGGCACCCGCCTGGAGGAAATGCCCAAGCTCGCCGACCGGGTCGAGGCGGCCATCCGCGAGACCATCCCGGCGGCCGAGCTGGGCGACATCCTGGACATCGTCGGCGGCCCCTACTCCACCCGCAACACCCTGTTCGGCAACTCCGGCACCACCGAGACCGCCGACACCGAGATCATGGTCTCCCTGACGCCCGGCCACGCCCCCAGCAGCGGCTACATCACCCAGCTGCGGGCGCTGCTGCCGGAACGCTTCCCGGGGGTGGAGTTCTTCTTCCAGCCGGCCGACCAGGTCAGCCAGACCCTCAACTTCGGCACCCCGGCGCCCATCGACATCCAGTTCATCGGCGGCAAGGCCAGCGAGGTGATCCCCCTGGCGGTGGAGGTCAACAACCGCCTGCGCGCCATCCCCGGCGTCGTCGATGCCCACGTGTATCAGCGCTGGAGCAAGCCGGCCCTGGCCCTCGACATGGACCGGGTGCGCCTGCAGCAGCTCGGCCTGGCCGCCAAGGACGTGGCCCAGAACGTGATGATCTCCCTGTCCGGCAGCATGCAGGCCTCACCGGCCTACTGGCTCAACCCGGGCAACGGCAACACCTACACCATCGGCGTACGCAGCCCGGAGACCGCCCTCGAGGACCTGGACGCCCTGCTGCGCACCCCGGTGGGCGCCAACGAGGATGGCCCGCAGCTCCTCGGCAACGTGGTGGCCCTGTCGCGGCAGGCCATGGCGCCCATGGTCACCAGCTACAACACCAACCTGATCTTCAACGTCTACGCCAACGTCGAAGGCCGCGACCTGGGCAGCGTCAGCCGCGACATCGACACCCTGCTCGACGAGATCCGCCCGAAGCTGCCGCGGGGCGTGGACCTGGTGCTGCGCGGCCAGGTGGAGACCCTGCACAGCTCCTTCGCCGGCCTGGCCCTCGGCCTGGCGGTGGCGATCGTGCTGGTGTACCTGCTGCTGGTGGTCAACTTCCAGTCCTGGCTCGACCCGCTGATCATCATCAGCGCCCTGCCCGCCGCCCTGGCCGGCATTGCCTGGCTGCTCTTCCTCAGCGGCACCACCCTCAGCGTGCCGGCCCTCACCGGCACCATCATGACCATGGGGGTGGCCACCGCCAACTCGATCCTGCTGGTGTCCTTCGCCCGCACCCGCCTGGCCGAGGGCGTGCCCCCCGTCAGCGCCGCGCTGGAGGCCGCCTCCACCCGCCTGCGGCCGGTGCTGATGACGGCCTTCGCGATGATCGCCGGCATGCTGCCGATGGCCCTGGGCCTCGGCGAGGGCGCCGAGCAGAACGCCCCCCTGGGCCGCGCCGTGATCGGCGGCCTGGCCTTCGCCACCGCCTCCACCCTGCTCTTCGTCCCCCTCGTCTTCGCCGCGGTGCACCTGCGGCTGGAGCGCCGCGGGCTTCGCCATCAACTGGCCCCCGCCTGACCGAAACGGAACACCATCATGTCCGACCACAGCTCCCCACCCCTCACCGCCCACACCGGCGGCCGGACCCTGCGCTATGCCCGTGTCGCCGGGTTCAGCCTGATCGGCCTGCTGCTCGCCGGCGGCGGCCTGCGCCTGGCCCTGCAGCACCAGGAGGCCCGCGCCCTCGAGCAGCGCACCGCCGCCAGCCTGACCCGCAACGTGTCCACCGTGGTGGCCCGCCCCGGCGACGGCAAGCGCAGCGTGACCCTGCCGGCCACCCTGCAGGGCCGCAGCGAGATCACCCTGCTGGCGCGCAGCGGCGGCTACCTGGCGGCCTGGCACAAGACCATCGGCGAACGGGTCAGGAAGGGCGAACTGCTCGCCACCATCGAAGCCCCCGAGCAGGACCAGGAACTGGAACAAGCCCGCGCCGCCCGCGAGCAGGTGCGGGCCCGCCTCGAGCTGACCCGCGACACCCTCAAGCGCTGGGAACACCTGGCCAGCCTCGACAGCGTGGCCCGCCAGGACCTGGACGAGAAGCGCAGCGCCGCCGTCCAGGCCCGCGCCGACCTGGCCGCCGTGGAGGCCAACGTGCGCCGCCTCGAGCAGCTCAGGCAGTTCCGGCGCATCCATGCGCCCTTCGACGGCGTCATCACCCGGCGCAGCGTGGAGGTGGGCGACCTGATCGCCGCCAACGGCAAGGAGCTCTTCGCCCTCGCCCAGACCGACCCCCTGCGCCTGACCCTGTGGATCCCCCAGGTGTACGCCGGCGAGATCAGCCAGGGCCAGGAGGTGAGCCTGCGCATCCCCGAAAACCCGGGCCGCAAGCTCAGCGCCCGGGTGGCCCACGCCGCCGGCGCCCTCGACCCCGTCACCCGCACCCGCCAAGTCGAGCTGGAGCTGCCCAACCCCGACGGCAAGCTGCTGCCCGGCACCTACGGCGAAGTCAGCTTCAGCCTGTCGAGCAGCGCCAAGGCCCTGCTGGTCCCCACCAACGTGCTGGTCACCGGCCAGAACGGCAACCAGGTGGTGGTGGTCGGCAAGGACAACACGCTGAGCTTCCGCAAGGTCACCCTGGGCCGCGACCTGGGCCGCGACATCGAGGTGCTGGCCGGCCTGGAAACGGGCGAGGTGCTGGTCAGCAGCCCCTCCGACCTGCTCGCCGAGGGCGAGACCGTCAATCCCAAGGCCCTGCCCGACAAGAAGGGCAAGGACGCCTCCGGCGGCAAGGCTGCCCCTCAGGACAAGGCACCGGCCCGGGCCGCCGGAGGCGTCCTTGCCCTTCTTGTCGGGCAGGGCCTTGGGA
>WBTZ01000286.1 GCA_009026175.1 Zoogloea sp. | reverse complement strand
CCTCCTCGACGGCGATCTCGTCGAAGGGGTTCATGGCCATCTTCACATTGGCCAGCTCGACGCCGCTCTGGTCGGCCTTGACGCGGACCTTGACGTTGTAGTCGATGACCCGTTTGACGGGCACGAGTATTTTCACGGGTGTCTCCTCGAGGGGATGTGGGTGGAGGGGGAGAGGCGGCGCCTTACGGCGTCTTCTCGCCGATCATGCGTTTGTAGAGACCGATGGCCTCGCCGACCATGCCGCGCCGGAAGGCCAGGACGCAGGCGGCGAAGATGAAGCCCATGATCACGGTGACCAGGGAGCCGACCTTGTCGGCCAGCTCGTTCTGCAGGGTGACGATCACCGCGGCGCCGACCACCGGGCCGAGGACGGTGCCAACACCGCCGAGCAGGGTCATCAGCACCACCTCGCCCGAGGTGTGCCAGTGGGCGTCGGACAGGGTGGCGAAGGTGAACACCAGGGTCTTGAGGGCACCGGCGAGGCCGCTGATCGCCGCCGACAGCACGAAGGCCAGCAGCTTGTAGCGGTCCACGTCGTAGCCCAGGGAGAGCGCCCGCGGCTCGTTCTCGCGGATCGCCTTGAGGACCTGGCCGAAGGGCGAGTGGATGGTGCGGTGGATCAGCCAGAAGGCGCCGGCCGAGAGGCCCAGCACGAGGTAGTAGAGATGCGTGTCGGAGGACAGGTCGAGGCCCAGCAGCGCGCCGCGGGGCACGCTCTGCAGGCCGTCCTCGCCGCCGGTGAACTCGCTCTTCAGGAAGAGGAAGAACATCAGTTGGGCCAGGGCCAGGGTGCTCATGGCGAAGTAGATGCCCTGGCGCCGGATGGCGAGGGTGCCGACGGCCCAGCCGAGCGCCGCGGCGCCGGCCGTGCCGAGGAGCAGCCCGACGAGGGTCGGTAGCTCCCACACCTTGAGGGCGTGCCCGGTGAGATAGGCGGCGCTGCCCAGGAAGGCGGCGTGGCCGAAGGACAGCAGCCCGGTGTAGCCCAGCAGGAGGTTGAAGGCACTGGCGAAGACCGCGAAGCACAGGATCTTCATGAGCAGCACCGGGTAGATGACGGCCGGTGCCAGGAGGAGGAGGGGGAGGATGGCCAGGAGGGCGAGGTAGCCCGGCTTGAACTTGGGGGCGTTCATCATGCAGCCTTTCCGAACAGGCCTGCAGGGCGGAACCACAGCACGATGGCCATGATCAGGAACACCACCACGGCGCTGGCCTCGGGGTAGAAGACCTTGGTCAGGCCCTCCACCATGCCCAGGCCGAGGCCGGTGAGCACCGAGCCGAGGATGGAGCCCATGCCGCCGATCACCACCACCGCAAACACCACGATGATCAGGTTCGACCCCATCAGCGGGCTGACCTGGGTGGTCGGCGCCGCCAGCACGCCGGCGAGGCCGGCCAGGCCGACACCGAAGGCGTAGGTGAGCATCACCATCACCGGCACGTTGATGCCGAAGGCCTGGGTCAGGGCGGGGTTCTCGGTGGCGGCGCGCAGGTAGGCGCCGAGGCGCGTCCGCTCGATCATGTACCAGGTGAGCAGGCACACCGAGAGCGAGGCGACGATCACCCAGGCCCGGTACTTGGGCAGCAGCATGAAGCCCAGGTCGAGGGCGCCGGCCAGCTCGGCGGGGATCGAGTAGGGCTGGCCGGCGACGCCGAGCCAGGCGCGGAAGCCGCCTTCCAGCATCAGGGCGATGCCGAAGGTGAGGAGCAGCGCGTAGAGGTAGTCCAGCTTGTAGAGGCGTTGCAGCAGCAGGCGCTCGATCAGGATGCCGACGATGGCCACGCTCAGGGGTACCAGCAGCAATGACCACCAGTAACCCAGGCCGAAGTACTCCATGGCCATCCACGTGAACAGCGCGCCCATCATGTAACAGGCGCCATGGGAGAAATTGATGATGTGCAGCATGCCGAAGATCACGGCCAGGCCAAGACTCAGCACCGCGTAGAAGGACCCGTTCACCAGCCCGAGGGTGAGCTGGCCAAGCAGGGCCGGGAGGGGGACGCCGAACAGTTCGATCATGGGG
>WBTZ01000285.1 GCA_009026175.1 Zoogloea sp. | reverse complement strand
AGGGGCCATGCAGGGGCGGCTTCAGCCGCCCTCGAGACGCAAGACAGGCACGATCCGTCGATCTACGTCTGCGGGGGGCTGAAGCGGCCCCTACACCGCCTGTACCGCTCAGACCTTGCGGTAGATCTCCGCGCCGGACTTGACGAACTCGACGGCCTTGGTCTGCATGCCCTTCTCGAGGGCCTCGGCTTCGGCGATGCCCTGCTTGGCGGCGAAGTCACGCACGTCCTGGGTGATCTTCATGGAGCAGAAGTGGGGGCCGCACATGGAGCAGAAGTGGGCCACCTTGGCGGACTCCTTGGGGAGGGTCTCGTCGTGGAAGCTCTTGGCCTTGTCCGGGTCGAGGCCGAGGTTGAACTGGTCGTCCCAGCGGAACTCGTAGCGGGCCTTGGAGAGGGCGTTGTCGCGGATCTGGGCGCCCGGGTGGCCCTTGGCCAGGTCGGCGGCGTGGGCGGCCAGCTTGTAGGTGATGATGCCTTCCTTCACATCGTTCTTGTCGGGCAGGCCGAGGTGCTCCTTGGGGGTCACGTAGCAGAGCATGGCGGTGCCGTACCAGCCGATCATGGCGGCGCCGATGCCGCTGGTGATGTGGTCGTAGCCCGGTGCGATGTCGGTGGTCAGGGGGCCGAGGGTGTAGAACGGCGCCTCCTTGCAGTGCTTGAGCTGCAGGTCCATGTTCTCCTTGATCATGTGCATCGGCACATGGCCCGGGCCCTCAATGATGGTCTGCACATCGTGCTTCCAGGCGATGTCGGTGAGCTCGCCGAGGGTTTCCAGCTCGCCCAGCTGGGCCGCGTCGTTGGCATCGTAGATCGAGCCCGGACGCAGGCCGTCGCCCAGGGAGAAGGCCACGTCGTAGGCCTTCATGATCTCGCAGATCTCCTCGAAGTTCGTGTAGAGGAAGCTCTCCTTGTGGTGGGCGAGGCACCACTTGGCCATGATCGAGCCACCGCGGGAGACGATGCCGGTCATGCGGTTGGCGGTCATGGGGATGTAGCGCAGGAGCACCCCGGCGTGGATGGTGAAGTAGTCGACGCCCTGCTCGGCCTGCTCGACGAGGGTGTCGCGGAAGATCTCCCAGGTCAGCTCCTCGGCCTTGCCGTCCACCTTCTCGAGGGCCTGGTAGATGGGCACGGTGCCGATGGGCACCGGGGAGTTGCGGATGATCCACTCGCGGGTCTCGTGGATGTTCTTGCCGGTGGAGAGGTCCATCACGGTGTCGCCGCCCCAGCGGGTGGCCCAGGTCATCTTGTCGACTTCCTCGTTGATGGAGGAGCCCAGGGCCGAGTTGCCGATGTTGGCGTTGATCTTCACCAGGAAGTTGCGGCCGATGATCATCGGCTCGGACTCGGGGTGGTTGATGTTGTTGGGGATGATGGCGCGGCCGCGGGCGAGCTCGGCGCGGACGAACTCGGGGGTGATCTCGGCGGGGATGGAGGCGCCGAAGTCCTGGCCCTTGTGCTGGCGGCCGAGCAGGGCGGCCATCTTCTCGCCCATCGGCCCGGTGGTGCGCAGGCTCTCGAGGTAGGCGGCGCGGTTGACGTTCTCGCGGATCGCCACGTACTCCATCTCGGGGGTGATGATGCCCTGGCGGGCGTAGTGCATCTGGGAGACGTTCTTGCCCGGCAGCGCGCGGCGCGGCTTGCGGTGCAGGCCGGGGAAGCGCAGTTCATCGAGCTTGGGGTCGGCGGCGCGGGCGCGGCCGAACTCGCTGCTCAGGCCGGGCAGCAGCGCGGTGTCGCCGCGCTCCTCGATCCAGCCCTGGCGCAGGGCGGGCAGGCCGGAGCGGATGTCGATGCGGGCGGCGGGGTCGGTGTAGGGGCCGGAGCAGTCGTAGACGAAGATCGGCGGGTTCTTCTCGCCGCCGAAGCCGGTGGGGGTGTCGGCCTGGGAGACTTCGCGCATGGGCACGCGGATGTCCGGGCGGGAGCCTTCGATGTAGATCTTGCGGGAATTGGGCAGCGGCGCTACGGCGGCCTCGTCCACATGGGCGGAGGCAGCGAGGAATTTGTCGGTGGCGTTCATGAAGGCTCCTT
>WBTZ01000160.1 GCA_009026175.1 Zoogloea sp. | reverse complement strand
CGCCCACCCTCTCGGTGACCCGCAACACCTTGTCCCGGTCACGCAGTTCGGCCAGCGTCTCGCCCAGGCGCTCGGCGTGGGCCTGCAGGCGGCGGTGATACCGGATCACCAGCCAGGCCGCACCGGAGGTCAGCAGCAGGAAACCCGCCAGCATGACGAGCATGTCGCGCATATCGCCGTGCCATCCGGCCAGGTACTCCTCGCTGGCCATGCCCAGCACCAGCAGCAGGGGGAGCCCCGCCACCCTGCGCACGGAGTTGATCCGCTCCACACCATCCTTCATGTGGGGGGCGAGGTAAGTTGCCGCCTCCAGCCCCGAATCGAGGATGTCGGTCAATTCGTCAGAGATCGCCTTGCTGCCGACCCGCCCCACCTCACCCGCAATCGGAGGCTGCACGGCGATCAGGCTGCGATCCTCGTAGCGCAGCATCGACAGGCCCTTGCGGCCCAGGCGCGGGATGGCCAGCAATTCCTCAAGATAGTTCAGCGGTACCGCCGCCGTCACCACGCCGCCAAAGCGTCCATCGGCCAGGCGATAACGCCGCGAGAAGGACAGCACCCGGAGCCCGGGGTCCGCCTCGAGCTGCGGCGGCGACACCACCAGGCGGTCGTGGGCCAGGCTGGCGAGGGTCCGGAACGCCTCCGCACCAATCAGCCCGTGGCCCGGCGGCGCCCCCGAGCTCGCCCAGCGCGGCAGCCCCTCGGCGTCGAAGACCCGCAGCCCCTCGATCTCCGGCAGCCAGCTCTTGTAGCGGGCAAGCAGGTCGCGGACCTCCTCGGGCCGCAAGGGATGGGCGCCGCCCGCCGTGGTTTCGAGTTCATCGACCACGGCCCGCAGGGTGACATCAATGGAGCGGGCCGTGCTTCCCAGGCTCTGCTCCAGGACCTGCGCCAGGTTGCGGGTTTCCTGGGCCGCACGATCCTCGGCCCGCGAGCGGCCTTCCTCGAGACGTGCCCACCCCTGATACGCCGCCGCCAGGTTGATCAGCAGCACGGCCAGCAGGAGAACCCTCTCGAAAGACCAGCCACCGCGAAAGAAACGCCTCACCGCCCCGTCAGGGGCAGCGGCTGCAATCCTCGAAGGCGTGGAGAGCGGAGCGTTCATGTTCCGACCAAGAAAGGGCCACACAGCATAAACCACTGTCACCCTGTGGATTAACCCCGGTTATCGGCCTTTCCACGCGTCTCTGTAGCGCTTATTCACCCGGCTGACACCGGGAGGGCACGAGACTGTCATCAGAAACGGGCAGATTCCTAGCATGGACGCCCTGCTCGCCCCCCGCCATCGCCGCGCCGCCCTGTGGCTGCTGCCCCTGCTGCTGACCAGCGGCGACGCCCTGGCCTGGGGGCTCTACACCCACGTCTATTTCGCGCAGCTGCTGTTGTGGGCGATCCCCCTCGCCGATCCGGCCCTGCGCCGCCTGGCCCGTCGCCATCCGCGCCTGGTGATGGCCGGCTCCTGCCTGCCCGATGTCGCCCTCACCGCGCGCCGGGCCGGTGCGGAAGCCCTCACCGGCAGCCACCGCTGGCCCCAGCTGCATGCCCTGATGGAAGCCGCCCGCAGCGACGCCGAACACGCCGCGGTGCTCGGCTACGCCAGCCACCTGATGGCCGACATCATCGCCCACAACCATTTCGTGCCGGCCCATGAGCGACTGTGGTTCGAGTCGGACATCACCACCCATATCGCCGTCGAATGGGCCATGGACCGCCACGTCGGGCAGCACCTGTTCATCCGCCCCGCGACACTCATGCACGAAGAGCGGGAGATCCTCACCCCCCTCATGGCCCGCGCCTTCGACAGCCCTCCGGAGCGGGTCGGCCAGGCCCTGGCGACCCTCGCCCAGGGTGAGAGCTGGCTGCGCAGCAGCCGCCTGCACGCGGGGCTCTACCACGCCGCCCGCTTCGTCGACCGGCGGGTGCAACGGCGCTTCAACCTCTACCTGGGCCACACGGCACGGCGCCTGACCCAACTGGACCGGCTGCTGGAAGGGGAGCTCCCTGGCTGGACCGCGGAGGTCGAGCCACTCGCCGCGCGGGCCCGCCTCATCGATGCGCCGCGCCGCCTGCTGCGCGCCTGCCTGCCCCTGCCGGAAGACCTCTTCGCCGCACAACAACGCTGAGCGGCCCCCCAGGGGGGCGCCTTTCGTCTTGGGACAGCCCGGCGACGAGAGGGGACCCCCACGCTCACCGCTGCGCGCTTCGCTGCCCCCCAGGGGGGCGCCTTTCGTCTTGGGACGGCCCGGCGACGAGAGGGGGCCCCCACGCTCGCCGCTGCGCGCTTCGCTGCCCCCCAGGGGGGCGCCTTTCATCTTGGGGCTGCCCAACGACGAAAGAAGCCCCTGCCATGGGACAGGGGCTTGCTGGGGACACCCGGGGGACGATCTCAGACGAAGCGGATGGCGAGCCCTGCCAGCACGCCACCGATCGCGCCGCCGGCGAGTACATCGCTGGGATAGTGCAGGCCCAGCACCGGGCGGGAGACCGCCACCAGCAGGGCAAAGCCGAGCACCAGCGGCGCCAGCGCCGGAAAGTGCTGCGACAGGATCAGGGAGAAGCTCACGGCGTGCAGCGTATGGCCGGACGGGAAACTGAACTTGTCCAGCGGACAGCCCGCACACACCACGTCGCTCACCACCTCGAAGGGGCGCGGCCGCAGGGTGCGGGTCTTGAGAAACTTGTACACCAGCACCCCGACCACGCCCGCCACCAGCATCTGGCGCAGCGCCGGCAGGGCTGCCGCACCAGACAGCGCGAACAGTACGGCCGCCAGGGCATACCAGGCCACGCCATCACCGAGGCGGCTGATCACGCGCATCAGGTCACGCAGCCCGCGGTAGCGGCACAGACGGTTGGAGCGCACCGCCAGGCGGTCGTCGAGCAACTGGAGACGGGCTGGCAGGGCGAACATGGCTTACCTCCGGGCAGACAGGGGGGCACTCAGGATGACCTGGCGCTGCAAGGCCACCAGGCTGTCGACAATCGCGTGCCAGGCCAGGCTGGCCACCCGTTCGCGGGCAGCCAGACGCTGGCGCGCGCGCAGTTCGGGGGATTCGGCAAGGCTTACCGCACCGGCAATGAAAGCCGCTTCGTCACCGGGCTCGGCCAGCCAGCCCTGGACCCGGTGGGTCAGCAGCTCCTGGGCGGCCGCATCCCGGTAGGCCACCACCGGCAGGCCGCTGGCCAGGGCCTCGGCCACCACGTTGCCGTAGGTCTCGGTGAGGCTGGGGAAGAGGAACAGGTCGCCGCTGGCGTAGTGCGCGGCCAGCAGCTCGCCGGTCTGGGGGCCGGTGAAGATCGCCCGCGGCTGGCGGGCACGCATGCCCTGCAGGGCCGGGCCGCTGCCGACCATGATCAGGCGCGCCTCCGGCCGCCGCGCCAGGATCGCCTCGAAGGCGCGCTCCAGCAGGGCCAGGTTCTTCTCCGGCGCAATCCGGCCGACGTAGACCACCGCCAGGTCGTCGGGCCCCAACCCCCAGCTGCGGCGCAGGGCCTCGCTGCGCCGGGCCGGATCGTAGAGGCGCGTATCGACGCCGCGCGACACCACATCGACCCGCGGGATCCCCTGGGCGGTCAGCTCGTCGCACAGGGCGCGGGTGGGCACCAGGGTCAGGTCGGCCCGGTTGTGGAACTTGCGCAGGTAGGCGGCGATGGGGCGCTTCAGCCAGCCCACGCCATAGTGGCCGCTGTAGCGGTGGAAGTTGGTATGGAACTCGCTGATCACCGGCAGGCCGAGCTTGCGCGCCGCGGTCAGGGCCGACCAGCCCAGCGGCCCCTCGGTCACCACCTGCACCACGTCCGGCCTTTGCACCGACCAGCGTCGCAGCAGCACCTTGCGGGCCGGCAGGCCCATCTGCAGGTTGGCATAGCGCGGCAGCGGAATCCCCCGGGACAGCATCTCCTCCACCCCGTCGATTCCGTCACCGCTGGCGATCGCCGCGCCCTCGTGGGCCTGGCGCGGGCGGATCAGGTCCACCCGGTGACCGGCGGCCACCAGGCCGTCCACCATGCGGCCGGTGGTCATGGCCACCCCGTTTATTTCAGGCGGATAGGTTTCGGTCACCACGGCCACCCGGAGGGAGGTCAGTTGGCTGGCGAGTTCCTGGCATACGAGTCCGGCGCGGTCCATGGCGGCAGTGTCGCGACGCCATGCTGCAGGGGTGTGACGGGGAAGTGATGGCTGGGTGACGCCCCCCGCCGGGCAGGCCGGCGGCTAGGCGTCGGCCAGATCGCCGTCCGCCGCCGGGGCGCGCTCCGGGGTGTGATTGCTCACCCGCAGGCAGCGCCGGCCAGCGGCCTTGGCCTGGTACATGGCGGCATCGGCACGCTGCAGCACCGCTGCCGCGGTATCGTCCGGTTCGGGGAAAAGGGTCAGGCCGATGCTCGGGGAGCGCGCCACCACCTTGCCATCGACAGTGTAGGGGCGGCCCACCGCCTCCAGCAGCTTGCCGGCCACCGTCTGCGCCCCCTGCAGCGCCGCCTCACGGTCCGGTGCGAAGAGCGGCAGCAGGATCACGAACTCGTCGCCCCCGAGGCGCGCCACCGTATCGCTGTCCCGCACCTGGGCGCGCAGGCGACGGCCGATCTCGATCAGCAGGGCGTCGCCGCCCTGGTGCCCCAGGGTGTCGTTCACCTCCTTGAAATGGTCCATGTCCAGGAACATCAAGGCCCCGAAGGTCTGCTGCGGATGGCGCCCCCCCTCCGCCAGGGTCTGGCGCAGCCGGTCGTCCAGCAGGCGCCGGTTGGGCAGGCCGGTCAACGGGTCGACCAGCGACAGGGAACGCAGGTGACGGTTGGCCTCGACCAGCTGGCGGTAGACACGCTGGGCGTAGGCCGTCACGGCAAGGGAGATGATGCTGCAGGCCACCAGCGCCAGGGTGATGGTCACCTCGGACAGGCGGGAATAGGGAATGGGCAAGCCCGGATTGAGGGCCAGGATGACACCGATGCTGGCCACCGTGAAGACCAGCCCAACCATCCGGCCCAGCAGGATGTAGCTTCCGCCGATGCCCAGGAAGTACCAGACGATGCGCAGCTCGTCGCCGGGCACATTGACCAGCGCCAGGGTGTAGATCGCAAAACTGGCGAGCACCAGGGTGGCCGCCAGCGGCACGTAGAGGGTCCGCCGCCAGGTCAGGGACAACATGGCCAGGTTGGCCAGGCAATAGACCACCGTACCGTGGAGCTGCGTCTCGCCGAGATGGTTGATGCCCATCACGTCCGCCAGCACGAACAGGGCCGATACGCCTCCCGCTGCGCCCAGCAGGGCGCGGAGAAAGACGAGCTGGAAGACCCGATAGCCGTCGTCGGCCAGACCCGGGGCCTGGAGGGTCGGGGGCATGTTGTGCATGCCTCCAATATACCAGCAGCGTGACGGACGCCACTTGTCCGGCACCCGCCGCGCCTGCCCGGAGGCGTAATATGCACGAATGGGGTAACAAGCCCGTTCATGTGCGGGTTTTCAACGATCCACGAGGCACGCCCGTGACAGTCTCCTTGCACCTGACGCTTCGCGGATGCGCCGGCCGGAACCTGGCCAGGCTGGTGCAATGCCTGATCCTCCTCGTGGTGTCGACGACGCCCGCCTGGGCCGACACCTGGGCCTCCCCCACCCCCGTTGCCCGGTTCGCCGTGCTGGCCTTCCGGCCCAAGCCCGAGATGCGGGCCCGCTGGCAACCCATCGTGGACCACCTCAACCGGGCCGGCCTCGGGCGGCACTTCGAACTCGACGTGCTGACCTACCCCGAGATGGACGCTGCCGTGCGCGAACACCGGGTGGATGTGGTCACCACCCAGCCCGGCCACTACATCCGCCTGACCCAGCTCGGCGGGCTGCACTCTCCCCTGGCTACCCTGGTGGAAAACGATGGGGGACACGCCCTCGCCAGCTTCGGCGGCGTGATCGTCGGCCGGGCCGACAACCCCGCCCTCAACACACTCTCGGACCTGCGCGGCAAGCGGATCGCCAGCAGCTCCACGGCATCCCTCGGCAGCTACCAGATGCAGGCCCTGGAACTGCTCCTGAACGACATCCAGCTCCCCCAGGATGCCCAGGTCATCGAAACCGGCCAACCCCAGGACAAGGCCATCGAGCACCTTCTCGCCGGCCAGGCGGACGCCGCCTTCGTCCGCACCGGCGTGATCGAGGCCATGCAGCGCGAGGGACGGCTGGACATGCGCCGGCTGAAGATCATCAACCCGCACCGGCCGGACGGCTTTCCCTTTGCCCTGTCGACCCCGCTCTACCCGGAATGGCCGGTGGCCGCCATGCCCTGGGCCGACGAGGACCTGGCCCGCCAGGTGGCGGCCGCCATTCTCGCCCTGCCCCATGGCGGCGAGGTGGCCCGCGCCGCGGGCCTGCACGGTTTTACCGTCCCCGGCGACTACCGGCCGGTGGACAGCCTGATGCGCCAGCTGCGCATTCCTCCCTACGACGCCCCGCAACGCATCACGGCGGCGGATGTCTGGTCCCAGTACCGCGGCGTGATCGCCCTGCTGACCACCCTCGGCTTCGGTATCCTGCTCGGCGCGATCCTCCTGCTCCTGCGCACCAACCGCCGGCTGCGCGACGAACAGGCCAGGGCGGAGGCCGTACTGCAACGCCTCAGCGCCAGCGAGCTGCGCTTCCGCAGCATCTTCGAGCAGGTCAACGCCCTCTCCATCCAGGGCTACCAGCCCGACGGCACCGTGGTGTACTGGAACCCCGCGTCCCGGCTGATCTACGGCTACACGGCCGAAGAGGCCATCGGCCGCTCGCTCTATGAGCTGATCATTCCCGAGGGCGCCCGGGACGCCGTGTGCCGCAACGTGGCCTGGATGTTCGAGCATCACACCAGCCTTGAGGCAGGCCGCCTCCAGTTGCGGGACAAGCAGGGCAAGCCGGTGGACGTCTATTCGAGCCATGTGGTGGTTGACACCCTCGAGCATGGCCCGCTGCTGTTCTGCCTGGACGTGGACCTGACCGCCCTGACCCGCACCGAACGGGCCCTGATCGAGAGCGAGACGCGCCAGCGCCTGATCCTCGAGGCCATCGGCGAAGGCGTCTTCGATACCGACCTGGAGGGCCGCTGCACCTTCATCAACCCGGCCGCCGCCAAACTGCTGGGTTACCGCGAGGATGACGTCCTCGGCCAGTCCATGCACGCGCTGGTCCATTCCCGCCACCCCGACGGACGCCCCTATCCCCGTGAAAGCTGCCCGGTCTGCCAGACGACCCGGGACGGGCAGACCCGGCGCCTGGACGAGCATTTCTGGCGCAAGGGCGGAGAGAGCTTCCCGGTGCACCTGACCATCACCCCCAGCCGCCGCGACGGCGAGCTGACCGGCGCGGTGGTGGTGTTCTCCGACATCAGCGAAAGCGTGCGCACCGCCCGCGAGCTCGACCGCCACCGCAATCACCTGGAAGAACTGGTCGGCCAGCGCACCGCCCAGCTCGAGCAGGCCCGCCTCGCCGCCGAAGCCGCCAACCAGGCCAAGAGTGCCTTCCTGGCCAACATGTCCCACGAGATCCGCACCCCCCTCAATGCCATCACCGGCATGGCCTACCTGATCCGGCGCTCCCACGTCACGCCCGAACAGGCGGAGCGCCTGGGCAAGATCGAAACGGCCGGGCATCACCTGCTGGAGATCATCAACGCCATCCTCGACCTGTCCAAGATCGAGGCCGGCAAGTTCTCCCTTGACGCGTCGCCCGTCGACATCCCCACCCTGGTCGGCAACGTGGCCGCCATGCTGGCGGATCGGGCACGGGCCCGCGGGCTCCAGCTCCAGGTGGATCTGCCGGCCCCCTTCCCACCGCTGCTTGGCGATGGCACCCGCCTGCAGCAGGCCCTGCTCAACTATGCCGGCAATGCCATCAAGTTCACCGAAAAGGGTTCGGTCACCCTGCGGGCGATCACCGAAGCCGACGACGGCGAGTCCCTGCGTGTGCGCTTCGAGGTCGAAGACACCGGCATCGGCATCCCCGCCGAGCTCCAGCCCCGTCTGTTTGCCCCCTTCTCCCAGGCCGACGAATCGATCACCCGTGAGTACGGTGGCACCGGCCTGGGCCTGGCGATCACCCGCAAACTGGCCGAACTGATGGGCGGCGAGGCCGGCGTGACCAGCACCCCCGGCGTGGGCAGCCGCTTCTGGTTCTCGGCCCGGCTGCCGCGGCAGCAGTTCAGCTTCACGAAGCCGGCCACCCTCACCCCCGAGGAGGCCGAGGCCGCGCTGGCGCGGGAATGCCGGGGAGCGCGGGTGCTGGTGGTGGAAGACGAACCGATCAACCAGGACATCGTGCTGGAACTGCTGGCCGACACCGGCCTGCTGCTCGACACCGCCAACGACGGACTCGAGGCCCTGGCCTGCCTCGACCGGCAAACCTACGCGCTGATCCTGATGGACATCCAGATGCCCCGCCTCGATGGCCTGGAATGCACCCGGCGCATCCGCCAGCGCCCGGACGGCGGCCAGGTCCCCATCATTGCGATGACGGCCAACGCCTTCGCCGAAGACCAGATCCGCTGCCACGAGGCCGGGATGAACGATTTCATCAGCAAGCCGGTGGACACCGACACGCTCTTCCAGACCCTGCTCACGTGGCTGTCACCCCGCCGGGGCAGCGCAGCCCATCAGACCGGGACAGCCTCGGCCGCATCCAGGTAGCGCCCGAACTCCGCTTCCGGCATCGGGCGGGCGAAGTAATAGCCCTGCCCCTCATCACAGCCGAAGCTGCGCAGCACCGCCAGCACCTCGGCATTCTCAACCCCCTCGGCGATGGTCACCAGGTTGAGGCTGTGGGCCATGTCCACGATGGCCCGGACGATGGCGGAATCCTCCGGGTCGCTGGTCAGGTCACGCACGAAGGACTGGTCGATCTTCAGCTTGTTCACCGCCAGCTTCTTCAGGTAGGCCAGGCTGGAATAGCCTGTCCCGAAATCGTCGATGGACAGGCGTACGCCAAACTCCCGCAGGCGCTGCAGCGTGGCCAGCACCTCGTCGGTCTGATGCAGCAGGGTGCTCTCGGTCAGCTCGATCTCCAGCCGGTCGGGGGCCAGCCCGCTGTCACTCAACGCATCCGCCACCGTCTGCTCCAGGTTGCCGCGCTTGAACTGGATCGCCGAAATATTCACCGCCACCACCAGGGCTTCGCCTCCCCGGGCCTGCCAGCGCGCAGCCTGGCGACAGGCCTCCCGCAACACCCATGCGCCCAGCGGCACGATCATTCCGCTGCTCTCCGCCACCGGGATGAAGTGCCCCGGCGACAACATGCCGCGCTCGGGGTCGTGCCAGCGCACCAGGGCCTCGGCCCCCACCACGCGCCCGCTCTTCAGATCCAGCAGCGGCTGGTAGTGCAGCACGAACTCGCCTCCGGCCAGGCCACGCTGGAAGTTGGAGCGCAGGCGCAGTGCCTCCTGCACCTGCTGGTTCATCGCCTCGTCGAACATGCGGTAGGTGTTCCGCCCCGCATCCTTGGCGTGATACATGGCCGTATCGGCGTTCTTCATCAGGGTGGTGAAGTCCTCGCCGTCGTCCGGATACAGCGCCACCCCGATCGATACCGAGGTGGTCAGGGTGCGGCCGGGCAGATCCACCGGCGCCTCCACCGCGGTCAACAGCTTGTCCACGCGTAGGCTCAGGCTTTCCAGATCCCGCACACCCGGCAGGATCACCAGGAACTCGTCCCCCCCCAGGCGGCACACCGTGTCGGTCTCCCGGACCTGGTGACGGAGCCGGTTGGCCAGCGCCTTCAGCATCTCGTCGCCGATGTCGTGGCCCAGCGAGTCATTGATGGTCTTGAAACCGTCCAGGTCGAGGAAGAGCAACGCCGTCCGCTCGCCGGAACGGGCCGCATGCCCCCGTGCCTGCTCGAAACGATCCTCCGCCAGCAGGCGGTTGGGCAGCGCGGTGAGTGGATCGTGATGGGCCAGGAACTCGATCCGCGCCTCGTTGCGGCGGCGCTCCGTGATGTCGGCGAACAACAGCACCACGCCGATATCCTGACCGTCCTTGATCAGCGGATAGGCATCGAACCGGACCGGAAAGCGGCTGCCGTCCGCACGCGTGAACACCCCGTCGCTGCTATGGACCACCGTGCCCACCTCCAGGGCCTGGCGCACCGCACACTCCTCCGGCGCCAGCTCGCGGCCGTCGGCACCGTGGGTGTGCAGCAGGGAAGGCAGATCGCGGCCCTGCAAGGCCGCCTCGCTGCGGTAACCCAGGATCTTCAGGGCCGCGGGGTTGCAGAACAGCAGCCGCCCCTGGCGGTCCATGCCGCAGATGCCCTCGCCGACCGAACCGAGCAGTTGCTGGAAACGGTCCTCGCTGGCCTGCAGATCCACCGTGGCCCGCTTGCCCCGCGCCTCGGAAGCATGCAGGCGCATCAGGATCAGGCCCAGGAGCAGCAGGAAAAGCACCGTGGCGCCCACGGCCCCCCCGGCGTCCCGCTGCCACCGGTTGAGGAAATCGGGCAGGGCAATGCCCACCGCCACATAGAACGGAAAGGCCCCCACGCGCTTGAACGCGTACACCCGCTCCACCCCGTCGATGGCCGCCTGGAAGCGCAGGGAGCCCTCCATCTCGCCGGCCTCCACGCGCATATGCATGGGATTGTTGGTCAAGGTCTGGTTGATCCGGTCGGGCTGGGCCGGCCGCCGCATCACCAGCCGGCCGTCATCCGAACGCCGGAAGGTGACCACCCCGTTGGGGCCGAGCTCCAGATCATCGAAGAGGCCCTGCAGGTAACTCAGCTCCAGGGGCGCCATCGCCACCCCCGCAAAGGCCCCCTCTCCATCGCGGATCGGAACCGCCATGAACAACAGGGGCCGGCCAGCCATGCGCCCTACCGCCACCTCGGAAAACACCAACCCCCGGGACGGGTCCTGGCGCAGCAGCTCGAAATAGCTGCGCCCGCGGGCATCCGCACGGGGCTCGACGATCTCCGAGGCGTAGCGCACCACCCCCCTGCGATCGATCAGGCGAAAACCGGTGATCTCCGGAAAATGCCGCGCCTCCAGCGCCAGCTTGTTGCGCACCCGA
Organism: Zoogloea sp.; assembly: GCA_009026175.1. Lineage (GTDB taxonomy): Bacteria > Pseudomonadota > Gammaproteobacteria > Burkholderiales > Rhodocyclaceae > Zoogloea. Next base: position 479 of record WBTZ01000160.1, on the reverse strand, counting down.
TCGCGCAAGGCATCCGGCACATGCTCCGCGAGGGCCTCCGGCGGCACATCGATGGCCAGCTCTTCCAGATTGGCCTGGGTCCGTCGCAAGGTCGACTCCAGGCGCGCCTCGAGCACCCCGGCCATGTTGCGGGCGTCGGTCGCCGCCTGCCGCTGCAGATCACCGTGGGCCGCACCGAGCAGAAAGACCATCAATGCAGCCATGGCCAGGGCTACCAGCAGGAAGAAACCCGGATATCCCAGGCGCAGGCGACGTGACATGGATCACAGTATCGGCAGCCCGACTCCGAACTGAAGCCGGCACCCCGACGCCGTCACGGCAAGCGGCGAGGGCCGGACAAAAAGCCTATCATTCGCCTCCTCATGCGAATCGAAGACATCCGCCAACGGCTGGCCGCCCTGGGCGCCAAACCCGTCCACGTCCAGCGCGTGCTGCGCGCCTGGGCCCACGCCCTGCCCCTCGACGCCGGTGCCGGCCGC
>WBTZ01000159.1 GCA_009026175.1 Zoogloea sp. | reverse complement strand
GGTTGCGACTGGGCCAGCGCGGCGCCGGTGAAGGTCGCCCCGGAAAGGGCAATCAGCCCCGAGGCCAGCAAGGCCGAAATACGGGAACGACCGCGGTTTATATCAAGATTGAACATGCTAATTCTCCGGACAGATAAGCAGAAAGGCAGAAATGCGACAGAAAGACGTCAAGACGACAGTGAATTCCGTCGATTCAGGGGCCACCTGAAAAGGAAGGCCCCGCTCGGACTGGGCGCCGGAAGCAAGCCGACGCATCCACTCCCAGCCCATTGCACAGCCCGTGCCAGAATAAAAACCGAATATTATTCAGTCCCTTGCCATTCACTCCGGAGAAGCCGCCGGGTATTCTGCTGGAGCCCATGCACAATTACTGCTGATATTCCAGCAGAACTGCTGACGAATAAGCAGAAGCACCCGAGATATAGATAGCAGAAATTCTTTGTTTCAGCCGGGGAACCGGATTCTTACAATTGGCTCACACCCCATCCGGTCTCGCGAGAAAAATGAACTATTCACCGCACATCATTACATTTCCGGACCCGCGTTCCGTATCCCTGTCCATCCGGGCCAGCGCGGTGGTCTTCGCGGACCCTAAATCCCTGCAACTGCTGTCACTCATCGACCGGGTGGCGCCCAGCAACGCCAATATCCTGATCATCGGGGAAACCGGCACCGGCAAGGAACTCGTAGCCCGCCAGGTCCACCTTTCCAGCCTGCGGGCGGCCCAGCCCTTTCTCGCGATCAATTGCGGCGCCTTTTCCGAAACCCTGTTCGAGAGCGAGCTGTTCGGTTTCGAAAAAGGCGCCTTCACCGGCGCCATGAATTCCAAGGCGGGCTGGTTCGAGGCCGCCAATGGCGGCACCCTCTTTCTGGATGAAATCGGCGACCTGCCCCTGCCGATGCAGGTCAAGCTCCTGCGCGTGCTGCAGGAAGGCGAGGTGGTGCGCATCGGCGCCCGCAAGCCCGTCAAGGTGGACGTACGCCTGATTGCCGCCACCAACGTTGACCTGGAAAAAGCCGTCGCCGAAGGGCGCTTCCGCGAGGATCTGTATTACCGCCTCAAGGTGGTGGCGCTGGAATTGCCGATCCTGCGCGAGCGCCCCCGCGACATCGTCCCGCTAGCCCGCCATTTCATCAGCAAATACGCCCATCGCCTGGACATCATCGAGCCCGGACTTTCGCCGCAGGCCGAACGGGCCCTGCTCGATTACCCCTGGCCGGGCAACATCCGCGAACTCGAAAACGTATTGCACCGCGCCCTGCTGGTCTTCCATGGCAAGCAGATCGAAGTGGAGGACCTGCACCTCTTGCCCACCCAGATCGACAAACCGGCACGCGAACAGCCGGCCTCACCGGCCGACCTGCAGGATTGCTTCACGCGCCACCTGAAAAGCCTGTTCGAGGAAGGCCGAGAAGGCATCTTCGACCACATCGTGGACCAGACCATCCACGCCGCCTACCAATGGGAGCATCTCAACCAGGTCCGCACCGCGCGCCTGCTCGGCATCTCGCGCAACGTGCTGCGCACCCATCTCAAGCGCATGAAGCTGATCGACTGAATGCGGCGGCGGGTTTAGGCGCCGGCAGCCTTCAATCAACGGGGATTGTGGGTGTTCAGTGGATTGCGGGCGGCGGAAGAGGGTGTCGCAAAATCCGCTGGTCCAAGCCTGTGGGTGAATCCTGTCACCACTTTTTTTCGAAGCTCGGGGGAGCCTTTACTGGGCGGCTTTCCGTTATTTTACGTTGGATTGGCCGGGAGTTCGCCCCGGCGGGCGACCCACTTCTTTGCTTCGCCTGTAGGGGCGACTTCAGTCGCCCGCGGACTCCGATCAAGCACCTGCGGGCGACTGAAGTCGCCCCTACAGGCTGCTCACGCCAGGCGGCCGGCGCGGAACTCGCCCTTCGGGCTCAAACAGCCGCGCCGGACTACCCCGCCTGCCGTTCCGCGGATCAAAGGGTCGGAACGGGCTTTCAGCAAGCACCGAGCCTCTGCGGAAAGGTCGGTGGATGCGGGACGTTGGGATTTTGCTTTTCTCGTTGGAAGCCAGCCTCGGCTTCAGCAAACGCGCGGTGTTTGCGAAAAGCCCGTTCTGACCCGCCGAGCAGCGGAGTATCGGGCGGGGCTTTCCGGCGCGGCTGTCTGAGGAGGCGCAGCCGACGAGTTCCGCCCCGGCCGCCCGTGTAGGGGCGACTTCAGTCGCCCGCAGGTGCCAGATCGGAGTCCGCGGGCGACTGAAGTCGCCCCTACAGGCGAAGCAAAGAAGTGAGTCGCCCGCCGGGGCGAAATCCCGGCCAATCCAACTCAAAACAACGGAAAGCCCCCCAGAAAAAGGCACAAACGAGCAGGCCGCCAAAGCCCCCCCTACACTGCCCCACCCTCAAACAGATATCCAAGCCATGGCCGGAAAACCCTGGGTCGACGCCAACTACCGCTTCATCGCGGCCTATCAGGAAGTCAACGCCCGCATCGCCCAGCGCCAGCAGGCGCTGGCCCTCTACGTGACCCTGGTGGTCAGCATCCTGGCCGCCCTGGTGGCCCTCAAGCCGGGCGCCGGCGCGGGGCATGTGCCGGTGGAATGGCTGCTGCTGGGCTTCCCGGTGGCCTCCACCTGCCTGGCCTTCCTCAACTACAAGGCCGAGCGGGCGATCACCAACCTGCGCCAGTTCCTCACCACCCTGGAACGCCTCGAGCGCGATGTACACGGCCTGCCCAGCTACAACACCGATCCCCGCTGGTCGGCCCGCGCCAACCAGGCCCGGCGTTTCCACGACCTGGCGGCGGCGGTGCTGGTCGCCGGCGGCAACGGCATCGGCCTGGCCGCCGCCACCAGCATCTACCCGGAACGGATCGCCGACAACCGCGCCATCCTGTGGCTTGCCATCGCCGCCAGCCTGGCCTCCCTGGCCGTCCTGCTGCTCAGCCCACGCTGGAGCTTCCGGCCCGAAGCGTGACAGGCCGGCCGGGGAGTCCTCAACGTTCGTCGCCGATGAAGCGATAGGCCAGCGCACCGAGGGCCGCACCGACGATCGGGGCAACCCAGAACAGCCACAGTTGCTCCAGCGCCCAGCCGCCCGCGAAGATCGCCACGCCGGTGCTGCGCGCCGGATTGACCGAGGTATTGGTCACCGGAATGCTCACCAGGTGGATCAGGGTCAGGGCCAGGCCGATGGCGATCGGTGCAAAACCAGCCGGTGCGCGCTTGTCGGTGGCCCCCAGGATGACGATCAGGAAGAACATGGTCATCACCACTTCGGTGACCAAGGCCGCCAGCATGGAGTAACCGCCGGGGGAGTGCAGGCCGAATCCGTTGGAGGCAAAGCCCTTGCTCACGTCGAAGCCTGGCGCGCCGCTGGCGATCACGTAGAGCACCGCCCCCGCCGCGATGGCGCCGAGCACCTGGGCCACGATGTAAGGCAGCAGGCTCGATGCCGGAAAACGCCCGCCCAGCCACAGGCCGATCGACACCGCCGGATTGAGGTGGCAGCCCGAGATGTGGCCAATGGCAAAGGCCATGGTCAGCACCGTCAGGCCAAAGGCCAGGGACACGCCGTGCAGGCCGATACCTACCTGCGGAAATGCCGCGGCGAGCACGGCGCTGCCGCAGCCCCCCAGGACCAGCCAGAAAGTACCGAGGAATTCGGCGCTGAATTTCTTCATGATGTTCTCCACGAAAGATGCTGGAAACCTCTCCAGACAGGGCGCCGAGCCTACGCCAAGACCCCGCCGGCCAGTTCATGCATTTTGCAAAACTTGGTCACCTGGAGCCGGCCCCCCGCCCACCGCAGGCTGCTGATGGCCCAACAGGCCGACAACAGCAGTGCTGGCAAATCAACCCTTCGTCGCCCGCGGTCCACGCGCCGCGCCCGTTCCCCTGAGCGGAGAATCCCTCATGTCATTCGCCCGCCGGTCCTGCGCTGTGTAAATCCTTTTTCAATTCAATTCCTTGATTCCTTATTCGCAGGGCTGCGCCGCTTATTCAAAAAAATGAATTGAGAAGGGCACGGAATCTGCAATGCAGGTAGCAAAGAGGGCGGCGTTTCCATCCCGCCCCGCACGGCCGTGCGCCACGCCTTTTCGAGCCATTCAAATCCCATGAAGAAAAGCCATATCTGGACCTCCATTGCCCTGCTCGCGGCCGCCACCGCCGGCGGCGCGATCTATTACCGGGGCAGCCCCGCCCCCGAAGCCAGGGCCGCCGACAGCGCCCCCCGCGGCGACGCCTCCCAGCGCGGCAAGGGCGGCCGTCGCGACTTCGCCAACCGCCCGGTGCCGGTGCTCACCGCCGCCAGCCGCAGCGGCAACATCGACATCACCCTCAACGCCATCGGCACCGTCACGGCCCTGAATACCGTCACCATCCGGCCGCGGGTGGACGGGCAGCTGCAGCGCGTCATCTTCCGCGACGGCCAGACCGTGAAGGCCGGCGACCTGCTCGCCGAGATCGACCCGCGCCCCTTCGCCGCCGCCCTCGAACAGGCCAGCGGCCAGCTCAAGCGCGACGAAGCCCTGCTGGCCAACGCCCGCCTTGACCTGGAGCGCTACAAGGGCCTGCTTGCCAAGGACTCCATCGCCCGCCAGCAGGTGGACGCCCAGGAGGCCCAGGTGCGCCAGCTGGAGGGCACGGTACAGACCGACAAGGCCCTGGTAGACACCGCCCGCCTCAACCTCGGCTTCACCCGGGTCACCGCGCCGGTGCCCGGCACCCTCGGCCTGCGCCAGGTGGACGCCGGCAACATGGTGCGGGCCAGCGATACCACCGGTCTGGTGATCCTCACCCAGACCCGGCCGATCACCGTGCTGTTCTCCATCCCCGCCGCCCATCTGCCCGCCATCCAGGCCCAGGCCGGCAAGGGCCTCGGTGTCGAGGCCTGGGACCGGGACGGACGGCGGCGCCTGGCCAGCGGTCGCCTGATCAGCACCGACAACCTGATCGACACCAGCACCGGCACGGTGAAGCTGAAGGCCCAGTTCGACAACGCCGACGGCACCCTCTTCCCCAATCAGTTCGTCAGCGCCCGGCTGCGCGTCGACTCGCGCCAGGACGCGGTGCTGGTGCCCTCGGCGGCGATCCTCAAGGGCGCCCAGGGCAGCTTCGTGTACGTCATCAACGAGAAGGACAAGACCGCCAGCATGCGCCCGGTGGTCCTCGGCCCGGCCACCAGCGACACGGTGGCCATCGAGTCCGGGCTCAGTGCCGGCGAGAAGATCGTGATCGAAGGCGTGGACCGCCTGCGCGACGGCGCCCAGGTCGAGCTCGCTTCACCGGAATCCCGCCAGCGGGGCGAGGGACATGGGGGACCGGGTGGCCCGAACGGTGAGCGCGGCGAGCGCAAGAAGCCGGCATGAACCTCTCCCGCCCCTTCATCCTCCGGCCGGTCGCCACCTCCCTGCTGATGCTGGCCCTCCTGCTGGTGGGCCTGATCGCCATGCGCCTGCTGCCGGTCTCGGCCCTGCCCGAGGTCGAATACCCCACCATCCAGATCGCCACCCGCTACCCCGGGGCCAGCCCCGAGGTCACCACCTCGGCCATCACCGCCCCGCTGGAGCGCCAGTTCGGCCAGATGCCCGGCCTCAAGCGCATGTCGTCCACCAGCGGCGAGGGCATCTCTGTGATCACCCTGCAGTTCGACCTGTCGCTGGCCATGGACGTGGCCGAGCAGCAGGTGCAGGCGGCCATCTCCACCGCCGGCAGCTTCCTGCCGCAAGACCTGCCGATGCCGCCGGTGTACAGCAAGATCAACCCGGCCGACGCCCCCATCCTGACCCTCGCGGTCAGCTCCTCCAGCCTGCCCCTGGCCCGCCTGGCCGACCTGGTGGATACCCGCGTCGCCATGAAGATCTCGCAACTGCCGGGGGTCGGCCTGGTGACCATCGGCGGCGGCCTGCGCCCCGCCGTGCGCGTGCAGGTCAATCCCCAGGCCCTGGCCTCGGCCGGCCTCAGCCTGGAAGACGTGCGCACGGCCATCGCCAATGCCAACGTCAACATGGCCAAGGGCAGCTTCGACGGGCCGGTCAAGGCCACCACCCTGGACGCCAACGACCAGCTCAAGTCCGCCGAGGACTACCGCAAGCTCACCCTGGCCTGGCGCAACGGCGCCCCGATCCGCCTCGGCGACGTGGCCGCCACCATCGAGGGGGTGGAGAACACCCGCCTCGCCGCCTGGGCCGACAAGAGCCCGGCGGTGATCATCAACATCCACCGCCAACCTGGCGCCAATGTCATCGACACCGCCGACCGGGTGCGCGCCCTGTTGCCGCAGCTGGCCGACGACCTGCCCACCTCGGTGGACCTGCGCCTGCTCACCGACCGCACCACCTCCATCCGCGCCTCGGTGGCCGATGTGCAGTTCGAGCTGGTGCTGGCGGTGGCCCTGGTGGTGGGGGTGATCTTCCTGTTCCTGCGCAGCTTCACCGCCACCCTGATTCCGGCGGTGGCCGTGCCCCTGTCCCTGGTGGGCACCTTCGCGGTGATGTACGCCGCCGGCTTCAGCATCAACAACCTCACCCTGATGGCCCTCACCATCGCCACCGGCTTCGTGGTGGACGACGCCATCGTGATGATCGAGAACATCAGCCGCCATGTGGAAGACGGCGAGACGCCCCTGGAGGCCGCCCTCAAGGGGGCGAAGCAGATCGGCTTCACCATCCTGTCCCTCACCGTGTCGCTGATCGCCGTGCTGATCCCACTGATCTTCATGGGCGACGTGGTCGGCCGCCTGTTCCGTGAATTCGCCATCACCCTGGCCGTGTCCATCCTGATCTCGGCGGTGGTGTCCCTGACCCTCACCCCGATGATGTCGGCGCGCCTGCTGCGCCCCACCGGCCAGCACCACGACCGCAACGGCGCCTTCTTCCAGGCGATCGTCGACCGCTACGCAGTGATGCTCGAATGGGTGCTCGACCGCCAGGGCCTGACCCTGCTGGCTGCCTTCGGCACCCTGGCCCTCACCGTGCTGCTCTACCTGTTCATCCCCAAGGGCTTCTTCCCGGTACAGGACACCGGGCTGATCCAGGCCATCTCGGACGCCCCCCAGGACATCTCCTTCCCGGCCATGGCCGAGCGCCAGCAGACCCTCGCCGGCATCGTGCTGGAAGACCCGGCGGTAGACAGCCTGTCCTCCTTCATCGGCGTGGACGGCACCAACACCACCCTCAACAGCGGGCGCATGCTGATCAAGCTCAAGCCCAAGGAAGAGCGGAGCATCAGTGCCGAAGAGGTGATCCGGCGCCTGCAGGAGCGCCTTGAACTGCGCCGGGTGGACACCCGCCTGTTCATGCAGCCGGTGCAGGACCTCACCATCGAGGACCGGGCCAGCCGCACCCAGTACCAGTTCAGTGTGGAAGGGTCGAACGAGGTGCAACTGGCCCAGTGGGCCACCCGCCTGACCGACACGCTGCGCAGCCTGCCCCAGCTGGCCGACGTGGCGAGCGACCTGCAGGACCAGGGCGCCATGGCGTATGTGGACATCGACCGGGACAGCGCCGGCCGCCTGGGGGTGACGCCTGCGGCCATCGACAACGCGCTCTACAGCGCCTTCGGCCAGCGCCAAGTCTCCAACATCTTCACCCAGTCGGCCCTCTACCGGGTGGTGCTGGAGGTGGCCCCGGACTTCCAGCAGAGTCCGGCCTCGCTGGAGCACATCCACGTGCCGGCCGCCGGCGGACGCAGCGTGCCCCTGTCGTCGGTGGCGCGCATCAGCGAGCGCCGCACCATGCTGGCGATCAACCACATCGGTCAGTTCCCGGCGGTGACCCTGTCCTTCAACCTGGCCCCGGGCGTGGCCCTCGGCGAGGCCGTGGCGGCCATCCGCGGTGCCGAGGCCGAGCTGGAAGTCCCCCGCGGCATCCGCAGCAACTTCCAGGGCGCCGCGCTGGCCTTCCAGGCCTCCCTGGACAACACCCTGCTGCTGATCCTGGCCGCCGTGGTGACCATGTACATCGTGCTCGGGGTGCTCTACGAGAGCACCATCCACCCGGTCACCATCCTGTCCACCCTGCCCTCGGCCGGCGTCGGCGCCCTCCTGGCCCTGCTGGTGTCGGGCCACGAGCTGGGCATGATCGGCATCATCGGGATCATCCTGCTGATCGGCATCGTCAAGAAGAACGCGATCATGATGATCGACTTCGCCCTGGAGGCGGAGCGCGAACAGGGTCGGACGCCCCGCGAGGCCATCTTCGAAGCCTGCCTGCTGCGCTTCCGGCCGATCCTGATGACCACCCTGGCGGCCCTCCTCGGCGCCCTGCCGCTGATGCTCGGCGACGGCGTCGGCGCCGAACTGCGCCGCCCCCTGGGCATCACCATGGTCGGCGGCCTGCTGGTCAGCCAGGTCCTGACCATCTTCACCACCCCGGTGATCTACCTGGCCTTCGACCGCCTCGCCCGGCGTGCAGGCGGTGTAGGGGCGGCTTCAGCCGCCCACCGGCGCCAGATCGAAGTTCGCGGGCGGCTGAAGCCGCCCCTACAGCAGACCGCGGAAGGCGAGCAACCGTGAACCTCTCCGCCCTCTTCATCCGCCGGCCGGTGGCGACCTCGCTGCTGGCCCTGGCCATCGCCCTGGTGGGCTTGGTGGCCTACCGGCTGTTACCGGTGGCGGCCCTGCCCCAGGTGGACTTCCCCACCCTCACCGTGTCGGCCAACCTGCCCGGCGCCAGCCCGGAGACCATGGCCGCCACCGTGGCCACGCCGCTGGAGCGGGCCCTCGGCACCATCGCCGGGGTCACCGAACTGACCTCGTCCAGTTCCCTGGGCAACACCCGCATCACCCTGCAGCTGGACCTCGACCAGAACATCGAGACCGCCGCCAAGAGCGTGCAGGCCGCCATCAACGCGACCCGCAGCCAGCTGCCCAGCGGCATGTCCGGCAACCCCAGCTACCGCAAGATCAACCCCTCCGACGCGCCGGTGCTGATCCTGTCGATGACCTCCGACTCGGTCTCGCGGGCCGCCATGTACGACTTTGCCTCCACCGTGCTGGCCCAGCGTCTGGCCCAGGTAAAGGGGGTCGGCCAGGTGAACATGGGCGGCGGCTCCCTGCCGGCGGTGCGGGTCGAGGTGGATCCGGGCGGCCTGGCCGCGGCGGGCGTCGGCGTGGAGAGCCTGCGCCAGGCCATCGACGCCGCCAACGTGACCCGCCCCAAGGGCAGCCTGGAGAGCGGCGAGCGCCACTGGCAGCTGGGCGCCAGCGACCAGGCGACCAGGGCCGCCGACTACCTGCCCACCATCGTCTCCTGGAAGAGCGGTGCGGCCTTGCGCCTGGGCGACGTGGCGCGGGTCTTCGACGGCGAGCAGGACACCCGCAACATGGGCCTCGCCAACGGCAAGCCGGCGGTCATCCTGCTGATCAACCGCCAGCCGGACGCCAACGTGATCGAGACCGTCGAGCGGGCCCTGGCCATCCTGCCGCAACTGCGCGCCGAGCTGCCTCCGGGGGTCAGGCTCGAGGTGGTGGCCGACCGCACCGTGACCATCCGCGCTTCGCTGCGCGAGGTGCAGCACACCCTGCTGCTGTCCATCGGGCTGGTGATCATGGTGGTCTTCCTGTTCCTGCGCAACGCCCGGGCGGCGCTGATCCCCAGCGTGGCGGTGCCGGTGTCCCTGCTCGGCACCTTCGCGGTGATGTACCTGTGCGGCTTCTCCCTCAACAACATCTCGCTGATGGCCCTGGTCATCGTCACCGGCTTCGTGGTGGATGACGCGGTGGTGGTGCTGGAGAACATCTCGCGCCACATCGAGGCCGGCATGACGCCCTTCGCGGCGGCCCTGCGGGGTGCCCGCGAGGTGGGCTTCACGGTGCTGTCCATGAGCCTCTCCCTGATCGCCGTGTTCATCCCCATCCTGCTGATGGGCGGCGTGGTCGGGCGGCTGTTCCGCGAATTCGCGGTGACCCTGTCGGCGGCCATCCTGGTGTCCCTGGTGGTGTCCCTGACCCTCACCCCGATGATGTGCGCGCGCCTGCTCAAGCCCCACGCCCCCAGGCCGGCCGGCACCCGCCCGGCCCTGGCCGCGCGCCTGCAGGATGCCCTGCTGGGCGGCTACGGGCGCTCCCTGGCGGTGGTGCTGCGCCATCCGTGGATCACCCTGGCGCTGCTGTTCGCCACCATCGCCTTCAACGTGTATCTCTATGGCATCGTGCCGAAGGGCTTCTTCCCCCAGCAGGACACCGGCCGCATCATGGGCTTCATCGATGCCGACCAGCGCACCTCCTTCCAGTCGATGCAGGGGAAGCTGAGCCGCTTCGTGTCCATCGTGCAGCAGGACCCGGCGGTGGACAACGTGGTCGGCTACGCCGGCGGTGCCGGTGGCGGCGGCCCGCGGGGCGGCAGCGGCGGGATGATGTTCGTGACCCTCAAGCCCCTGAGCGAACGAGACGTGACCGCCGACCAGGTAATCGGCCGCCTGCGCGGCAAGCTGTCCCGCGAGCCGGGGGCCAGCCTGTTCCTGGTGGCGGCCCAGGACATCCGCATCGGCGGACGCATGTCCGGCGCCCAGTATGAATTCACCCTCCAGTCCGACTCCCTGCAGAGCCTGCGCCAGTGGGAACCCCGGATCCGCGAGGCCATGCGCAAGCTGCCCCAGCTGGAGGACGTGAGCTCCGACCGCCAGGACAAGGGCGAGCAGACCTACCTGGAGGTGGACCGGGACGCCCTGGCCCGCCTGGGCCTCAACCAGCGCCTGGTGAATGCCACCCTCAACGATCTCTTCGGGCAGCGCCTGGTATCCACCATCTACGGCCCCCTCAACCAGTACCGGGTCGTGCTGGAAGCCGAGCAGCGCTATCTGCAAAGCCCCGAGATCCTCAACGACCTGTTCGTCGTCGGCCCGGATGGCAACCGCGTGCCGCTGGCCGCCTTCTCGCGCTGGCAGGCCGGCACCATGCCCCTGGCGGTGAATCACCAGGGCGGCAGCGTGGCGAGCACCATCTCCTTCAACCTGCCGGTCGGCGTGTCCCTGTCCGAAGCCACCGACGCCGTCCGCCAGGAGATGGCCCGCATCGGCGTGCCGAGCTCGGTGCATGGCAGCTTCGAGGGCAACGCCAAGGCCTTCCAGGCCTCCCTGAAGAGCCAGCCGCTGCTGATCCTGGCAGCCATCGTGGCGGTGTACCTGATCCTCGGGATGCTCTACGAGAACCTCACCCACCCGATCACCATCCTGTCCACCCTGCCCTCGGCGGGCGTCGGGGCCATCCTGGCCCTGCTCGCCTTCAAGACCGAGTTCGGGGTGATCTCGCTGATCGGCGTGATCCTGCTCATCGGCATCGTCAAGAAGAACGCCATCATGATGATCGACTTCGCCATCACCGCCGAGCGGGACCGGGGGCTGTCGCCCCGCGACGCCATCTTCGAGGCCTGCCTGCTACGTTTCCGGCCGATCATGATGACCACCCTGGCCGCCCTCTTCGGGGCCCTGCCCCTGGCCTTCGGGGTGGGCGACGGGGCCGAGCTGCGCCAGCCCCTGGGCATCACCATCGTCGGCGGCCTGATCCTCAGCCAGATCCTCACCCTCTATACCACCCCGGTGGTGTACCTCCAGCTCGACCGCCTGCGCCTGGCCCTGCGCCGGCGCCTGGGCCGTCCCAGCGGCCGCCCGAGCCCTGCCTCC
>WBTZ01000158.1 GCA_009026175.1 Zoogloea sp. | reverse complement strand
GGTTGCGGGGGCGGCGACTGATCCTTCAGGGGAGCCGCCCCGCAGGGGCGGGCAGCGGTCGGGGCCGCCGCCGCGGGGGTCACAGGAAGCGGTCGAGCAGGCGCTTGCTGTGGGCGTCCAGCGCGTAGCGGTCGCGGATCAGGAAGTTGATGCCACGGCTGTCGGCGATCATCAGGGCCGGCGAGGTGAGGCGACGGATGTCCTCCTCGCCCTTCAGGACCATGCTGGTGGCGCCCCGGTCGGTCTCGATCTCCCAGGTGCTCGGGCAGGCGAAGCTGGAGACCCGGTGGATGCGCTGGATCACCGGGATGAACTCGCGGGCTGCCATCTCCTCTTCGATCAGGCGGCGAGGGGCTTCGTCCAGATCGGTCAGGCGCTCGATCCAGGCCACTTCCTCGCCGTCGGTGTTGATCAGGCCGATGTTCTCGGCGGGGGCGGCAATCGGAAAGGCCCGCACCGGCGTGACCAGGTGGGCCTTGCCTTCGCCGTCGGTGAAGAGGAGGTGGCCGAAGCTGTTGCGGGTGAGGGGCAGATTCTGCTGGGGCATGGTGTGATCTTCAGGCGGACGCATGTTCGCGGTGCTCGGTGACGCGGATTTCGCCGCCGATGGCGTCGTCGTCGAGCTTGCGGGTCTGGGCTTCGTAGAGGCGGAAGTAGGCGCCCTGTTTCTCCATCAGGGTGTCGTGGTTGCCGATCTCGACGATCTGGCCCCGGTCGAGCACCACCAGCCGGTCGGCCTTGCGCAGGGTGGACAGGCGGTGGGCGATGGCGATGGTGGTACGGCCGCGGATGAGGTTCTCGAGGGCTGCCTGGATCTCCATCTCGGTCTCGGTATCCACCGCCGAGGTGGCTTCGTCGAGGATCAGGATGCGCGGGTCGATGAGCAGGGCGCGGGCGATGGAGATGCGCTGGCGCTCGCCGCCGGACAGGGCCTGGCCGCGCTCGCCGACCAGGGAGTCATAGCCTTGGGGCAGACGCAGGATGAAGTCGTGGGCGTGGGCGGCACGGGCGGCGGCGATGATCTCCTCGCGGGTGGCGTTCGGCTTGCCATAGGCGATGTTCTCGGCGATGGTGCCGAAGAACAGGAAGGGCTCCTGCAGGACCAGGCCAATGTTGCGGCGGTACTCCGACACCGGCACCGAACGGATGTCCATGCCCTCGATGCGGATCGAACCGTCGGTGACGTCGTAGAAGCGGCAGATCAGGTTGACCAGGGTGCTCTTGCCGGAGCCGGAGTGGCCGACCAGGCCGATCATCTCGCCCGGCGCGATGTTCAGGTCCACGCCGCGCAGGATGGTGCGGTTGCCGTAGCGGAAGCCCACCCGCTTGACTTCGATGGCGCCGGTGACCTTGGGCAGGTGCTGGGGGGTGGCCGGGTCGGGCACGCTGGAGACGTGGTCGAGGATGTCGAAGATGCGCTTGGCACCGGCGGCGGCCTTCTGGGTCACCGAGACGATCCGGCTCATGGAGTCGAGGCGGGTGTAGAAGCGCGAGATGTAGGCGATGAAGGCGGCCAGGGTACCGACGGTGACGTCGTTCTTGGAGACCAGCCAGATGCCGAAGCCCCAGACGATCAGCAGGCCGATCTCGGTCATCAGCGTGACGGTGGGCGAGAACACCGACCAGACCTTGTTCACCCGGTCGTTCACCGCCAGGTTACGGGCGTTGGCCTCGCGGAAGCGGGCGACCTCGCGCTTCTCTTGGGCGAAGGCCTTGACCACCCGGATGCCGGGGATGGTGTCGGCCAGCACGCTGGTGACTTCCGACCACACCCGGTCCACCTGCTCGAAGCCGTAGCGCAGCTTGTCGCGGACGGTGTGGATGAGCCAGGCGATGAAGGGCAGTGGCACCAGGGTGACCAGGGCCAGCCAGGGATTGATCGAGACCAGGATCACCGCGGTCATGGTGATCATCAGCACGTCGGTGGCGAAGTCGAGCAGGTTCATCGACAGGAACAGGCAGATCCGGTCTGTCTCGGCACCGATCCGCGACATCAGGTCGCCCGTGCGCTTGCCGCCGAAATACTCGAGCGACAGTCCCTGCAGGTGCTCGTAGGTGGTGGTGCGCAGGTCGGCGCCGATGCGCTCGCTGACCAGGGCCAGGATGAAGGTCTTGGCCCAGCCCAGGCCCCAGGCGAAGACGGCGGCCACCAGCAGGCCGCTGAGCAGGGTCAGGACCTTGACGCTGTCGATCGGCTGGCCGTTCTGGAAGGGGATCAGCACCTCGTCCATCAGCGGCATGGTGAGGTAGGGCGGCACCAGGGTCGCGGCGGTGGACACCAGGGTCAGGATGAAGCCGGCCAGCAGCTGCCTCTTGTAGGGCTGGGCGAAGCGCCACAGGCGGAACAGCGTCCAGGTGGACGGCGGGGTGTGGATCTCCCGCGCACAGGTGGGGCACTCGTCGGTGCCCGGGGGCAGCGGCGCGTCGCAGGTCGGGCAGGTGAGGGGCTCCGGCGGCTGCGGCTGGCGACCGGCCAGCACGCATTCCAGCTGCGCCTTGAAACGGTCAGCCAGGTTGCGTGCGGCAGGGTCCTGGGCCAGCGTGAAGCGCCAGCCGGCCAGCTTGCCATCGGCGTCCACCAGATCCAGGCTGGCCACACCGGCGTGGTCCTTGTGGCGCAGGGTCTGGCTGTCGCGGAAGGGCCAGGATTGCCAGGTCCCGTCAGCTTCGGACCAGGCCATCAGGCGCCGGTTGGTCAGTGCCACCAGGCCGTTCCTGAAGTGGAGCTGGCTGTCCAGGTCGAGGACCAGGCTGGCGAGCACCTTCTCGTCGGACTCGAGGGCGGGATCAAGCCGGGTCCGCCAGACATCGGGGACGGCCGGGCCGAGGTAGTCGGAATAGGCGGAAGGCAGGGGCGCTGATTGGGAATTCAATTGGGAATTCATCTCGGGGACGCGATAAGGCCACAGAAAAGGGCCGGCGTGGGGCAAAATTGCGATCGAAGTTTACTGACTCGTTACAGGCGCGTATACACCCGGTGGCAGGCAGTATGGTCAGGTTGTGTATATTCTTTACGGCGGTAATCCAACCAGGCCTTGCTGCGTTAAGGGGATGTTCAGTTTTTTCCGCACCGTGCCGCTATCCAGCCCGTCCTTTCAATAGCCTCGTCCATGACCAACAAAACGATCGAATTCCTCAACGTGCTCCATCTGCGGGGACCGAACATCTGGACTTACCGTTCCGTCCTTGAAGCCTGGGTCGACATCCACGATCTGGAGGACTGTCCGTCCAACGTCATCCCCGGGTTCTACGAGCGCTTGACCGCGATGCTGCCGACCCTGATCGAGCACCGCTGCAGCATCGGCGAGCGGGGCGGCTTCCTGCAGCGCCTGCGGGACGGCACCTGGCCCGGCCACATCCTCGAGCACGTGACCCTGGAGCTGCAGAATCTGGCCGGGATGACCGGCGGTTTCGGCAAGGCCCGGGAAACCTCGTTGCGCGGGGTGTACAAGGTGGTGATCCGCGCCTGGCAGAAGGACGTGTCGATGGCGGCCCTCAACATGGGCCACGACCTCCTGATGGCGGCCATCGAGGATCGCCCCTATGACGTGGATGCCGCGGTGGCGCGCCTGCGTGACCTGGTGGACACCCACATGCTTGGCCCGAGCACCCGCTGCATCGTCGAGGCGGCGGCCGACAAGAGCCGGCGCATTCCCTTCATCCGCCTGCTGGCCGAGGGCAACCTCGTGCAGCTGGGCTACGGCGCGCGCCAGCGCCGTATCTGGACCGCCGAGACCGACCGCACGCCGGCCATCGCCGAGAGCATCTCGCGGGAGAAGGACCTCACCAAGACCCTGCTCGAATCCTGCGGCGTGCCGATTCCCGAGGGGCGCATCGTCAACGGCGTCGAGGATGCCATCGAAGCGGCCGAGGACATCGGCTTCCCGGTGGTGATCAAGCCCAGCGACGGCAACCACGCCCGCGGTGTGTTCACCAACGTGCGCAGCCCCGACGAGATCCGCGAGCTGTATCCCCTGTCGGCGGCCGAGGGCTCGGAGGTCATCGTCGAGCGCTTCATCCGCGGCGCCGAGCACCGCCTGCTGGTCGTCGGCGGCAAGATGGTGGCGGCCAACAAGGGCGACATGGTGTCCGTGGTCGGCGACGGTGAGCACACCATCGACGAGCTGATCGAGACCCAGATCAACTCCGACCCGCGGCGGGGCGTGGAGCATGAATTCCCCCTCTATCTGATCAAGCTCGACCGCTACCCGGCGGCCCAGATGGAGGTGGCCCGCCAGGGCTTCACCGGCGCATCGGTGCCGCCCGCGGGGCAGGAGGTGATGATCGTCCGTACCAGCAACATGGCCTTCGACGTGACCGACGAGGTACACCCGGACACCGCCGAGCTGGCCTGCCTGGCTGCGCGCATCGTCGGTCTCGACATCGCCGGTGTGGACCTGGTCTGCGAAGACATCTCCAAGCCCCTGGACGGGCAGCAGGGCGCCATCGTCGAAGTCAATGCCGGCCCTGGCCTGCTGATGCACATCAAGCCGGGTGTCGGCCAGCCGCGCCCGGTGGGCGAGGCCATCGTCGACCACCTGTTTGCGAAGGACCAGGACTCCCGGATTCCGGTGGTCGGCGTCAGCGGCAGCCGCGGCAAGACCCCGGTGGCCCGCCTTATCGCCCACCTGCTGCGCATCTCCGGCCAGTACACCGGGCTGGCCTGCAGCCAGGGGGTGTTCCTGGACGGCCGCCAGGTGGAGACCGCGGAGGGCACCAATTGGGATGCCGCCGAGCGGGTGCTGATGAACCGCTCCGTGGAAGCGGCCGTCTTCGAGAACGGCTGCCGCAGCATCCTGGCCGACGGCACGGTGTACGACCGCTGCCTGGTGGGCGTGGTCACCAATGTCGATCCGGAACTGCATTACGGGGAGTTCTACATGGACAGCCCCGAGAAGGTCTGGAACGTGTTCCGCACCCAGGTGGACCTGGTGCTGTCCTACGGCGCCACGGTGCTGAACGCGGAGGACCCGGCGGTGGTCGAGATGGCGCCGCTGTCCGATGGCGAGGTCATCTTCTACGCGGTGGACAGCGCCGCCGAGGCGGTGGCCGCAGCCCGCGCCGAAGGCAAGCGCTCGGTCTATGCCCGTGACGGCAAGCTGATCCTGGCGACCGGCGAGAGCGAGGAAGTCCTGGCCCCGATGAGCGAGGTGGTCATGCTCGCCAACGGCGCCGATGCCGCGCCCGGCGTGCTGTCGAACCTCCTCGCCGCGGTGGCCGGAGCCTGGGCCCTGGGCATTTCCCCGGCGATGATCCGTGCCGGCATCAAGCCCTACGATCCGGCCGCGCCGCTGCGCGCCGACTATTGAGCATCCCGGGCGCCAGCCAGAACCATGAGATTGGCCGGCGCGCCTGATGGGCGCCGGCAGCATAAAAAGACAAGGACCGACATTCATGGAAGTTTCACGCATCCGGGCACTGCGCGGCCCCAACCTGTGGAGCCGCCACACCGCCATCGAAGCCATCGTGACCTGCTCCGAGGCCGAGGGCGACATCGACTCCATCCCGGGCTACGAGGAGCGCCTGCGCAACCTCTTTCCGGAAATGGGCTTCCTCGAGGCGGATGCCCACCTGGGCCAGATCTCCGTGGCCCATGCCCTCGAAATGGCCACCCTGGGCCTGCAGTCCAGCGCCGGCTGCCCGGTGACCTTCAGCCGCACCGCCCGTACCCTGGAGCCGGGGGTGTTCCAGGTGGTGGTCGAATATACCGAGGAAAAGGTCGGCCGCCTGGCCTTCGAGCTGGCCATCGAGCTGTGCCGGGCTGCCGAGACCGATGGTCCCTTCGACCTGGCGGTGGCGCTCGGCCGTCTCCAGGAACTCGACGAGGACGTGCGCCTCGGCCCCTCCACCGGCTCCATCGTGCAGGCCGCCGTGGCCCGTGGCATCCCGTTCCGGCGTCTCACCGAGGGCAGCCTGGTGCAGTTTGGCTGGGGCAGCAAGCAGCGCCGCATCCAGGCCGCCGAGACCGACCTGACCAGCGCGGTGGCGGAATCCATCGCCCAGGACAAGGAACTGACCAAGACCCTGTTGCGCGCCGCCGGCGTGCCGGTGCCGCTGGGGCGCTCGGTGAGCAGTGCCGACGACGCCTGGCAGGCCGCCCGCGAGATCGGCGGCCTGGTGGTGGTCAAGCCGCGGGACGGCAACCAGGGCAAGGGCGTGGCCGTCAAGCTGCGCACCGAGGAAGAGGTCAAGCGCGCCTACAACGTGGCGGTCGAGTTCAGCGACGACATCCTGGTCGAGCGCTACCTGCCCGGCCATGACTACCGCGTGCTGGTGATCGGCGACAAGCTGGTGGCGGCGGCCCGCCGTGATCCCCCGCTGGTGGTGGGTGATGGCAAGCGCAGCATCCGCGCGCTGGTCGATCACGTGAACAGCGATCCGCGCCGGGGCGTCGGCCATGCCACCTCCCTGACCAAGATCCGCTTCGACGAGATTGCCCTGGCCACCCTGGCCAAGCAGGGCTTTGATGCCGAGTCCGTGCCGCCCAAGGGCAAGCGTGTGATCCTGCGCAACAATGCAAACCTGTCCACCGGAGGCACCGCCACCGACGTGACCGACGATGTCCACCCCGAGGTGGCCGAGCGTGCCATTGCCGCGGCCAAGAACATCGGCCTCGACATCTGCGGCGTGGACGTGGTGTGCGAGAGCGTCCTCGAGCCCCTCGAGGCGCAGAGCGGCGGCATCGTCGAATGCAACGCGGCCCCCGGCCTGCGCATGCACCTGCAGCCGTCCTACGGCAAGGGCCGGCCGGTCGGCGAGGCGATCGTCGCCAACATGTTCAAGCCCGGCGAGAACGGCCGCATCCCGGTGGTGGCGGTGGCCGGCACCAATGGCAAGACCACCACGGTGCGCCTGACCGCCCACATCCTGGGCGTGGCCGGCAACCGGGTCGGCATGACCAATTCCGACGGCGTCTACGTGGGCAAGCGCCGCATCGATACCGGTGACTGCAGCGGCCCGCGCAGCGCGCGCAACATCCTGCTGCACCCCGATGTGGATGCCGCGGTGTTCGAGACGGCCCGTGGCGGCGTGCTGCGCGAGGGCCTGGCCTTCGACCGCTGCGACGTGGCGGTGGTGACCAACATCGGCATGGGCGACCACCTGGGCCTGTCCTACATCAGCACTGTCGAGGATCTGGCGGTGGTGAAGCGGGTCATCGTGCAGAACGTGGCTCCTCATGGCACGGCCGTGCTCAATGCCGCCGACCCGATGGTGGTCAAGATGGCCAGCGCCTGCCCCGGCAAGGTGCTGTACTTTGCGCTGGACCCGAACAACCCGGTGCTGGCGACCCACCGCGTGCAGGGCCACCAGGTGGTCTTCGTCGAGGGCGGCGCCATCGTGGCGGTGCAGGGGGAGGAGAGATTCCGCGTGCCCCTGGCCGGAATCCCGATCACCCGCAACGGCACCATCTCCTTCCAGGTCGAGAACGCCATGGCCTCGGTTGCCGCGGCCTGGGCCCTGGGCCTGTCCACCGAGACCATTCTGAAGGGGGTGGGCAGCTTCATCAACGACGCGGCCAGCGCGCCGGGACGCTTCAACGTCTTCGATTACAAGGGCGCGACCCTGATCGCCGACTACGGCCACAACCCGGACGCCATCCTGGCCCTGGTGCAGGCGGTGGAGAGCATGCCGGCCAAGCGCCGCTCGGTGGTGATCAGCGGGGCCGGTGACCGGCGCGACGAGGACATCCGCGAGCAGACGCGCATCCTCGGCAAGGTGTTCGACGAGGTCGTGCTCTACCAGGACGAATGCCAGCGCGGCCGGGCCGATGGTGAGGTGCTGGCCTTGCTGCGCGAGGGCCTCAGCGGCGCGCCGCGGACCACCGACATCAGCGAGATCCGGGGCGAGTTCCTGGCCATCGATGCGGCCCTGGCCAAGCTGTCCAGCGGCGATCTTTGCCTGATCCTGATCGACCAGGTGGAGGAAGCCCTGGAGCACATCGCCAAGCGGATTGCCGAAGCGGGCTGACGAGCCCTGAGCAGTGACTCAGGGCTCGACCAGGAAGCCTTCCGCCACGCGGCGGAAGGCTTCCTGCATTTCCAGGGTCTGCTGCGCTGTCCAGCCCAATTCTCCGGCCATGAGGGCAGCCACGGCCGGGGCGCACTCGAGGGCCACCCGCGCATCGATGAAGAGGGCCCGGTGGCGGCGGGCCAGCAGGTCTTCGATGCTGCGGGCCTGTTCATGGCGTACTGCATGGCGGACCTCGGCCTCGCTCAGGTCAAGGCCGGGATGCAGGCGTACCCGGGCGCCTGGCAGGGCGTCGATGGCGGCCCGCTCGCAGCCGTGGACGTCTTCGGTGGGGCTGGCGGTGCTGCCGTGCAGCGTCAACCTGCGGCTGCGGCCTGCCCGCGCGGGCAGACCGCCCGATGCGGCGGCGCGGTCGATGATCTCCTCACCCATGAGCCGGTAGGTCGTCCATTTACCGCCGGCGACTGACACCAGGCCCTGGCGGGACACTTCGATGACATGTTCCCGCGACAGGCTGGCGGTGCTGCCTGCGCCAGCGCCGATCAGCGGGCGCAGCCCGGCAAAGGCGCTCCGGACATCCTGGCGCGCCGGTGCGTGGGGAAGGTAGCGGCCTGCCGTGTCGAGGATGAAGTCGACCTCTTCGCGGAAGGGGCGGGGCTCCTCGGGCAGGTCCTGGCGGGCGGTGTCGGTGGTGCCGAGCAGGACCTTGCCCTTCCAGGGGATCATGAACAGCACGCGGCCGTCGCGGGTGTGGGGAATCAGCAGGGCGGAATCGCCGGGCAGGAAGTCCCGGTCCAGCACGAGATGGGCCCCCTGGCTGGGGCGCAGCCGGTCGGGCAGGCCGGCGTCGTCGAGCCGTCGCAGCTGGTCGGCCCACACCCCCGCAGCGTTGATCACCACCTGAGCGCGGATCTCGAAGGTTTCGCCGCTCTCGGCATCACGGGCGCTGACGCCGCTGACCCGGCCCTTGTCGTGAAGCAGGTCGTCGACCGGCAGATAGTTGAGGGCCAGACCACCCAGCCCGATGACGGTGCGCATCAGGCTGATGGCCAGCCGGGCATCGTCGAAACGGGCGTCCATGTAGGCGATCCCGCCGAGCAGGCCGCGGGTCTGCACGGTGGGGAGCAGGGCCAGGGTCTCGCCCGCCGACAGCAGGCGGCTGGGCCCCAGGCTGCGCTGTCCGGCCAGCCAGTCGTAGGCGCTCAGGCCGATGTCCAGGGTGAGGCGGTCGAGGTGGCGATACACCGGTACGACGAAGCGTTGTGGATGGACCAGGTGGGGGGCGTTGGCGAGCAGCAGGGCGCGCTCCGCCAGCGCCTCGCGGACCAAGCCGATACGCCCCTGGGCGAGGTAGCGCACCCCACCGTGGATCAGCTTGGTGGAGCGGGAGCTGGTGCCCTTGGCAAAGTCCCGTGCCTCGAGGAGCAGGGTCGAGTAGCCGCGGGAGGCGGCCTCCACGGCGCAGCCCAGGCCGGTGGCGCCGCCGCCCACCACCAGCACGTCCCAGCGGGGCGTGCTGCGCAGGCGTTCGAGCAGTTCGGCGCGCGTCATTCCGCAGCCCAGCCGCGGCAGCGTTCCACGGCCCGGTGCCAGGTGGCCAGCTGGTCCGCGCGCCAGTCGGCCGAGCGTGCCGGCTCGAACACGCGTTCGGCCTGCCAGTGGCTGGCCAGGGCCTCGGTGGACTCCCACACGCCCACCGCCAGGCCGGCCAGGCTGGCGGCACCCAGGGCGGTAGTCTCGGTCTGGCGCGGGCGGATCACCGGCACACCGAGCAGGTCGGCCTGGATCTGCATCAGCAGGTCGTTGCGTGCGGCTCCACCGTCTGCCCGCAGTTCGGTGAGGGGGGCGGCACCGTCCCGGCCCATGGCATCGACCAGGTCGACCGTCTGCAGGGCGATGGCGTCAAGGGCGGCGCGGGCGATGTGTGCCCGGGTGACGCCGCGGGTCAGCCCGAGCAGGGTGCCACGGGCGTGGCCGTCCCACCAGGGGGCGCCGAGGCCGGCGAAGGCCGGCACCAGCACGGTGCCGCCGCTGTCGGGGACGCTGGCGGCGAGCGCCTCGATGTCGGCCGCCGTGTCGATCAGCCCGAGCCCGTCGCGCAGCCACTGGACGACGGCTCCGGCCACGAAGACGCTGCCTTCCAGCATGTAGTGGGTCTCCCCGCCCCGTCGCCAGCCCAGGGTGGTCAGCAGGCGGTGGCGGGACTCCACCGGCTGGTGCCCGGTGTTGAGCATCAGGAAGCAGCCCGTGCCATAGGTGTTCTTGGCCATGCCAGGCCGCAGGCAGGCCTGGCCGAATGTCGCGGCCTGCTGGTCGCCGGCCAGTCCGGCGATCGGAATGGAATGGCCGAAGAGGGCGGGCAGGGTCCCGGCCATCACGCCGCAGCTGTCCACGACCTCGGGCAGCAGGCTGGGAGGAATAGCGAAGAGGGCAAGCAGCTCCTCGTCCCAGACCTGGCGATGGATGTCGAAGAGCAGGGTGCGCGAGGCATTGCCCGGGTCGGTGACATGGCGGGCGCCGCCGGTGAGTTGCCACACCAGCCAGGTGTCGATGGTGCCGAAAGCCAGTTCGCCCCTCTCGGCCTGCTGACGGGCACCAGGCACGTGCTCCAGCAACCAGGCCAGCTTGGTGGCCGAGAAATAGGCGTCCAGCTCCAGCCCCGTGCGGGCGCGGATCCAGGCGGCGTGGCCGTCTGCCTTCAGGCGTTCGCAATGCCCCACGCCGCGGCGATCCTGCCAGACGATGGCGGGGGCCAGCGGGCGGCCGCTGGCGCGCTCCCACAGCACGGTGGTTTCCCGCTGGTTGGCGATGCCGAGGGCGGCAAGCCGGCTGGCCGCGATGCCTGCCTTCTGCAGGGCCTGGCGGGCGCAGGCCAGCTGGCTCTGCCAGATCTCCAGGGGGTCGTGCTCGACCCAGCCGGGCTGGGGAAAGGACTGCCTGAACTCCTGCTGGGCCATCCCGAGGGCTTCACCCCGGTCGTTGAATACGATGGCCCGGCTGCTGCTGGTGCCCTGGTCGAGGGCGAGGAGAAAGGACATGGCGGCACCTCCGCTGTGGGGGTGCGCCGATGATACCGCGGGCTAGGAGCAGCGGCTGCCTTCGGGGCGGCGGGTGAAGCCGAATCCGTCGCCGCCCAGGCCGGCCGGCTGGATGCAGATCATCAGGGCCAGGGAGCGGGCCGACTTGACGATGTCGGGCGGAAAGGCCGCGAAGGGGACGGCCCGCTCGACCACCGAGCGGACGAAGGCGATCTCTTCCTGCTGGTCGCCGGCCTGGACGATCTTGAAGCTCTTCAGGCTGCCGTCCGGATTGAGGCGGACTTCGACGGCGGCGCCGTGGATGCCCCGGGTGCGGGGGTCGTTCTTGACGAAGGAGGCGCTGCGGTTGAGCTTCTTGACCAGGGCGTCCAGGTAGAACTCCAGGCTGAAGGGATCGACCGGCGGGCTGTCGGGGATGCGTTCGACGAGGTCGCCGGAGTCTTCCCGGCGGCGGCTGCCGCCCTCGCGCACGCCTTCCCGGGCGATCTCGCGGGCCATGGCCATGGAGCGCTCGGCCAGGTTGGGCTGCGGGCGGGCCTTGGCTTCGCTGGAGAGTTCATCCAGGAAGCGGTTCATCTCTTCTTTCTGGGCGACGCTCCAGGTAGGTGTC
>WBTZ01000284.1 GCA_009026175.1 Zoogloea sp. | reverse complement strand
CAGCAGTGTGCCGGTAATCATCCAGGCCCCGACCCCCACCAGACCGCCGGCCAGCCCGGCACCCAGCAGCTTCCCGAACACCGCCCGCAACACGCCACCACCGACCACCGTGGCCACCAGGCCCAGCACCAACCACTCCTCGGTGCCGCCTTGTCCACCGTCACTCTCGACACGCGGTGGCGGCAGGGCTTCGCCCGACAGAAGCGCGAGGATCGCCCCAACGCCGGCATCGATCCCGCCTGGGTAATCGCCGGCCTTGAAGCGCGGCGCCACCACGTCGGCAATGACCTGCTTCGCCCGAGCATCGGGCAAGGCGCCCTCCAGCCCCCGGCCGACCTCGATGCGCATCCGCCGGTCGTCACGGGCAATGATGAACAGCACGCCATCATCCACGCCGGCCCGCCCCAGCCGCCAGGCATCGACAACCCGGATCGAATAGGCCTCGATGAGCTCAGGTGCGGTGCTCGCGACGGTCAGAACCGCCACCTGGGCGCCCTTCTCCTTCTCAAAGGAAGCCAAGCGCGCCTCGAGGGCATCGCGCTGGGCCACCGACAGCAGCCCTGCCCCATCGGTGACCCGCGCAACGAGTTTCGGTACCGGCTGCAGTTCCTGGGCCTGGAGGGGTGCCACCAGGCACAACAGCAGGAACAGGACGCGTATCAGCACGGCGCAGCCTGCCTTGCCGGGACTCGCCGATCAGCGCGCCGGAGCGGCCGTCGGCGGCACGGCACCGAAGTCCACCTTCGGCGGCTCACTGAGGCTCTTTTCGTTGTCCACGGTGAAATTGGCCTTGGTCTTGGCGCCGATCACCATGGCGGTGAGGTTGTTCGGGAAAGTACGGACCGACACGTTGTAGTCCTGCACCGCCTTGATGTAGCGGTTGCGGGCCACGGTGATGCGGTTCTCTGTCCCCTCCAGTTGGGCCTGCAGATCCCTGAAATTGGCATCGGCCTTCAGGTTGGGATAGTTTTCGGACACCACCAACAGGCGCGCCAGTGCGCCCGACAGCTCGGCCTGGGCCTTCTGGAAGCGGGCCATGGCTTCAGGATCGTTGACCAGTTCCGGCGTCACCTTGATCCCCGCCACATTGGAGCGGGCCTCGGTGATGCGGGTCAGCACCTCCTTCTCGTGGCTGGCATAGCCCTGCACGACCTGCACCAGGTTGGGAATCAGGTCGGCACGGCGCTTGTACTGGTTGAGCACCTCGGACCAGGCCGCGTTGACCTGCTCGTCGTTGATCTGGATCTGGTTGTAGCCACAGCCGGACAGCAGCAGCAGGGACAGGACCAGGGACAGCAGAGACTTGATGGACATGCCACACGCCCTCGAAAGATGAAATTGAGCCAAAAGCCCGGAAACCCGGTGGAGAAGAATAACCCAAACGGAATCGCCGCCCGGCCTCGCCTCGCCCGGCGAGCGCTCTGTCCGCCCGCAGAAATGCAAGATCAGGTTTCGCCGTTCCGCAACTCGGCCATCCTGGCCCGGGCGAAGCACAAGTCCTCCCATGCCTTGGCCTTGTCGGCCAGGTTACGCAGCAGATAGGCCGGATGGTAGGTGATCACGACAGGAATGCCCTTGTAATCGAAAAGTTTGCGCCGTGATGCGGCGATGCGGACTTCCTCGTTCAGCAACGCCTGGGCGGCGGGCCGCCCGAGGGCCACGATGAGGCGCGGCCTGACCAGCTCGATCTGGCGCGCCAGGTAGGGAAAACAGGCAGCCAGCTCCGCAGCATCGGGCGTGCGGTTGTTGGGTGGCCGGCATTTGACCGCATTGGCGATATAGACGTCTTCGCCCCGCCGCAGGTCGATGGTCGCCAGCATGGCATCGAGCAGGCGCCCGGCCTGCCCGACGAAGGGCTCACCGCGTTCATCCTCTTCGGCCCCCGGCCCCTCGCCGACGAAGAGCCAGTCGGCCTCCCTGTCACCGACGCCGGGCACGGCCTGTTTGCGCCGCTTGCACAGCACGCAGCCCTCGCAGCCGCGGATGCGGGCCTCGAGATCGTCCCAGCCAAGACTGCCGAGATCTCCCGCAGGCATCTGCACGCGAGCCCGGGGCTCGGGGCTCGGGGC
>WBTZ01000157.1 GCA_009026175.1 Zoogloea sp. | reverse complement strand
ACCCTGCGTCGCGCCATGTGCCGCCCACCGAGGCCCTGGTCTGGCTGAAGGCGGGCTGGCGTACCTTCACCGGCAATCCGGGGGTGTGGGTGGCGATCAGCGTGATCTTCATCATCATGCTGTTCGTGCTCGGGCTGGTGCCGCTGCTCGGCTGGGCCGTGGTGCTGATCGGCTTCCCCGTGATGGTGGCAGGCATGGTCCTGGGCTGCCACGACCAGGCCGCCGGCCGGCCCCTGCGCATCGAGCACCTCTTCGCCGGGCTGCGGGTGCACTCCGGCAACCTGGCCCTGGTGGGGGTGTTCTACCTCCTCGGCGGGCTGATCGCCGGCTTCGTGTCGGCCATCATCGGCGGCGGTGCCGCCCTCACCGGCTATGTGGTCGGCGCCCTCGCCGGTCTCGGCCTGGGCCTGATCAGCGGGGTGGTGCTGGGCAGCATGGTGTTCTCCATCCTGTGGGTCCTGCTGATCACCGCCCTGTGGTTCGCCGCGCCGCTGGTGGTGCTGCGCGACACCCCGCCGCTGGACGCGATGAAGCTCTCCCTGTCGGCCTGCTTCGGCAACTTCGGCGCCTTCGTGCTGCTCGGGGTGCTGATCTACGTGCTGATCTGGGTCGCCATGGTCCCCGCCGGGCTCGGTGTGCTGGTGCTGGTGCCCGTGCTCGCCGGCACCCTGTACGCGTCCTACCAGGACATCTTCGGCACCCCACCTGCCCTGCCGGCGCCCTCCGACGCGCCCACCGCGGAGTAAGCCATGCAGGCACGCATACTCCCCGCCCACCGCGGCTGGGCCTGGATCCTCGACGGCTTCAACCTGTGGCGGCGCAACCCGGCCCTGATCACCTTCCTGGTGTTCGGCTCGTCGCTGGCGCTGCTCGTCATCGCCGCCGTGCCCTTCATCGGCCAGGTCCTGATGTCCCTGGTGATGCCGGCCCTGTCCCTCGGCATCTTCAACGGCTGCAAGGCCGCCGCCGAACGCCGCAAGGCCGGGCCGGACATCCTGGTCTCGGGCTTTCGCCAGAACTTCCCCGAGCTGGTCAAGATCGGCGGTCTGTACCTGGCCGGAACCCTGGCCGTGATGGGCATCAGCATGCTCATCGACAGCGAGATGAACACCAAGCTGTCCAAGGCCCTGCTCGGCAAGACCGACTGGGACGATGCCCTCGAAGACCCCGCCTTCAGCCTCGCCCTGCTGGTCGCCACCATCGGCTCCACGCCGGTCATGATGGCCTACTGGTTCGCACCGCTGCTGGCCGGCTGGGGCCGCATCCCGGCGGGCAAGGCCCTGTTCTTCAGCTTCGTGGCCTGCATGCGCAACTGGCGCGCCTTCCTGGCCTACGGCGTCGGCCTGATGCTGGTGGCGCTGGGTGCGGCGATCCTGATCGGGGTGCTCGAACTGGTCTCTCCGCTGCTCGCCCTGCTGCCGGCCCTGGCTTTCCCGGTCATCTTCATCCCGGTGATCTTCGCCAGCTTCTACGCCAACGCCCTCGACGTGTTCGAGCGCATCGGCCCCGATGACGCAGCCTGACGCAGGCGGCGGCCCCCTGGGCCTGTTCGGCGGCACCTTCGACCCGATCCACTACGGCCATCTGCGCCTGGCCGAGACCGCCCGCGAAGCCCTCGGCCTGGAGCGGGTGCGCCTGATCCCGGCCGGCCAGCCGCCCCACCGGGAGGCCCCTGGTGCCAGCGGCCAGGCCCGCCTCGCCATGGCGCGCCTGGCCGTCGCCGACAACCCCGGCTTCGAGATCGACCCGGCCGAGGTCGAGGCGGAGCAGGCCAGCTTCACCATCCTCACCCTGGAGCGCCTGCGTGCGGCCCTCGGGCCGGCACGCCCGCTGGTCCTCCTCCTCGGGCTCGACGCCTTCCTCGGCCTGCCCGCCTGGCGGCGCTGGGAAGCCCTCTTTGACTTTGCCCACATCGCCGTCGCCAACCGCCCCGGCTACAGCCTCGACAGCGCGGCCCTGCCCCCTCCGCTGGCCACGCAGCTGGCCGAAAGGCAGGCCACGGCGGCGGCCCTCGGCGAGGCGCCAGCCGGGCGCATCGTGCCCTTTTCGATGACGCCCCTGGCCATCTCCGCCACCGACATCCGCAACCGGGCCGCTTCCGGCAACAGCCTGCGCTATTTGCTTCCCCCGCCGGTTCTTGACTATATTTCCCTGCACCAACTCTATCTCTGACTCAATGGACATCAGCCAATTCGAAAGCCTCGTCGTATCCGCCCTTGAAGACATCAAGGCCAAGGACATCGAGGTCATCAACACCACCCGCCTGACCGCCCTCTTCGAGCGCGTCATCATCGCCACCGGTGACTCCAACCGGCAGACCCGCGCCCTGGCGCGCAACGTCGCCGACAAGGTCCGCGAGGCGGGAGAACAAGTCCTCAGCATCGAAGGCGAGGACTCCGGCGAATGGGTCCTGGTGGATCTGGGCAGCATCGTCGTGCACGTCATGCAGCCGGCCGTACGGGCCTATTACAACCTCGAGGAGCTGTGGGCCGGCACGCCGCTGCGCGCAGGCCGTCCATCCATCGTCCGCAGCGCCTGAGCGGCGCGCGGCGCAGGCATCCCTCCCCCAGACCATGAAACTCCTGCTCGTCGCGGTCGGAACCCGCATGCCCGACTGGGTGGACACCGGCTTTGAGGACTTCGCCCGGCGCATGCCCCGGGAACTGCCGCTGCAGCTCATCGAGGTCAAGGCCGAGCCGCGCACCACCGGCAAGACCGTGGAGGCCATGATGGCCGCCGAGGCGGCGCGCATCGAAGCCGCCCTGCCGGCCCGCTGCCGGCGGGTCATCCTCGATGAGCGGGGCGAGGACATCACCTCCCGGGCCCTGGCCCGACGCCTCGAGAACTGGCAGGCCGGGGGCGACGACGTGGCCATCATCATCGGCGGGCCTGACGGGCTCGACCCTGCGCTCAAGGCCAGCGCCCACGAGACCATGCGCCTGTCCAGCCTGACCCTGCCCCACGCGCTGGTGCGGGTCATGCTGGCCGAGGCCATCTACCGGGCCTGGAGCCTGCTGAAGAACCATCCCTACCACCGGGAGTGAGATGAGCCACCCGCCGATCTACCTCGCCTCCAACAGCCCCCGCCGGCGCGAGCTGCTCAAGCAGATCCACGTGGGCTTCGAGCCCTTGCTGTTCCGGGG
Organism: Zoogloea sp.; assembly: GCA_009026175.1. Classification (GTDB taxonomy): domain Bacteria; phylum Pseudomonadota; class Gammaproteobacteria; order Burkholderiales; family Rhodocyclaceae; genus Zoogloea. The sequence continues at coordinate 8,504 of WBTZ01000157.1, read as the reverse complement.
GGCCGGGCGCCACGACGACGACATCAACGAGGACACCCGCCCCGGCGAGGACGCGGTGACCTACGTGCAGCGGGTGGCCCGCGCCAAGGCCGAAGGCGGCATCAACCGTGTCCGCTGGCGCAACCTGCCCCCACGCCTGCTGCTGGCCGCCGACACCACCCTCGAACTGGACGGCGAGATCATCGGCAAGCCGGACAACGGCGAGCACGCCATCTCCATCCTGCGCGAACTGTCCGGACGCACCCACCAGATCCTCACCGCAGTGGTGGTCACGGATGGAGAGCGCTACGCCCAGCGCCTGTCCACCAGCCAGGTCCGCTTCCGCCCCATGCAGGACGCGGAAATCCGGCGTTACGTGGCCACCGGCGAGGCCGCCGACAAGGCCGGCGCCTATGGCATCCAGGGGCGCGCCGCCGTCTTCGTCGAGGAGATCCGCGGCAGCTACACCGGGATCATGGGCCTGCCCCTGTTCGAGACCGCCGCCCTGCTGCAGGAATTCGGCTATCCTCTCTGACCGGCAGCGGCTTGTCGCAAGCCGCCGGGCCAGGAGGAGAGAGACACTTACCAGAGCGTGGCGCGCACCACGCCACCGATGCCGGACGAGCGGCGATCGGCGATGGCTTCACGCGGGGCCATCGCCCATCTCCGTTTGTCACCCGCATCATGTCTGAAGAATACCTGATCAATTTCACCCCCCAGGAAACCCGCGTCGCGCTGATGCAGCAGGGCGTCGTCCAGGAAGTCCACGTCGAGCGCACCGCCAGCCGGGGCATCGTCGGCAACATCTACCTGGGCCGCGTCGTGCGCGTGCTGCCGGGCATGCAGTCCGCCTTCATGGACGTGGGCCTGGAGCGCACCGCCTTCCTGCACGTGGCCGACATCTGGTCCGACCGCCATGCCGGGGAAGCCGTGCGCCCGATCGAAAGGATCCTGTCCGAAGGCCAGAACCTGATCGTGCAGGTCCTCAAGGACCCCCTCGGCACCAAGGGCGCCCGCCTGTCCACCCAGATTTCCATCGCGGGCCGCATGCTGGTGTACCTGCCCCAGGACAAGCACATCGGGATCTCCCAGCGGATCGGTGACGAGGCCGGTCGGGAGGCCCTGCGCGAGCGGGTCAGCCGCCTGCTGCCACCCAACGAGCCGGGCGGCTACATCGTGCGCACCATGGCCGAGAACGCCTCCGACGAGGAGCTCGCCGCCGACATCGCCTACCTCAAGAAACTGTGGGCCGAAATCCGCAACCGGGCCGTCGGGGCACGCCCGCCCTTCGTGCTCTACCAGGATCTCAACCTGGCCCAGCGCGTCCTGCGCGACCTGGTGACCGACGCCACCACGCGCATCGTCGCCGACTCCCGGGAGAACTTCCAGAAGCTCACCAGCTTCGCCAGCGAATACATGCCCCAGGTGCAGCCGCTGCTCGACCACTACACCGGCGAGCGCCCGCTGTTCGACCTGCATGGCGTGGAAGCCGAGATCGAAAAGGCCCTGGCCCGACGGGTGGATCTCAAATCAGGCGGTTACCTGATCATCGACCAGACCGAGGCGATGACCACCATCGACGTCAACACCGGCGGCTTCGTGGGCGCCCGCAATTTCGACGACACCATCTTCAAGACCAACCTGGAAGCCGCCCAGGCGATTGCCCGCCAGCTGCGGGTGCGCAACCTGGGGGGCATCATCATCGTGGACTTCATCGACATGGAGAGCGCCGAGCACCGCAATGCCGTGCTCGATGAATTCCGCAAGGCCCTGTCCCGCGACCACACCAAGATGACGGTCAACGGCTTCACCAGCCTCGGGCTGGTCGAGATGACCCGCAAGCGCACCCGGGAGTCCCTCGCCCACCTGCTGTGCGAGCCCTGTCCCACCTGCAGCGGGCGCGGCGAGGTCAAGACCGCCCGCACCGTGGCCTACGAGATCCTCCGCGAACTGCTGCGGGAAGCCCGCCAGTTCAATGCCAGGGAGTTCCGCGTGCTGGCCGCCCCCAATGTGATCGACCTCTTCCACGAGGAGGAATCCCAGTCCCTGGCCATGCTGTCGGACTTCATCGACAAGACGATCTCCCTGCACCCGGAAGCCAGTTACGCCCAGGAGCAGTTCGACATCGTCCTGCTCTGATGCGAACGACATAACCGCACCAATACAGTGCAAGCCCAGTATTGGTGCGGCTTTCCAGCATTTTGCGCCCCGACTCGGTGCATCCAAAAATTCGATCGCCAAGAGATTGACGCTGCCATCGGCCCGCCCTCAGAATCCGCGACCTCGCATTCCGGCAGGACTCCCCCATGAGCACGTTCCAAACCCTCCAGGCCCCCCTCAGCTCCGCCTCCAGCGCCATCCGCATCGGCTTCGAACACGGCTACGCCTTCGACGGTGACCGCGTCCGCCTCGACGCGGAGCTGCTGGTCGACGACCCCGCGGCAGCCCTCGGCCAGGAGTGGGCGCTGCAATTGTGGGCCTGCGAAACGCCCTTCGACGGCCGCCCCGTCTCCGCCGCCAAGATCGCCGAAGTAGCGGTTGCGGCGCCCGGCAGCAGCGGCACCACCTGGTTCAGCGCCTCCACCGACGCCTTTCCGCCGGCCGGCCGCGCCGACCACAACCTGGTGCTGATCCTTGCCGCCGGCCAGGATGGCCGCTTCGAGCAGGTCCAGGACTACGTCAACTTCCCCCGCGCCGAGAGCTTCATGCAGCCGCGCCTCGACGGCACCAGCAGCTTCAGCCTGGCGGACGACAAGGTCAGCGTGGCGGTCGAGCGCGTCAGCAACCCCCGCACCCCGGACAACCTGAGCGGCACCCTGGCCCTGGAGCTGTGGGCGCTGCCCGCGCCCTACCAGGCCGGTGAGCCGGAAGGCCGGCAACTGGCCACCACCACCCTGGGCAGCCTGGCCGGCCAGCAAGCCTGGCAGGATCTGGCCTTCAACCAGGCCCTCGCCGCCCACCCTGCCGGCACCTGGTACATCGCCCTGCTGCTGCGCGAGTGGTCGGCCAATGGCTACGTGACCCGTGACTTCAGCAATTTCCCGCTGCCCGTCACCTGGAACGAAGCCAGCGCCGTTGCTCCGGTCGAGGAAGCGCCCGCCGGGAGCACCAGCCCTGCCGCCAAACCCGCCACCAAGGCGGCGCCCAAGGCAAAGGCCGCTGCAGCGGCGCCGGCCAGCGTCTCCATCAACACGGCCACCGCCGCCGAACTGGCCGCCGTCAAGGGCCTGTCCAAGACGGTCGCCGCCGCCATCGTGGCCGCCCGCCCCTTCAAGAGCCTGGACGAACTCGTCGGGGTGAAGGGCATGGGCGTCAAGAGCTTCGACAAGCTCAAGGGCAGCCTCAGCCTCTGAATGCGCTTCCCCGTGCCCGTGGCTCGGGGACGGCACATGCGGGCGGCGACTCCGCCGTCCGCCTCACCCGGCTGAAGACGGCCCGGTCCCGCCGGGCCCCCACAAACGCTGCCCCAGCGCCTCTTCCCAACACAACCAGGCCCGCACGTCGAACTCCAGCTGGTGGTAGTCCGGCTCCATCCGGCAACACAGCTGGTAGAAGGCCTTGTCGTGCTGGCGCTCCTTGAGATGGGCCAGCTCGTGCACCACGATCATCCGCAGGAACTCCGGCGGCGCCTCGCGGAACAGGGTGGCGACACGGATCTCGCGCTTGGTCCTGATCTTGCCGCCCTGCACCCGGGCCACCGTGGTGTGGGTTCCCAGAGCATTGTGGATGCTCTGCAGCTTGCCGTCGAAGCCCACCTTGCTGAGGGGCTCGGCATTGCGCAGATGGCGGGACTTGAGGTCGGTCACGTACTCGTACAGCGCGGTGTCGTTGCGCACCTCGTGCAGGACCGGATACCTCGCCTGCAGCCAGGGCCCCAGTTGGCCTTGCTCCAGCATGGACCTCACCCGGGACACCAGGGACTCGGGATAACCGTGGAGATATTTCAGGGCAAGCGGACTCGGCATGGGCGATACTTGAGCGGAAGATCACGGATTCTATCGTCCGATCCGGCAACTGCCTTCCCGCCGGCCGCGGAAGCAGCACCGGAACGCCAGCCGACCCACGAAATCGGATGCCCGATACCGACCGATGCGAAGCTCCGTCACTGAGGCCTGCTGGCCCCCGGCCCCCCTTGCCCCCTGGCTGGCAGCCCGCCTGATCGCCTGGTGCCTGCTGTGCGTCAGCCTTGCCAGCCCTGCCGCCGGAGACAGCGCGGACCCGACCGCCCCGGTACGCATTCTCCATATCGACTCCTACGACCCGGGCAATGCCTGGGGCCACGATGTCAGCGAAGGCATACGGGAGAGACTCGGCGGCCACTCCCGACCCGTGGAGCTGTCGGTGGAATACCTCGACAGCCGCCGCTTTCCGGAGCGCAAGCAGGAGGCGATCCTCGCCGATGCACTGGCGGCCAAGTACCGCAACTTCAGGCACGACATCATCATCGCCTCCGACAATGCGGCCTTCGACTTCGCCCTGCGCTACCGTCAGAGGCTGTTTCCCGGCCAACCCATCGTCTTTTGCGGCTACAACAACTTCGTGCCGGAGGTGATCCGGAATGTGCCGGACGTCACCGGAGTCAACGAAGAGATCGACATCCCGGCCACGGTGGCCCTGGCACTCAAGGTCCACAGCGGAATCAGGAAGCTCGTCTTCATCCTGTCCACGGGCGACACCAGCAGCGCGCTGAACACCCGGGAGGCGGAAACCCGGGTGTTCCCGATGCTGCGCCAGCAGCATGAGCTGGTGGTCCTCAAGGATGCATCCATGGCCGAGATCCGTGCCCGCCTCGCCGGGCTGGGCAAGGACAGCTTGGTGTTCCTGGTGGGCCAGACGGCGGACCAGGGCGCGGGGCGGGCCCTGACGCCCCTGGAAAATGGCCGCCTGGTCGTCGCGGCCAGCCCCGTGCCCGTCTACACGTTCTGGGACTTTCACCTCGGCACCGGGGTCATCGGCGGCCATGTCCTCAGCGGACGCGACCAGGGCCGCGAAGCTGCCGCCATGGCCCTGCGCATCCTCGATGGCGAGGCCCCCTCGTCAATCCCGGTGAAGATGAGTTCTCCCACCCGCAACCTCTTCGACTACGAGGTACTGAAGCGCTTCGGCATCGCACCGGACAGCCTGCCCAGGGGCAGTACGGTCATCAACGCGCCGATCGGCTTCTGGGACCGCTATCGCACCGAGATCCTGGGCACCGCGCTGATCCTTGCCCTGCAGACCGCCCTGATCCTGTCCCTGGTCCGCGTCGCGCGCCAGCGCCGCCAGGCCCTCACGGATCTGAACCGCGAGCGCGACCTGCTCGAACAACGTGTCGTGGAGCGGACCGCCGAGCTGGCCGACTTCAACGCCCGGCTCAAGGCCGAGGTGGAAGAGCGCCGGCTCGCCGAAAGCCGCCTGCACGAGGCCGTGCGCTTCAGCGACGCCGTGCTGCAGGCCTCGCCGGTCCCGATCGGCGTTTATGAGGCAGCCGGCCCCTGCGTGATGGCCAACGAAGCCTACTCGCGCCTGGTGGGTGCCACGCGCGCCCAATTGCTGGAGCAGAGCTTCCGCCGACTCCAGACCTGGCAGGCGACGGGCCTCCTGGAGGACTGCCTGCGCGCCCTCGACAGCAACACCCAGCAACAGCGGCAGATCCACGTGGTCACCTCGTTTGGCCGGGAGATCTGGGCCGACTGCCTGATCCTGCCGGTGCAGATCCGGGCCGAACGCCACCTCCTGATCCAGTTCGTGGACCAGACCGAGAGGACCCGCATGCTCCGGGAGCTCGAGCAGAGCCGCCACCAGCTGGAGGAGCAGGTCGGCCTGCGTACTGCCGAGCTGCAGGCGGCCAAGGAGCTGGCCGAAGCCGCCAACCGGGCCAAGAGCAGCTTCCTCGCCAACATGAGCCACGAGATCCACACGCCCCTCAATGCGATCCTCGGCTTCACCGCGGTCATCCGCAGCAGGATCGACGACGCCGGCCTGCAGATGCGCCTGGACAAGGTCATCGGCGCGGCGCGGCAGCTCCACCTGGTGCTCGACGACATCCTCGACCTCGCGCAGATCGAGGCCAGGCGCATGCAGATCGACGAGCAGGACTTCCGGGTCTCCGACCTGCTGCAGGACGTTGTCGACGCCACCGGCGAGAGCCTGCGCAGCAAGGCCCTGGACTACCGGGTGGATATCAGCGGCCTGCCCGGAGAACTCAGGGGAGACAGGGCCAGGCTCGCCCAGATGCTGGTGAACTACATCAGCAACTCGGTGAAATTCACCCCCAGCGGCTTTGTCGCCCTGCGCATACGCGTGCAGGACCATCGCGGCACGCGAATGCTGGTGCGTTTCGAGGTGGAGGACTCCGGCATCGGCGTGCCCCTGGAAGACCAGGACCGGATCTTCCAGAGCTTCGAGCAGGGTGACGCCTCCCCCACCCGCAAGCACGGCGGCAACGGCCTCGGCCTGGCCATCAACCGCCAGCTGGCCGAGTTGATGGGTGGCCGGACAGGCGTCACCAGCACACCCGGCACAGGCAGCACCTTCTGGTTCACCGCCCTGCTCGGACGGGTTTCCGACTCAATCTAGGAGCGGTGCAGGGGCGGCTTCAGCCGCCCGCGGACTCCGAGCTGGCACCTGCGGGCGGCTGAAGCCGCCCCTACACCCCGTTCCCGCACGCGCCCTACAACCAATCCACCAGCGACACCCCCAGGCCGAAGACGGTCTGGCGATGGTTGTAGTCGATCAGGGTTTCGCCGTATCCGCTGAACAGCTGCAGATAGCCCTTCAGGTTGCGATGGATCGGAAAGCTCCAGTCCAGCTGGGCAGAGCCGCGGCTGTCCAGCAGGTTGCCCCGCAGGTTCAGGCCGATGCCATGCTCACCCAGCTTCCACATGGCCTGGATCTCGCCATTGCCCAGGTAGCGGGTGATGTCCGGGTTGTCGTCGTTGCTGAGCTTCTCCTCGAAGCGGTGCCAGCCCCGCAACAGCAGCGCAAAATCGCCCCGCTCCACCCCCACCTGGGTCATCAGGCGGTTCCAGCTGCGGGAGAGCGGCTGGGCACGCCCGTTGGACTGGTGGTTGATGCCCACCGACAACATCTTCACCTTGAAGCCCAGGCCCGCATCCAGGTTGCTGCGGAACACCGCCATCAGCTCGGGCTCGTAGTCGGTCTCGCGGAAGGGCGAGGAATTGCTCTTGTTGTAGACCTGCCAGTTGGATTGCTGGGTGTAGCCCAGCCACAGGTCACCATGGTGGCCCACCAGGCCCTCCCACAGCTTGGTCTTGAAGCTGATCTGGTACTTGGCCTCCACCGGCGTCACGTCCATCGGCTCGGTCACCGCATGGTTGCGGGCCGGAGAGGCCGGGAGACGATTGGGCGAATCGGTCCACCGGCCGAGCAGCATGTAGGTCGGCCGGTAAGGGCGGATCAGGAAGGTGCCACGCTTGTCCTCCGCATCCAGCTCCCAGCGGGCACTGAAGGCCGTGGTGCCAGCCTCTGCGGGCGGCGGAGCTTCCTGGTGGGGACGCCCGACGGCCTGGTCATAGCAGGCCAGGCGTTCGGTATTGTCGGCAATGGCGGCGCAGGTGGACGGATCGCCGGCGTAGACCTGTGGCACAAAGCTCAGCAGGATGGAGAGCGCGGCGCCACCGGCCCCCTTCGATCGATTGGGATGCGGCATCGAGAACGTCACCGGAGCGGATCAAGGAGTCGAATTGTGGGCGCCACGCTCCATACTGTCGAGCCGGAAAGCCTCTTAAGCGGAGAACAGATGAAGTCCATACGGGCCCTCGAGCGCGGACTCGAAGTCCTGCGCCTGCTCGAGCAGCACGAAGGCCGGGCACTGCAGGATCTGCACCTGCGCACCACCCTGCCCAAGCCGACCCTGCTGCGCATCCTGCATACCCTGGAAGCCGCCGGCCTGGCCTGGCGCGCCATCGGCGACGGACGCTGGCGACGCAGCGTGTCCCTGCACATCGGCAGCCGCCCGGCCGAACGCAACCTGCGCTTCGCCGAACTCGCCGCCCCCCACCTGGCCGCCCTGCAACGCAAGGCCCTGTGGCCCTCCGACCTGCTGATCTACGACGATTTCCAGATGGAACTGGCCGAAAGCTCCCGGCGCCTGTCCGGCCTGGCCATGAACCCGCGCTACCAGATCGGCTTCCGGGTGGACCTGATCCTCTCCGCCCCCGGCCGCGCCTGGTTGGCCTTCTGCCCCGACGCAGAACGCGAAGCCGCCCTCGCCCACTACGCGGAACATCCGCCCGCCAATCCCCTGAGCGCCCGCTTCCTGGCCCAGGGCCGCCTGCCCGAAGTCCTCGAGGAAACCCGCCGCCAGGGCTATGCCGCCCGCGACCCGGGCTTCGGCGGCGCCCAGGAAGACATCAGCGTCTTCGACGACGGCTTCGACGCCATCGCCGTGCCCATCCTCACCCCCACCGGCGTCCCCGGCTGCATCAACCTGGTGTGGCCCCGGCGGTACAAGCTGCGCAACAAGGTCGTGGAAGCGCATCTGGAAGACCTGCAGGCTACGGCGAGGGCGATTGCGGAGGGGC
>WBTZ01000283.1 GCA_009026175.1 Zoogloea sp. | reverse complement strand
ATGAATAAAACGACATATAAAATTCCAAAAATGGATTGTGCTTCAGAAGAACAGATGATTCGGATGAAGTTAGAAGGGCTGGCCTCGATTTCGTCTTTGTCATTTGACATTCCAATGAGAAAACTTGAAGTGGTTCATTCTGGATCTCAGGATGATATTTTCAATGCCTTGGATAGTCTCAAATTTGATACACAATTAATAGATACAGCAGCATTTGACACTTTTGAGCAAAAAAATCACCATTCGACAGAACGGACACTATTATATCAGGTGTTGGCAATTAATGCCTTCTTCTTTTTGCTGGAATTGACGACTGGTATCATTGCGCAATCTATGGGATTAGTTGCTGATAGTCTGGATATGCTGGCAGACAGTATTGTCTATGGACTTAGTTTGTTTGCAGTCGGTAGCACGATGCACCGGAAGAAGTGGGTCGCTACCATCAGCGGCTACTTTCAGTTATCTTTAGCGGTGCTTGGATTTGTTGAAGTACTTCGCCGATTTATTGGGATCGAGGAAGTTCCTTCGTTTCAGATCATGATTGGCATTTCAGCATTAGCACTTATTGGAAATGCGGCAAGTTTGTATTTACTGCAAAAAAGCAAAAGTAACGAGGTTCATATGCAGGCAAGTATGATCTTTACATCAAACGACGTGATAGTCAATATCGGAGTAATTTCTGCCGGAGTGTTTGTTCTGCTCACTAATTCGAACTATCCTGATCTCATCGTAGGAATAGTTATCTTTGGAATTGTTGCAAGAGGTGCATTACGCATTCTAAGACTCGGGAAAGGATCATAAATAAAAGGCAAGCGGGAAACCAACTTCGATCTCCCGCGTTGCCTTAAGGAACCCCACGAAAACGACTAAGCAGGGTATTTAAATTCCGCCTCGTACTGCCCACATCGTTATCATCATAGCACCCATAGCCAGCACTCCGAGAATCGGATAATCCCAGTCGGCGCCCATTCCCATCATTCCCATCATCCCTTGTCCTTTTTTCTCGTGTACCATGAAATTCAATTCAGTTGAGAGAGCAACGGAATCGACCACGGTCTCAACAGAAAGGGAAAATTGGCCAATGCTTGTAGGTGTATGCGCAACAGACGCCGTACCGTTTATGATTGAAACCGTCTGATGAATAGGTTTGAACTCTTCAGAATCGCCCTTCGAACCATGATCATGGCCGGAAGTAGCACCACCCATTTCCGATTTCATAATCATAAAATGGATTGTCGCACTATCAGGAACTCCGTCTTTCGATTTTAGAGTTATTGAGATCGTTACTTCCCTATTTGCCTCCATCGGTGGAATGGTGACAGCAAGTGTATAGTCACCGCTGGAGACTTCTTTCGTGATGGTTGTAGATTCCATTCCTTCGTGGCCTTCATGACCTCCCATCATAACGGCATGCATACACGAAGAAAACGTTAAACTTAATAGTGTTATAACGAAAAATGATACCGCCGATTGCATGTTTTTCATAAATAACCCTTTATGGATGATGTGAGTCATGTCCGCCGCCTAATGTGCTGCTGACTGTTGTAAAGTGAAATGTCATTCCCATTCCTGCCCCCATTCCATTGCGGCCCATCATTCCCATTGAACCCATTGAAGATTCCATCATCCGCACCATCCCATCACCCAAGTGGATCATATGCTGCATACCGGGATAAAGTGTTGAATCGGGTTTGAACGTGCAGCTCTTGCCATCCGTGCTCCAATAAAACTTACCCGATAATGCATGGATACTGTCAAGATGATTCATCTTCATGCTGTCCATCATCGCCATAGACATTTGCCCATGATTCATTGTTGAAGATATGGGACAGAGAGAATCGGGATAGGAACGTTCATTCATTAACCGGAAATGCTTCTCAACTACCGTTTGATCAACTGCTTTTGCGAATGTTAGTGTGATCGCCGAAGAAGTGGATACACTTGTTTGATTGTCTGACGGACTGACCGTTAAATTTACGATAACCGGATTCATGGCAGTGGTCATGTCGTCACTGGCACACCCGAACACCGACAAAGAAATAATTACGAAAACGAGATATTTCATATTCTTCCTTTTTACTATT
>WBTZ01000156.1 GCA_009026175.1 Zoogloea sp. | reverse complement strand
GCCGGCGGACTTGCTCGACACGGTGGCGATGATCTCGCCGTATTCCACCGGTTGGACGCGGGAGATCGCGGCGACCATCGGGATCGTCGCCTGGCCGCCACAGGTGACCATGTTGACGTTCATCTCCTTGAAGAGGCCCCCACGTGCGCCGCTCTGCGCCGCACTGCCCCCCGAGGGGGCGCCGCCGTCTTGGGAGCGGCCCGGCGACGGCGATTGCCCGACGTGCTCGACGAGGCTGACCGGCGGCACGCAGTAGGGGCCGATGGCGGCGGGGGTCAGGTCGATCATCAGCACGCCCAGCTCATTGAGCTTGCGGCTGTTCTCGGCGTGCACGTAGGCGCTGGTGGCGTCGAAGGCGATCTGCACGCCGTCGGCCTTCACATGAGGCAAGAGGCCGTCCACGCCTTCGGCGGTGGTCTTCAGGCCCATCTCGCGGGCCCGCTTGAGGCCGTCCGATTCCGGGTCGATGCCCACCATCCACACCGGTTCCAGCACCGGGCTGCGCTGCAGTTTGGCCAGCAGGTCGGTGCCGATGTTGCCGGGGCCGATCAGGGCGCATTTGATCTTGTTGGTCATGCCTGTCTCTCTCTCACGTTGGTTTGGCAGCGGCCTGGGAATCACTCGAAGCGGGCGCTGACGGTGCCGAGGCCTTCGATGCTCACGTCGAAGCTTTCGTCCTGGCCGACAGCCACCATCGGGCCGAGGGCGCCGGTGAGGACGATGTCGCCCGCCTGCAGCGGCCGGCCGTAGCGGACCATCACGTCGGCCAGCCACACCGCCGCGTTGAGCGGGCTGCCCAGGCAGGCGCGGCCGTTGCCGCGGGACACCACTTCGCCTCCACGGCGCATTTCCATGGCGCAGGCGGTGAGGTCCACGTCCTTCAGCAGGCGGGGTTGGCCGCCCAGCACGAAGAGGCCGCTGGAGGCATTGTCGGCGACGGTGTCGACGAAGCGGATGTTCCAGTTTTCGATGCGGCTATCGACGATCTCGATCGCCGGCAGCACATACTCGGTGGCGCGGATCAGGTCGGCGTAGGTGTGGCGCTCGAAGTTGAGGTCGCGGCCGATGACCAGGGCCACCTCGGCTTCCACCTTGGCCTGGATCAGGCGTCCGCGGGCCACCGGCTCGCCGTCGCCCACCCCCATGTCGGCGAAGAGCATGCCGAAGTCGGGCTGGTCGACGCCAAGCTGGGCCTGTACGGCCTTGGAGGTGAGGCCGATCTTGCGGCCGACGAGGCGCCGCCCCTCGGCCAGCCAGGACCGGGTGTTGGCCTCCTGGACGGCGTAGGCGCCGTCCTGGTCGCAACGTTCGAGGCGCTCCCGCAGGGGGGCGACGGGCTGGACCTGGGCAGCCGCCTGCTTGAGCAGGGCGGCCGCCGCTTCGGTACCGAGAAGGGCGGCGTTCGTCATGTTTACTTCACCAGTTTCCAGTGGTTGTTCTCGACCTTGATCAGCACGATGGCGCTGGGGTCGTAGCCCGCATGATCAGCGGCATTGAGGGTATAGACACCGTTGGTACCAACCAGCTTGGTGGTCTTTTCGATGCCTTCGCGCACGGCGTTGCGGAACTCGACGGTGCCGGCCTTGGTTTTGGCCTTCTGGGCGGCGAGGATGCCATTCTGCAGCAGCAGCCAGGCATCCCACGAGGCGCCGGCGAAGGTGGAGCGGGAGTCCGGGCCGTTCTTGGCTTCGAGCTCCTTCACGAAGGCCACGCTGGTCTTCTTGGTGGGGTGGCTGTCGGGCAGCTGCTCAGCCACCAGCACCGGACCGACCGGGATCAGGGCGCCTTCCACGGCCTTGCCGCCAACCCGCAGGAACTCCTTGCTGGTGACGCCGTGGGACTGGTAGATGTTGCCCTTGAAGCCACGCTCGCGCAGGGTGATCTGGGGCATCGCGGCGGGGGTGCCGGAAGCGCCGACGAAGACCACGTCCGGCTTGGCGGAGAGGATCTTCAGGACCTGGGCCTGGACGCTCGGGTCGGCGCGGCCGTAGCGCTCGGTGGCGACGATCTTGAGTTTGCCTTCGGCGGCCTTGGTGAGGGACTTCAGCAGCAGCTCGCCCCAGGAATCGGAGAAGCCGATGAAGCCGACGGTCTTGGCGCCGTGCTCGACCATGTCGGCCACCAGGCGGTTCACCATCAGGTCGGCAGAGGGCTCGCTGCGGAACACGTAGCCGCGCTTGTCGCCGCTCACGTCGAGGGGGGCGACGGAGATCATCGGGGTTTTCTCGGTGTTGGCCACGTCGGCCATGGCCACCGCGGTGCTGATCAGGTTGGGGCCGAGGATGGCGTCCACCTTGTCTTCGGAGATCAGCTTGCGCACGTTCTTGACGGCGTTGGTGGGGTCGGTGCCGTCATCCAGGATGATGAAGTTCACCTTCTCGCCGCCCACGGTGGTGGGGAGCAGGGCCACGGCCTTCTTGGTCTCGGCGCCGAGCGCGGCGGCCGGGCCGGTCAGGGAGGCGACGACGCCCACGTTGATGTCGGCCAGGACGGGGGTGGCGGCCAGGGCGGCGACGGACAGGGCGATCAGCTTCTTCAGGTACATGGAGTGTCTCCTCGGTTGGATCTTTGTAGTCAGGGTCGATGCGCCGCTCAGGCGGCGACACCGGTCAGCGCGGCAAAACCGGCGATCCACTCGGGGATCGCCTTGTAATAGCGGGCCTCGGCCCGGTAGCGGCCACCGGTGGCCGCATTCAGGGCGGCGTTGGCGGCCACCCAGGTCTTCACTTCGTGGGCGGAGGCGCCGGCGGCTTCGGTGATGGCAGCATTGCCGTAGGCATCGAGTGCGGCCCAGTCCTGGCGGACCAGGTCGGCCATGAAGGCTTCGTCCCACCCGGGGTTGAGGGGATGCAGCGGGCTGGTGCCGGCGGCAAAGGACGTGGCGGCGGCGATGGTGCGCTGCTGACGGGCGTCCCGCGCCTCGGGGCTGGGGTTGCGGCCGGCGATCAGGCGCTCGGCCACCTCGGCGGTGGCGGTGGCCATCTGCGGCACCGGCGGGTTGTGGGACAGGCCGCCGGAACCGAGGATCAGGGTGCGCTTGCCCAGGCCGCGGATGAACCCGCCCACCGCCTCGCCCAGCTGGCGGGCACGCCGGAAGCTGACCAGCGGCGGCGCCACGCTGTTGATGAAGATCGGGATCACCGGGTAGCGGTCAAGACGGCCGGTGAGCTCCTCGATGGGCTGGGCGAAGCCGTGGTCCACCAGCATGCGGTAGGAGATGGCCAGGTCGATGTCGGCGGCCACCACGTGCTCGGCGCAGGCCTCGGCAATCTCCCGCGGCACCGGCAGCGGGCCGGCGGAGGTCGTGTAGTCCCCCACCGAGGTGGCGGCGGTACCGATGCAGAACTGGGGCATCGTGTCCAGGAAGAAGCCGTTGTAGTGGTCCGGCGCAAACAGGACGACGAGCTCAGGATCAAAGGCCTCGACCTCGGCGCGCAGGGTGGCCACCATCCGGCCAACCTCCTCGACCACCGCCGGCAGCGGATCCACGTAGCCCTTCAGGGGGGTGTGGGAGAGGCACTGCAGCAGGAAGGCGCCTGCCGGACGTCCGTCGCCCTGATCGGCTGCGGCGCGAGCGCCTTCGGGCGGCCGGGCGGCGCTCATGCCGCCCCCACCTTGAGGCCCATCCTGGCGGCCACGGCGTCGAGGAGTTCGTTGATCTCAACCGGGTAGGAGATGCCGGCCACGAAGCGGTCGGGGCGCAGCACCACGATGGAGCCGGGGTGCTCGCCGAACCAGTCCTTGAGGCGCATCTGCTCGTCACCGATCACCTCGGTGGCGTCGCTCATGTCCACCTTGCGGTGCATCTGCACCACCGGCTTGGCGGTGATGATGCGGGCTCCCATGGCAGCCAGGATGGCCTTGCTGCGGGCATTCAGCCAGTAGTTGGGGTCGGCCCCCCAGGCCAGCAGGGCGAAGCCGCTGCCGATCACGTCGTCGAGCAGCCTGACCTCGCCATCCAGGGTGCGCACCCGCGGCTGGATGAACAGGCGGCCGACCGGAGAGCCCTTGCGGGCCACCTTCTCGTGCACCACCAGGCCTTCGCTGTAGAAAGGCATGGGCTTGTAGCGCATCTCGCTGAAGTAGCGCTTGAAGGCGGGGATCTGGTTGAGCAGCCAGGTGCTCACGTCACGCACGGCGGCCTTGAAGACGTTGCGCGGGTAGAAGATGCGCCCGGCGGCCACGGACAGGTCGATCATCGCCTTGGCGTGGGGCGGACGCTCGATGTTGTAGGTTTCGAGCAGGGTGTCGGAGGCCTTGCCCTTGACCACCCAGGCGAGCTTCCAGGCCAGGTTGGTGGCGTCGCGCATGCCCGTGTTGTAGCCCTGGCCCTGCCACACCGGCATGATGTGGGCGGCATCGCCGGCCAGCATCACGCGGCCCACCTTCCAGCGGTCGGCGATGCGGGCGTTGTGGGTGTAGACGCGCTTGCGGATGAAGTCGAGCTTGCTGATGTCGGTGCCGGCGGGCAGCACCTTGGAGAGCAGTTCGGCCATGCGCGCAGGCGCAGTGATCTGCTCTTCGGTTTCGCCTTCCCACACCATGAACTCGAAACGGCGCACGCCGTCCGGCAGCGCCACCGACACGTAAGGGCGCTTGGGGTCCGAGTGCATGTAGATGTAGGGCACGCCGAGGGGGTCGTTGCGGATGTCCACCACCAGCCACTGGGAGGTGTCGGTAAAGCCGCCGAAGCCGACGCCCAGCTGGGTGCGCACCACGCTGCGGCCACCGTCGCTGCCCACCAGGTAGCGGCAGCGCAGGGTTGCCGGCACACCGGCCTGCTTGACCTTGAGGGTGACGCCCTCACCGTCCTGCTCATAGGACTCGAGCTCGGTGGACATGGACACCGCAGCGTTCTGGAAGCGCTTCAGGCCTTCCAGCAGCTCGCGGTCCACCGCCGGCTGGTTGAAGGCATTGCGGCGGGACCAGCCGAATTCGTCGGTACGCGGCTCGATCGAGGCATACACCCGGCCCTTGGCATTGACGAAGCGCATCCAGTGGAACGGGGTCAGGTGCTGCTGCACCTGCTCGATGAGGCCGATGCTCTGCACGGTGCGCAGGGACTCGTCGTCCATGCCGACCGCCCGGGGGTAATCGATGAGGGTGTCGCCACGTTCCAGCAGCAGGACACTGACGCCGTGCATTCCGAGGGTGTTGGCGATGGTCAGGCCAACCGGGCCGGCGCCGACAACAATTACATCAGCGTCGAAACGCTGTCGGTCGTTCATGATTGTCTCCTGTTGGATCCCGGGCCGCCTGGGGGAATTCGCAGGGGGGCGGGCGAAGGGCCGGCACCGGGTATTACGTTATGAGAAACTTGTTATTGAGGGGGATTCTAGGGTTGTGCTGGCGTCCGGCAAAAAATAAAATCGAAACGTCCACCAGATGCACAACATTGATTTAAATCAATAAAATGCCACGTCAAAACGCCAGATCCGATTACGCCACCGTCCGCGGCCTGACGCGCGGTCTGGACCTCCTGCGGGCCCTGAACGTGCAGGAAGGTGGACGTGCCAGCCTGGGCCAGCTCGCCGAGGCCACCGGCCTGCACCGCACCACGGTGCGCCGGCTGCTGGAGACGCTGATCAGCGAGGGGTTTGTGCGTCGCAGCGACTCGGACGACAGCTATTGCCTGGCCCTGCGCGTGCGCTCCCTGGCGGAGGGGTTCAGGGACGACAACTGGATCTCCTCCATCGTCGCCCCGGCCCTGTCCGAACTGCTGCAGGCGGTGGTGTGGCCTTCAGACCTGGCCACACCCCAGGGTGCCCATATGGTGATCCGCGAATCCACGCACCGCTTCAGCCCCCTGTCCTTTCACCGCGCGATGGTCGGGCAGACCATGCCCATGCTGCTGACCGCCGCCGGCAGGGCCTACCTGGCCTATTGCCCGGACGATGAGCGGGAGGAGATCCTGCAGCTGGCCCGCGCCGGCGAAGACGACCAGGCCCGCCTGGCGGCGGACCCGCGCTTCGTGGCCAATGTGGTGGAGCGCACCCGGGAGAAGGGGTTCGGCAGCAACGACGGGGAATGGACCTCGCAGCGCAAGGTGGGGGCCATCGCCCTGCCGATCATGCTGCAGGGACGGCCCCTGGGGGCGATCAACATCGTGTACCTGAACCGCATGGTGCCCCAGCGGGACGCCGACCGGCGCTTCCTGCCGGCCCTGCAGCGGGCGGTCAGCCGCATCGAGGAGAAGCTGGCGGAGCAGCAGGGCCAGCGCTGAGCGCAGCCCCATGGTGAGGCGAGGGCGGCGCCCGGCCTTCAGGGGCAACGACAAAAAAATGGCGCCCTGAAGCGGGCGCCTGGATCTGCCAGGAGACGGCACCAGGCCGCCCCGGGCGTCACGCTCAGTGCTGGTGCTTGTGCTCCATCGCCGGCGCCGCGGCGGTGAGATCGCGTACCTCGGCCTTCACATCCACCGTCTCCACCTTCTTGTCCTTGCCTTCGACCTTGAGGGTGATGGGCACCACGTCGCCCTTGGCCAGGGGCTTCTTCAGGTCGATCAGCATCACGTGGTAGCTGCCGGGCTTGAGCTCGACGGTCTGGCCGGGCTTCACGTCGAGGCGCGGTACGGGGCGCATCTTCATGACGGTGTTCTCCATCACCATCTCGTGCAGTTCGACCACGCTGGCGGCCGGGCTGGCCACGCCGACCAGGGTGACGCCGCCCTTGCTGCTGAGCTGCATGAAGGCGCCGGTGGCCTTCTGCGCGGGCACCGTGCCACGTACCCAGGGATCCTTGATTTCCAGGTCGGCGGCCAGGGCCGGGACGGACAGCAGACAGGCCAGCAGCAGGCCGGCGGACTTGCTCATTGCGCTCACGGGGACACTCCTCTTGTTCGATGCCCCGGAGCTTACTCCACGGCAACCGGGCAGCCCACCGGGCCCCAGGCTCTGCGACGAAGTGTCGCAGCAATCCGCGCTTACAAAACCCCGGGGCACCGTCGCGCCGCAGTGCCGGTCCAACACGCTCTCGCCGCCCTTCCCGGAGCCCATGCCATGTTGAAGAAGCTGTCAGCCCTGTATGCCCTGGTCCGTCAGGACGCCGCCATAGTGTGGTTCGCCCTGCGCCATCCGGACCGCCCGGCCTGGTTGCGGCCGGCGGTGGCGGTGCTGGCCCTTTACGTACTGTCGCCGCTGGACCTGGTGCCGGATGTGCTGCCGGTGTTCGGCCTGATCGACGACCTGGTGCTGGTTCCGCTGGCCATGGCCTGGCTGGTGCGCCTGCTGCCGGAATCCCTGCGCCGCAGCCACGCCGATGCAGCCCGCACGGTGGACGCGGCGGTGGTCAGGACCAGGTGACGGTGGACGCCAGCAGGTAGCCGGCGCCGTAGACGGTCTTGATCAGCTTGGCGTGCTGGGGGTTTTCCTCGAAGCGCCGGCGCAGGCGCGAGATGCGCAGGTCGATGCTGCGGTCCAGCGCCGACACGTCACGCCCGCCGAGCAACTGCTCGCGGGTCAGGATGTGGTTGGGGTGGGCCAGCAGCACGCTGAGGAGTTGGGCTTCGGCGGTGCTCAGGGTCTCCTGCTGGCCGGCCGGGTTGATCAGGGTGTTGCTGCCCGGCTCGAAGCGCCAGCCGGCAAACTCGGCCACCCGCTGGGCCGGATCGGCCGGCATCACCACCTGGCCCGGGTAGCGGCGCAGGATGCTGCGCACCCGGGCGATCAGCTCCCGCGGCTCGAAGGGCTTCACCACGTAGTCGTCGGCGCCCATCTCCAGGCCCATCACCCGGTCGTAGGTGTCGCTCCGCCCGGTCACCACCAGCAGGCCGCAGGTGTGCTTGCCGCGCAATTGCTGCAGCACCGCCATGCCGTCCATGTCGGGCAGGCCGAGATCCAGGATGACCAGGTCGGGCACCTTGTGGCGCAGGCCATGGAAGAAGGCTTCGGCCGTGCGGAACAGCTCGGCCCGGTAGCCGAACTTCTCGAGGGTGTCGGCGATCAGGCGGGCGATGGCCGCTTCGTCCTCCACCACGTAGATGAGTTCCGGGGTTCGCGTCGTTGTAGGCATGGCAGCGGGAGCTTCGCTCAAGCGCCCAGCGGACGCAAGGCCGCCAGCAGTTTGTCGCGGGAGAAGGGCTTGGCCAGCAGGGGCAGGTTCACGTCTTCATCCAGCCCCGACTGGGATTCGGCGAAGCCGCTCATCAGCACCATCGGCAGGTCGGGCCGGAAACGCCGCACGAAGCGCGCCAGGGCCCGCCCGTCCATCGCCCCCGGCATCACCACGTCGGAGATGACCAGGGCAATCGCCGGGATGTTCTCGACCATGTCGGCGGCCTCGGCGCCATTCTCGGCCTCCACCACGGCGCAGCCCAGCTCGGACAGCTGCATGCGCACCACCGTGCGCACATCGGCGTCGTCCTCGGCCAGCAGCACCAGCTTGCCGGCCAGGTCAGTGTCGCGGAGGTCACGCCCCTCAGGCATCACGCTGTCCGGCTGATCCTCCTCGAGCCGTGGCAGCAGCAGGGCCACGGTGGTGCCCCGCGCCTGGCGGCTGCGGATGCGCACGCCGCCGCCCGACTGCTTGGTGAAGCCATACACCATGGACATGCCGAGGCCGCTGCCCATGCCGAACTGCTTGGTGGTGAAGAAGGGCTCGAAGACCCGTGCCATGGTGCTGCCGTCCATGCCCATGCCGTTGTCGCTGACAGCGATCTGCACGTAGTCGCCCGGCGGCACCTCCAGGTCGGCGGCGGCATGCAGCCCGAGCTGTTCGAGGGATGATTCGATGCGCAGCTCACCGCCATTGGGCATGGCATCGCGGGCATTGAGGGCCAGGTTGAGCAGGGCGTTCTCGAGCTGGTGGGCATCCACCATGGCCACCAGGCAGGGTTCGCGGCTGGCCGTGCTGACGGCGATGGTGCTCGGCAGGCTGCGGCGGATCAGCTTGGACATGCCGAGGATCAGCTCGTTGACCTCCACCGGCCTGGGCTCCAGGGGCTGGCGGCGGGCGAAGCCAAGCAGCCGGCGGATCAGCTCGGCGCCCCGGTTGGCGGCCTGCATGGCGGGCTCGACGAAGTTCTCGGTGAGGGGGTCGTCGGGGTGGTTCTCCTTGAGCGCCACCAGGTTGCCGATCACCACCGTGAGCATGTTGTTGAAGTCATGGGCCAGGCCGCCGGTGAGCTGGCCGATGGCCTCCATCTTCTGGGCCTGGGCCAGGGCAGCCTGGGTGCGGCGCTGCTCGGTGACGTCCACGGAGTGCACATAACAGCCCAGCACGGTGCCGTCCGGGGCGATGTCCGGCACCAGGGTGCTGCGGGCACAGGCGGGGCTGCCGTCGCGGCCGGTGAGGCGGTATTCGTAGGTCACCCGCTCGCCGGTGAGGGCGCGGGCCACGTCGGCCTTCACCACCTCGAAGACCTCCTGCCCGGTCACCTCCTGGATGTGCCGCCCCTCGACCTGGTCCGCCGACCAGCCGAACCAGTCGGCATAGCCCTTGTTGGCGTAACGGTAGACCCCGTCCCGGTCGAAGTAGGCGATGGCGGCGGGAATGGCATCGGTGATCTCGCGCAGGCGCTGCTCGCTGCGGCGCAGGGCCTGGGTGATCGCCTTGTTGGAATCGATGGCCGCCGTCAGCTCCTCGTTGGCGCGGGTCAGGGCCTCGGTGCGGGACTCGATGTGCTCCTCCAGCTCCGCCTGGTGGCGGGCGATCTGCTCCTGGGCGCGGCGCTGCTCGGTGACGTCGGTGTAGAGGGTGATGAAACCCGAATGGGGCAGCGGAAAGCCGCGGATCGACAGGATCCGGCCATTGGGCCGGACCCGCTCGGTGGCATGGGGCTGGAAGCTGCGGGCGCGGGCCACCCGCTCGGCGATCTGGGCTTCCGGGTCACCCGGGCCGTAGTCGCCGCGCTCTGCGTTGTAGCGGATGAAGTCCTCGAAGGAGACCCCCTCCCGGGCCAGGGAGACCGGGAAGTCGAGCAGGCGCAGGAAGGTCGCGTTCCAGGCCACCATGCGCAGCTCGGCATCGAACACCGTCACCCCCTGGTCGAGGCGGTCGAGGCCGGCCCCCAGCATCTCCCGGTAGCGCCGGTCGAAGGACGGATCGCCTCCTGCAGGGCCAGCGGGTGCGGTGTCTCGAGGGTCGTTCATGCGTGCTCCAGTGTCTGAGGGGCCTGCCATCCGCCGACCGGCATGACGGGCTGTCCTGCCGATTCTAGCGATCCGCGCCGGCCAGTTCCGGCCCCGACAACATTCAGTACATTTTCACGAAAGTTCCGACAAGTTTGTCTGCGAATCTTCTCCCCGATCCCCGGTGGTGCGCTTGCACTCCCAAAGGGGAAGGCCCCAGAGCCACCGCCTCACCC
Organism: Zoogloea sp.; assembly: GCA_009026175.1. Taxonomy (GTDB): domain Bacteria; phylum Pseudomonadota; class Gammaproteobacteria; order Burkholderiales; family Rhodocyclaceae; genus Zoogloea. The sequence continues at coordinate 1,823 of WBTZ01000156.1, read as the reverse complement.
AAGTCGTGGCGTCGAAACCAGGAGGAGAAGATAAGTGTCGAAGTCCCCGTACGACCACGGGCTGGACAAGTGCGCTGCCAACTACGTGCCCCTGTCCCCCCTGTCCTTTCTTGAGCGCAGCGCCCAGATCTACCCGGACCGCCTGTCGGTGATCCATGGCGCGCGCCGCTTCACCTGGCGCGAGACCTACGCCCGCTGCCGCCGCCTGGCCAGCGCTCTGGTCCGCAAGGGCATCGGCCGCGGCGACACCGTGGCGGTGATGCTGCCGAATGTACCGGCCATGGTCGAAGCCCACTTCGGCGTGCCCATGGTCGGCGCCGTGCTGAACACCCTCAACACCCGCCTGGACCCGGAGGCCATCGCCTTCATGCTGGCCCACGGCGAGGCCAAGGTGTTGATCACCGACCCGGAATTCGCCACCACCATCGAGGCCGCGCTGGCCTTGCTGGAAGGCCCCAAGCCGCTGGTGATCGATGCACTGGATCCGGAGTACCCGGGCACCACCCGCCTCGGCGACTTCGAATACGAAGCCTTCCTGGCCGACGCCGACCCGGAGTTCAAGTGGTCGCTGCCTGCCGACGAGTGGGATGCGATCGCCCTCAACTACACCTCGGGCACCACCGGCAATCCCAAGGGCGTGGTCTTCCACCACCGGGGCGCCTACCTCAACTCGGCCTCCAACATCATCAGCTGGGGCATGCCGCAGCACGCGGTGTACCTCTGGACCCTGCCCCTCTTCCACTGCAACGGCTGGTGCTTCGCCTGGACCCTGGCCGCCAACGCCGGCGTCAATGTGTGCCTGCGCAAGGTGGACGTGGCCCTGATCTACGAGCTGATCCGCAGCCACAAGGTGACCCACTTCTGCGGCGCCCCGATCGTCCACGGCATGCTCATCAACGCCCCCGAAGGTCTGCGCGCCGGCATCGAGCACAAGGTGTCGGCCCTCATCGCCGGTGCCGCGCCCCCCGCCGCAATCATCGAGGGCATGGAGCGCATCGGCTTCGACATCACCCATGTGTACGGCCTGACCGAGACCTATGGCCCCGCCTCGGTGTGCGCCAAACACCCGGAGTGGGATGCCCTGCCCATCGCCCAGCGCGCCGAGCGCAACGGCCGCCAGGGGGTGCGTTACCACATGCAGGAAGCCATCACCGTGCTCGACCCGCAGACCATGGAGCCGGTGCCCGCCGACGGCGAGACCATGGGCGAGATCATGTTCCGCGGCAACCTGGTGATGAAGGGCTACCTCAAGAACGAGAAGGCCACCGAGGAAGCCTTCGCCGGCGGCTGGTTCCACACCGGCGACCTGGCCGTGCTGCACCCGGACGGCTACGTGAAGATCAAGGACCGCTCCAAGGACGTGATCATCTCCGGCGGCGAGAACATCTCGTCCCTGGAGGTCGAGGAAGTCCTCTACCGCCACCCTGCCGTGCTCACCGCCGCGGTGGTCGCCAGGCCCGATGAAAAGTGGGGCGAGGTACCCGCCGCCTACATCGAGGTGAAGGAAGACGCCAAGGTCACGGCCGACGACATCGTCGCCCACTGCCGCGAGCACCTGGCCCGCTACAAGGTCCCCAAGCACGTGGAGTTCTGCGTGCTGCCCAAGACGTCCACCGGAAAGATCCAGAAGTTCGTGCTGCGCCAACAGGCCAAGTCCGCCTCGGCAATCGAATAAACCCACAGGAGACAAGATCAAATGAAGATTCTCGTGCCCGTCAAACGGGTCATCGACTACAACGTCAAGGTCCGCGTCAAGGCCGACCAGAGCGGCGTCGAGCTGGCCAATGTGAAGATGGCCATGAACCCCTTCGACGAGATCGCCG